>JBFHRB010000001.1:0-53959 GCA_041591915.1 Nitriliruptorales bacterium
GCGTGATCGACCAGGCGCTCTCGACGGACCCGTTCACGGTCGTCGACGAGATCCGGGCCCGCAGCGACCGCGCACGCCAGTTCGGTCGGGACGTCAACGACAACAACCAGAAGTACTACGACGAGGCGCAGAAGCGCCCCGGCGTCGCCGACATCGCGAAGCCCTACGTGGAGGCCCAGGTCCAGGACGTGAAGGACACGGTCGAGAACGGTCCCAGCGGCCTCGAGGCCGAGCTCATGGCCATGAAGGCCGCGATCGAGGCCGAGGCCAACGCAACGGCAGCCAAGGTCCTCGCCGAGGCCGAGGCGGCGAAGCAGAAGGTGCTCGCCGAGGCCGGCGCCGTGAAGCAGAAGGCGATCTCCGAGGCGGCCGCTGCCGTGCAGAAGGTCAACCAGGAGACGGCCGAGGTCCAGGCCAAGGTCGACGAGGAGCTCGGTGAGACCGACGACCAGGTCCAGGCGCAGGTCGACAACCAGACGGACCCGGAGGGTCCGGGCGCGAAGTGGCGGGAGAACACCACCAACACGACGAAGAAGTTCGTGCAGGACGTCAGCCCCGTCGACCTCCCCAGCGCCCCGTCCGGGTCGCCGAGCCTCTAGAGGCTCTCCACGCCCCTGGCGGGAGGGGCACGGGACCGAGCGGTCGGCCTTCGGGTCGGCCGCTCGGCCGTTCGCCGTTCAGCCGGCGTCGAGGATGCGCTGGGCCTTGTAGCCGGAACGCGGCAGGGCCTCGCGGTCGAGGACCTCGACGTCCGCCTTGACGCCCAGCGAACCCTCGAGCGCAGCCGCGACCTCGTTGGCGAGTGAGGTGCGGTCCTCGCCGGCGCCCTCGCCGACCTCCACCCGCACGACGAGGGGCAGGTCGCGCGCGTCGGGCGCGGGCCGGACCACCTGGTACTCGAGGCTCGGCTTGCGGATCGCACGGACCGTTCGCAGCGCCGACTCGATCTCGAGCGGCAGCAGCGCCTTGCCCTGCACTCGGACGAGGTCCTTGAACCGACCACCCCACCACCCGCGGGCGTGCGTGCAGTCGCTGTGGCCCTGGGAGCGGTCGACCTTGACCGCCTCCTCGAGGTCGTAGCGGACGAGGAAGTTGTCGCGACCGAACGTGGTCACGACCAGATGGCCCCACTCGCCGTCCGGGACGGACCTGCCGGTGTCGGGATCGACGGCCTGGATGTAGCTGTAGTCGTCGGGGACGTAGGCGCCGCTGACGCCGGGCACGCTGACCCCCGCGTACGGGAGTGCCTCCGCGCCGCAGGTCATGAGGCCCATGGGCTCGCCCGGCACGTTGAGCTGCGGGGCGTTGCTGAAGTCGAGGCCCACGCTCTTCGGGTCGAGGCCGAGCTTGCCGGCGACCTCGAAGAACCGCCCGGTCGCGAAGCCCATGAAGGGGCGGTCCGGCGTGACGCGCTCCCAGAAGCGCAGTCCCTGCTCGGCCAGCTCGTCGGTCTCCGGCGGCGGCACCCACACCGACAGGCAACCGAGGTGCTCGTAGACGCCCTGCAGCATCGGCCCACCCGCGTACAGGTAGGCGGGGTGGGCGTGCGTCATGACCATCCCGGGCCGCACGCCCTGGCTCCAGAACATCCTCGCCCCGAGCTCGTAGTCCACGAGCAGGTCGTTGCGCGTCCACAGCGAGTGCGTGGGCGTCCCGGTCGTCCCCGTTGACGTGCCGATGCGGACGTTGTCGCGCAGCTCGGTGCCGCGGTAGTCGCCGACCGGCGGGTGCTCCGCCTCGGACTCACGCAGCTCGTCCTTGACGGTGAGCGGGACGGCATCGAGGTCCTCGATCGTCCCGAGGTCGGCGGCCGACTCGATGCCCGCCTCGGCGAGCTTGCGCGCGAAGAACGGGATCGGCCGGGTGAGTGCCCGGTCGACTGCGACCCGGGCCCGGTCGAGCTGGAGCTGTAGCAGCTGCTCGCGCGGCATGGTCTGCGTGGCCTCGTCGTACCACGTGCGGTCGACGTCGCCGAGCGTCTCCGGCGGGGACTGCCGCAAGGTCGCCCAGGGCAGGTTGGCGGCGGTGTCGGGCGCGTGCTCGGGCAAGTTCGGCTCCATCCCCGTGGTGGTCGCGCGCCGCAACCTTGACGCGCGTGTCAGGGAACCGTAGCGTCCGGCGCCGCGGACCTGAAAGGTCGTCAGATACCGCAGCCGGACATCCTCGAGGCACCCCGGGACCCCTCGCGCCACACGCTCGACCGGCGTGTCCCATCGGTTCGCCGTACGACCAGCCTCGACCTCGCGCTGGTCCACCCCGACCCGGACGACCTCGACTGGCAGGGCAGCTACGTCGACCTCGCCACCCGCCTCGCGTCACGCATCTCGGCCAGGGCGCGTGACCTCCGCACGACGGCTGACGGCGAGGACGTCGTCGACCAGGCCGTCATCGAGGCCACGACCGATCCCGGTGGCCGGCTCGCCAGGATCGCCTCCGAACCCGGCGCGAAGGAGCTCGAGGCCCTCGTGGGGTCCATGCTCCACCGGGGGTTCCGGGCCCGGCTGGGGGAGGCAGCGGCCTCGCACGCGGGCACGGCGCTGTTCGCCCTGGCCCTCGACCTCCCGACGATCACGCTGATCTCGGGGTACGCCATCATGCGCGGCATGGCCGAGGCCGGCGCCCCTCCGGGCAACATCATCCCGGCCCCGGTCCTCCAGCGCGTCGCAGACGTCTGCTCCGGCTGGCGCGCCGACGGGACGATGGTCGCGCGGGTCAGCGCCGCCGAGGGCGGGCCCACGGTCGACTGTCCGCCCGCCCCGGACCTCGCACGGCCCGACGACCCGGCCGCCTGGCACGAGATGCCGGTGCTCGCGCCGCACCAGATGCGCCGACGTCGACGCATGGACGTGACACGCGTCGGCGACGAGGTCGTGCTCGACGCGACGTTCCGCGACTCCTACGCCGACCGCGAGGGGACCGAGGTCGTGCTGCACGAGTACACGGTCGGCGGCTGGTTCGACGCCGACCTCCGGCTGACCGAGATCGTCGCCCGCCCCCACGTCCTGCCCTACGGCGAGTGCCCGCTCGCCGCGCCCAGGGTCGCCGCCCTCGTCGGGACGCGCGCCCCCGACATCCGCGACGCCGTGAAGCGCGAGCTCGCGGGCATCGCCGGCTGCACGCACCTCAACGACCTGCTGAACCACCTCACCGACGTTCCCGAGCTCGTGGCGCACCTGTGAGGCTGCGCTACGACGCCGCGACCGAGGAGTTCCGCGACGAGCTGCGGAGCTGGCTCGACGCGCACGCGCCGTCGGAGGACGACGTCGCCGCAGAGCCGCGCGAGTCCTCGGCCCACCTTCCGGCGTGGGCCGTGCGCTTCCAGCGCCGGGCGTTCGACGATGGCTGGCTCGTGCCCGGCTGGGGTCCCGAGTTCGGCGGTCGCAACGCGACGCCGGAGCAGGTGATGGTCTACTTCGAGGAGTTCTCGAAGCTGCACGTGGCGCGCTCGGCCAACCCGCAGGGCCTCGGCATCGTCGCTCCGTCGCTGTACGACGAGGGCACCGAGGAGCAGAAGGCGCAGTGGCTGCTGCCGACCCTGCGAGCGGAGATCTCCTGGTGCGTCGGCATGAGCGAGCCGGGCGCGGGCTCGGACCTCGCCGCGTTGAGCACGCGAGCGCTCGTCGAGGGCGACGAGTTCGTCATCAGCGGCCAGAAGGTCTGGACCTCCGGCGCCCATCACGCGGACGTCTGCCTGGCCTTCGTGCGCACCGACCCGGACGCGCCCAGGCACAAGGGCATCTCGGTCGTGATCGTGCCGATGGATGCCCCGGGCATCACCTGTCGCCCCCTGCCCGAGCTCACGGCCCCCGACCACGCCGACTTCAACGAGGTGTTCTTCGACGAGGTCCGCGTCCCGCGCGACAACCTCGTCGGCGAGCTGAACCGCGGGTGGGCGATGGCGATGGGCTCGCTCGGGCACGAGCGCGCGATGCTCTGGGTGATGCAGGCCACGGCCATCGAGCGCAACCTCGCCAACCTCCTGGCGCTCGCGGACGACGTGCTCCCCGACGGCTCGAGACGTGGCGACGACCCGGCGTTCCGGGAGACCGTGGGGCGGCTCTACACCGACGCCCAGGCGGTGTGGTTCCTCGGCTACAAGGGCTTCGCGACGGCCAGGCACGGACAGCTCGCCCCCGAGCACCTGATCCTCAAGCTCTACTCGTCCGAGGTCCAGCAGCGACTCGCCGACGCCGGCATGCAGGTGCGCGGTGCCGCCGCCGTCGACGTCTCCGACGACCCCGGCGGCATGAGCTACGACCGCGGGTCGTGGTCGCTGCTGTGGCTGCGGTCGTTCGCGAACACGATCGCGGGCGGGACGTCCGAGATCCAGCGCAACATCATCGCCGAGCGCCTCCTCGGCCTGCCGCGCTGAGGGCCTCCATGGCGGACGTGCGAGACCTGGCGGCGGTCGTGCTCGGCGCATCGTCCGGGCTCGGGGCAGCGATCGCCTCGGAGCTGGCACGAAGGGGCGCTCGAGTCACGGCGGTCGCCCGGCGCGCGGCACTCCTCGAGGGCGTCGTCGCGACGCTGCCGGGCGACGGCCACCGCGCGGTGGCCTGCGATCTGACGGACGCGCCCGCGGCGCGCGCCATGCTCGCCGAAGCGGAAGCCGTCCACGGCTCGGTGGACGTGCTGATCCACGCGGCGGGCATCGAGGAGCGCCGAGCGACGCTGGACGCCGACCTCGACCACTACCGCCGGATCCTCGAGACGAACCTGCTCACGGCCGTCACGGCGACGCTCGCGGTCCTGCCGGGGATGCATGCGCGCGGGCGGGGCTACCTCGCCTACCTGTCGTCGGACCAGGGGCGGGCACCGACCCCGATGACCGGGGCCTACGGCGCGAGCAAGGCAGCCCTCAGCGCCTTCGTGGACACGGTGGCCCACGAGTGCCATGGCAGCGGTGTGTACGCCCACACCGTCTACCCCGGCTGGGTGGACACACCGCTCGGCCGGTCGGCGGTCGAGGACGGCATGCCACTGCCGCCCCGGGCGGTGCGCCGACGTCCGGAGCAGGTCGCTCGAGCGACCGTCGACGGACTCGGTGGCAGGCGCATCGACATCAACGTCGCGCCCCTCGCCGCGCTCGCGCCGGTCATGCGCCCGTTCGCGCCCCGGTTCTACGCCCGCCAGATCCGTCGCGCCTCCGGCTAGTCGCGTTCGTTGCGGTCCCTGAACCGCTGCATGCCCGCGCGGATCGGTCGGCGGAGCAGCGAGTAGCTCGCGGTGACGACGCCGTACTGGCGCGGTGCCGTGACGTAGGGGCGCTCGTGTCGCAGGGCGCCGACGATCGCGTCGGCGACGACGGTGGGCGGGTAGAGCCTGCCCTTGTAGTGGGCCTCGCCCTTGCCGCGGTCCCAGATCTCGGTGTCGATCGGGCCGGGCGCCACGACACCGACGTACACGCCGGTGTCGGCGAGATCGACCGCCAGGCCCTCGCTCCACCGTGACAGCGCCGCCTTCGACGCGCCGTAGCCCGCCTCGTTGGGCACCGGCATGACCCCGGCCACCGACGTCACGTTCACGACGCCTCCGAAGCGTCGCTCGAGCATGCTCGGCAGCGCGGCCATCGTGACCCACACGGCCCCGAGGAAGTTGACCCGCATGACCTCGTCGATGTCCTCGACGGAGGCCTCGGAGGCCCGGACGCGGTGGGGCATGCCGGCGTTGTTGACGAGGATGTCGGCGTGCCCGAAGCGTTCGTGCACCGCCGCAACGATCCCCTCGGCCGAGTCCCTGTCGCCGATGTCCGCCGGGTGGGCGAACGAGTCGGGGGAGTGGGCCCGGCAGCGCTCGACGACCTCGTCGAGGCGATCCTTGCGTCGCGCCACGGCGACCACACGCGAACCCTGCCTGGCCAACGCCTCCGCAGTGGCGGCGCCGATCCCACTCGACGCGCCGGTGACGATGGCGACGCTGCGCTTGACGTCCACGCTCAGGCCTCGGGCTTCCGCGGCTTCTTCGGCATCTTCAGGGCACGGTCCGCGATGATGTTCTTCTGGACCTCGGTGGTGCCGGCCCCGATCGACGTGTACCGCTGGTAGGCGTACAGGCGTGCCCACTGGCCGTTGTCCACCGCGTCCTCGCTGTCCTTGAGCAGCAGCGCGCGTGGCCCGAGCAGATCGACGTTGAGCTCGGCGAGCGTCTGGGCGAGGTAGCTCCACTGCAGCTTCGCGAGCGGTACCTCGGGCCAGTTCTTCTGCCCGTTGAGGATCTTCGACAGCGCTCGGGCGTTGAGGAGCCGCGTCAGCTCCACCTGCGTGAAGGCGCGTGCGATGCGATCCCGCAGGAGCGGGTCGTCGAGCGCCTCCGGGTTGAGCTCACGTGTGCGCTCGATGACGTCGTTGAGCTCGGTGGCCATGGTGACGCTGAGGCCGGCCGTGCCGACACGCTCGTGCTCGAGCGTGCCCATCGCGACGAGCCAGCCCTCGCCGTCGCCGGCCAGCCGGTGCTCGACCGGGATGCGTGCGTCCTCGAACACCACCTCGCAGAACGACTCCTCGTCGACGAGGTCGCGGATCGGCGTGACGGTGATGCCGGGCGTCTTCATGTCGACGATGAACGCCGTGATGCCCTCGTGCTTGCTGCCACGCTCCAGTGCGGTGGGATCGGTGCGGAAGAGGAAGAGGCCCCAGTCCGCGAGGTGGGCGGTCGTCGTCCAGATCTTGCGCCCGTTGACGACGTAGTGGTCGCCGTCGCGGATCGCCATCGTCCGCAGGTTCGCCAGGTCGCTGCCCGCCTCGGGCTCGGTGAAGCCCTGACACCAGACCTCGTCGGCCGTCAGGATCCCCGGGCACCACTTCTGGGCCTGCTCGTCGGTGCCGTGGTGGAGGATCATCGGCCCGATGTGCCAGATGCCGACGGCGTTGAGGATGCCCGGGGCCTTCGCCCGTGCCATCTCCTCGGAGTAGATGAAGTTCTGCATGATCGTGGCCTCACGGCCACCCCAGGACTTCGGCCAGTTGATGGCCGCCCAGCCGTGCTCGTGCATGCGGCGCTGCCAGGCCTTGCGACGTGCGAACGTGCGCGGAAGCCAGGGGTCGACGATCTCCGCGCCGTCCTTGAAGTCCGGCAGGTTCTCCTCGAGGAACGTCCGAAGCTCCTCGCGGAACGCCTCGTCCTCGGGCGTGTAGGCGAAGTCCACCCGGCTGCCTCCCTGTCCTGACACCTCGTCAGGTCGTCCGCCCCGACGCTAGCATGACTGACACACGCGTCAGGGTCGTCGCGTGCGGGTTCGATGTGGAGGGCGCGCGTGGATTTCCAGTTCTCGGAGGAGCAGCAGGCGTTCCGCCAGTCGGTCCGCGACGCCCTCGAGAAGGAGTTCCCGCCGGACCGTGTCCGCGAACTCGCCGACACCGACGCCGGGATCAGCGCCGAGGCGTGGTCGATGTTCGCGTCGCTCGGCTGGACCGGCGTCCTCGTTCCCGAGGAGCACGGCGGCCTCGGACTCGGCCTCGTCGATGCCATCATCCTCATGGAGGAGATGGGTCGGCTCCCACTGCCTGGGCCCTTCTGGTCCTCGGCTGGCCTGGCGACGCTCGCCGCGGGGCGTTTCGGCGCCCAGGAGCTCCTGGCCGGACTCGCCGACGGCACGAGCCGTGGCACGGTCGCCCTCGACGAGGGCGGCTCGCGTGACCCGCTCGACGCCATCCGGACGACCGCCGTGGCCGCGGGTGGCACGTGGACGCTCGACGGCGTGAAGCTGGCGGTGCCCGACGGGCACACCGCGGACTGGGCGATCGTGGTCGCACACACGCCCGACGGCCTCGGCGCCTTCCTGGTCGAGGAGCCCCATGCGAGCCTGCAGGCCACCATCGACCCGAGCCGCAAGCTCGCGCGCCTCGAGCTGCGCGGCACGCCTGCGCGGCAGCTGGACGCGGACGAGGGCGCGATCCGCCGCCTGCTGGACGATGCGGCCGTGCTCCTGGCGGCCGAGTCGGTCGGCGCGGCCGAGCGTGCGCTCGAGCTCGCGGTCGAGTACTCGCATCAGCGGGTGCAGTTCGGCCGGCCGATCGGCGCGTTCCAGGCCATGAAGCACCTTGCCGCCGAGATGCTGCAGCGCGTCGAGCTCGCCCGTGTGGGCGTCCACTACGCCGCGTGGACCTCGGACGAGGATGCGGACGACCGCGAGCGCGCGGCCGCCATCGCTGCGTCCTGGTCGGCCGAGGCCGCCATCGGCGTGACCGGCGACAGCATCCAGATCCACGGCGGTGTCGGGTTCACGTGGGACGCGCACGTGCAGCTGCACTTCAAGCGGGCCAAGGTCAACGACGTGCTGCTGGGCCAGCAGGGGTGGCATCGCCAGCGCGTCGCCGACCTCGTGCTCGGCCCGGTGGGAGCAACCGCCTGACCCGCGGCCGCTTCTCGGCTACAAGGACGTGGCGCGGCAGCCGGAGGAGGGCGCCATGGCCACGATCTTCCAGCCCGACCTCGAGACGATGGATCCGGCCGACCGCGCCGACCTGCAGTCGCGCCGGCTGGTGGCCCTGCTCCAACGGCTGATCCAGCTCGACTCGCCCTACTGGCGCGGCAAGCTCGACGGGGTCGATGTCGGGTCCGTCCGCGGCGTCGACGACCTGCACCAGCTCCCGTTCACGGTCAAGGCCGAGCTGCGCGACACGTACCCATTCGGGATGCTCGCCGTGCCGATGCACGACGTCGTGCGCGTACACGCCTCGTCCGGGACCTCGGGCAAGCCCACGGTGGTCGCCTACACGGCCGGCGACATCGAGGTGTTCGCCGAGGTCAACGCGAGGTCCATCGCCTGCGCCGGAGGCACGGCCGACGACATCATCCACGTCGCCTACGGCTACGGCCTGTTCACCGGCGGCCTCGGCCTGCACTACGGCGTGGAGCGGCTCGGGGCGTGTGCCGTCCCCGCGTCGGGTGGCAACACGGGCCTGCAGGTGCAGCTGCTCGAGGACCTCGGCGCCGTCGGGCTGTGCTCGACGCCCTCCTTCGCGATGCTGCTCGCCGAGCGGGCGGAGGCCGATGGCCTCATGGATCGGCTGGGTGTGCGGTACGGGATCTTCGGCGCGGAGCCGTGGTCGCAGGCGTACCGCGAGCAGCTGGAGGCCCACTGGTCCGCAGCCACCGGGTCGTTCGACGCCTGTGACATCTACGGCCTCAGCGAGATCATCGGCCCCGGCGTCGCGATGGAGGCGCGCGAGTCCAAGGGCGCGCTGTTCGTGTTCGACGACCACTTCCTGCCCGAGATCGTCGACCCCGACACGGGGGACCCGGTGGCGGAGGGCGAGTACGGCGAGCTGGTGCTCACCACGCTCACCAAGGAGGCGCTGCCGATCCTGCGCTACCGGACGGGTGACGTGACGCGGTTCGTCGACGATGCCTGCCCGTCGGGGCGCACCCATCGGCGGATCGAGCGCCTCCAGGGTCGCGTCGACGACATGCTGGTCATCCGGGGTGTGAACGTCTTCCCGCGTGAGATCGAGGCCGTTCTGCTCGACGACCCGGCCGTGGGCGCGCACTACGGGATCGTCGTCGACCGGCGCGAGACGATGCCCCAGCTGCAGGTGCGGGCCGAGCTGCGGAGCTCGGCCGACGTCGGCCGCGTCCATGAGCTCCGTGACGTGCTGCAGGCACGCCTGCTCGAACGCTGCCGCCTCCGCATCGACGTCACGCTCGTCCCGCCGGGCGGGTTCCCGCGACAGGAGGTCGGCAAGGCGCGCCGGGTCTTCGCGTGGGAGCCCGGCGCGGACGACCCCTGTCCCGTGGACGCGACGGCCTAGGCGGGGAGCCGCTCGAGGACCCGACCGCCGCCGATCGTGACGTCGACGAGGACGCCCTCGCCCTTGCCGAGCGGATCGATGGTCTCGCCGGTCAGGCCGCGGACGGCCGCCTCGTTGGTCGGGGAGTGGCCGACCACGAGCGCGACCTCGTCACCCTCCAGCCACCCGGCGATCTCCCGCAGCGCGCCACCGAGGGCCACGGACTCGACGTCGACCCACTCGGGGTCGACCTCCGCGAGGTCGTCGAGGTGGCCGGACCCGCACAGCGAGAAGGCCTTGCGCCAGCGGTCCTCGTCGCCGCTGCGGATCCCGCGATGGACGACGACTCCGCGCGGCACCACGAGGCCCGCACCGGCCAGCAGGCACCCGACGGTCTGCGTTGCGCGCTGGGCGCCGGACGACACGGCGATGGCGTACCGCCGTGTCAGCGACGAGCCGATCGCCACGGCGGCGGCGACACCCTCGCGCGTGAGCGCGTCCCCGTCGTTGGCCGTGTGGCGGCGGATCTCGAGCTGTGGCACGACGTCCTCCGGCTCAGAAGTCCTTGACGAGCTCGCGCTTGAGCACCTTGCCCATCGCGTTGCGGGGCAGCTCGTCGACGATCCGCACGTGGCGTGGTCGCTTGTAGTCGGCCAGCCGTTCCTCGCACCACTCGGCGATGTCGTCTGCCGTCAGCGCCGCACCGTCCACCGCGACGATGGCGGCGCCGACGTCCTCGCCGAGGACATCGTGCGGCACGCCGACCACGGCCGCCTCCTGCACGTTCGGGTGCTCGTAGAGGACGTGTTCGATGTCCTGGCAGTAGATGTTGTTGCCACCACGGATGATGACGTCCTTCATCCGCCCGACGATGTAGAGGAAGCCGTCCTCGTCGAAGCGGCCGAGGTCGCCCGAGTGGAGCCACCCGTCCTGCCAGGTCTCGGCGGTGGCCTCGTCGTCGTTGAAGTACTCGCGCTCGCGGCCGGGGTTGCGGATGACGACCTCTCCGACGTCCCCGGTCGCGACGTCGTCCCCGGCCTCGTCGACGATCCGGATCTCCAGCGGTGGGATCGGCTGGCCGACCGAGCCCGGCCGGTTGTGGAGCTCGCCCTTGGGCATGACGCAGAAGGCCGCCCCGGCCTCGGTCATCGAGTAGCTGTTGGACACCGCGGCGTTCGGCAGTCCCTCGGCGAACCGGTAGAGCGTGGCGGGTGCGATCGGGGCCGAGCCGATCGAGATCATCGCGATCGACGACAGGTCGCGTACTCCCCAGTCGGGGTGGTTCACGATCAACTCGACCATCGACGGGACGAGGAACCCCATGAGCACGGGCTCCTCCTCGGCGAGGCGCAGCCACTCGCCCGCGTCGAACCGCGGCAGGTACAGCCCGGTGGTCCCCATCCGCGGTGGGACGGTGATGAAGCTGATGCCCGCGAACGTGAACAGCGGCGAGGCGTGGAACCACTTGAGCCCCGTCCAGGCGTCGGGCGGGCCGATCGGCATCTGGGTCGCGCGGTTGTGGCGCGCCACGACGCCCTTGGGTCGTCCGGTGGTGCCCGACGTGTACAGCAGGTCGGCCATCGCGTCATCCGGCAGGGCGACCTGGACGTCCTCGTCGTCGTCGGCGACCCAGTCGTCCCACTCGGACACGGCGACGATCCGCTGGATCGAGGCCACACCCGCGGCGGCCTCGCGGACGCGCGGGAGCAGCTCGTCGCTGGCGACGACCACCCGCGGCTCGCTGTGGCCGAAGATGTGGGCGAGCTCCCTGGTGCTCAGGCGTACGTTGGTCGGGACGGTCACGCCGCCGGCCTTGTGCACGCCCATGTAGGCCTGCAGGTGCACCAGGGCGTCGCCGGGCGAGCAGCAGATCGCCACGCGCTCCTGGGCCCGCAGTCCCTCGTCGATCAGGCGGCGCGCGGCGCGGCTGGCACTGCGGTCCCACCCGGACATGGAGAGGGTCCCGACGCCGACCACCTCGTAGGCGTCGACATCGGGGAAGCGCTCGGCGGCGAGGCGTACCTGGTCGCTGACGAGCGGCACGCGTCGTCCTCCGGTGCGGGGCCTGGGTGGCCCTCGACGCTACTGCTGGACCGCGGGCGCCGCAGCGCCGAACGGCGGAACGCTGGGGTCGTGCTCGGCGAACAGCTGCTTCATGGCGTCGGTCAGCTCCTCGGCCTGCCACGCCCGACCGCCGGCCTGGACCTGCTCGACGACCTTCCAGCCGGACGCGAGCTCGATCGAGTCGCCCCAGACGACGAAGTTCTGGCCGCTGACGTGGCCGGCCTCGTCGGACGCGAGCCACGCGACGAGGGGCGAGACGTTCTCCGGGGCCACGGCCGACCACTCGCCGTCACCGACGTTGGCCAGGGGGCCCATGAGGTTCTCGGTCATGCGGGTGAGTGCGCGCGGGGAGATGGCGTTGACCGTCACGCCGATGCGCGAGAGCTCGCGCCCCATCGTGATGGTCAGCGCGGCGATACCCGCCTTGGCGGCCGAGTAGTTCGACTGGCCGACGTTGCCGTAGAGCCCTGCCTCGGACGAGGTGTTGATGATCCGGCCGCTGACGGCCTCACCGGCCTTGGACCGGGCGCGCCAGTGGCGTGCCGCGAAGTGGGAGGGGGCGAAGTGGCCCTTGAGGTGGACGTTGATGACCGCGTCCCAGTCCTCCTCGCTGATGTTCCACGACATGCGGTCGCGCAGGATCCCGGCGTTGTTCACGACGATGTCGAGCTGGCCCCACTCCTCGATCGCCTGCGTCACGAGGCTCTCGGCACCCGCGAAGCTCGCGATGTCGTCGAAGTTCGCGACGGCCTCGCCGCCGGCGGCGTTGATCTCGTTGGCGACCGCCTCGGCCGGCCGCTCGCCGGTGTCCGAGCCGTCGAGGGCCACGCCGATGTCGTTGACCACGACGCGCGCGCCGTGTCGGGCGAGCTCGAGCGCGTGGGCCCGGCCGAGGCCTGCGCCGGCCCCCGTCACGATCGCGATCTTGCCGTCCAGCAGCCCCATGGGGTTCCCCTCGTTCAGCAGTTTCTGACGGACCGTCAGGTTTCTATCAGCCGGGCCCGGGCGCCGCCAACCCCGTGGGCGGCCGGCTCCGAGTCAGCCGAGCAGTGCGCGGACGTGCGCGACGCCACGGCGTACCGCGCTGGCCTCGCCCTCGGCGTCGATCCGTGGGCCGGCGAGCTCCAGCTCGATGGGCACACCTCGCCCGATCCGTGCGAGCAGGCGACCCAGCGGCACGGCACCGTCGCCGGGCACGGCCCGGTCCGGCGTCTGGTGCGTCGGCACGACGAAGTCGCTCACCTGGACGGCACGGATGCGGGGGTGCGAGATGAGGTCGTCGATCTCCCGCTCCATCCAGCACGCGTGCAACTCCGCCGCGATCCCGAGGTCGGTTGCCTTGCCGAGGGCGATCGCGTCGCGGATCGTGAAGACGAACGAGAGGTCGACGCGCAGCTGGTTCGTCTGCTCGACCAGGAGCTGGCCGTGCAGGGGCCGGACCAGCTCGGCGAACGCCGTCGCGGCATCCACGTACCGCCAGCCGATCGCGGGCCCCGTCGTGGTGCACAGTGGCGCGTCGAACGATGCGGCGAGGTCGAGGAGCTCCTGCGCGGTGCGGCGCTGCGACTCCCAGCTCGAGCGGTCGGCGAGGTCGAAGGGGGTGTGGGCGAGCAGTGACGTCGTGCTGATCCCGGCGGCTGCGAGGGCTTCGCGCGTGGCGTCCGCCCCGGCCGCGCGCACCGAGGGCGCGTACAGCGCCACGGCACCGACCTCGAGCTCGTCCAGCAGGTCGATCTGCGCGGCCAGCGGGATGCTCCGCATGCTCACCTGGTGGATGCTCAGCACCCGTCGCCCCGTCCGTCCGCGCAGCCGCACGCTAGCCCGGTGATGGCTGACGCGGCTGTCAGGTTCGGTGGTCGCACCGATACGCTTGGCGGCACCGACAGGAGCAGCCGCGATGTCCCTGACCGCCACGCCACCGATCGAGTCCCGGGTGGTCGATCCCGCGTCCCTGCCGTGGGCGATCTGGATGGAGGGGCTGTCGGTCAAGATCCTGCGCGCGAACCTCGAGACGAACGAGTACACGCTGCTCGTCCGCTTCGCGCCCGGCGTGGAGCTGCCGCGCCACCGCCACTTCGGCGCGGTCCACGCCTGGACCATCCAGGGACGCTGGCACTACCTCGAGTACGACTGGGACGCGACGACGGGCACGTACGTCCACGAGCCCGCCGGCTCCGTCCACACCCTGAAGGTCCACGACGACAACGATGGCGACACGGTGGTCCTGTTCGCCATGCAGGGAGGCCTCGTGCTGCTCGGGCCCAACGACGAGGTCTGGATGTACGAGGACGCCGAGTCGGCCCTCGACCGGTACCGGATCGCGCTCGAGCAGCAGGGCGACGCCTTCCCCGACGCGATCCTGCGCTGATCGTGGCCCGGCCAGACGACACCGTCCCCCCGCACCTGCAGGCCCTGGTGTCCGGGCACGGGCGCCCGATCCTGCTGCTCCACGCCTTCGCGATGACCCCGATCGCGTACCAGGCGGTGATCGACTCCCTCACCGACCACGCACTCGTGATCGCGCCGTGGTGGATGCGGGAGCCGCGTCGGGGGTGGACGTTCCGGGGGACCGTCGACGCGCTGGAGGCGCTGCTGGATCGCCTTCGCCTGGGGCGTGTGACCATCGTGGGGCACAGCTACGGCGGGGCGCTCGCGCTGGCCCTGGCCGCGCAGATGTCCGCGTGCGTCGAGCACCTCGTCCTGGTCAACGCGCTCGCCCTCTCGCCGGGCCGCAAGGAGCTCGCGCGGATGGCGAAGCCCACCAAGGCCTTCCCGAACCTGGTGAGCCGGCCGGGCGCGGTCGGCTTCATGGAGACCGTCCTCACCCGGCCTCGCAACGTGATGGCGGCGGGCTGGTCGGGTTACCAGCTCGACCTCGTGGACGAGGCACGACAGGTCGCCGAGCAGCGGGTGCCCACGTCCGTGCTGTGGGGCCGCAGCGACCAGATCCTCCCGCCGAGCCTCGGTCGGCGACTCGCCGACGAGACGGGCGGGACGTTCCACGACATCGCCGAGGACCACAGCGGCCGCCCCCTCGACCACGACTGGCCGTTCCGCAGCCCGGAGCGCTTCCTGTCGGCGCTGCACGGGCTCGGAGTCGTCGGTCGTCGACGCGGGACCACCCCAACGGAGGAGACACCGGCATGAACGCGTCCTTCACCCGGATGGACGAGTCCACCCAGGACGACTGGATGACCATCGCGTCGGCCTCGGTCACCTATGACCGCCAGGTCGTCGATCGGCTCTTCGGGATGCTCCAGGCACTCGGCGAGATCGACGGCGGCTTCGGCGTGACCCAGCTCGACCACGCGCTGCAGATGGCCACCATGGCGAGGCGCGACGGGGCCTCGGACGAGCTGGTCGTCGCCGCCCTGCTCCACGACGTCGGCAAGGCCGTGTCGATGGTCAACCATCCGGCCATCGCCGCCGAGATCCTGCGGCCGTGGGTCAGCGACGCGACGTACCAGATCGTCCGGACCCACCAGGACTTCCAGGGCCGCCACTACTACCACCACTTCGGCGGGAGCCGGGAGCTGCGCGAGCAGTACCGCGACGAGCCGTGGTTCGCGGACGCCGAGCGGTTCACCGACGTGTGGGACCAGGCGGCCTTCGACCCCGAGTACGACCGGATGTCGCTCGAGGACTTCCGGCCGATCTGCGAACGGGTCTTCTTCGGCGAGGCTGCCGACGGCGTCAGTCGAGCCGAAGTGGCGGGAGGCTGAACCAGAACGTGCTCCCGGCCCCGGACCCCGACCCGACGCCGATCTCGCCCCCCATGGCCTCCACGAGCGCACGGCTGAGGTAGAGCCCGAGCCCCGTGCCGTCGGTGCCCTTCGCGTTGGGCCCTCGCTGGAAGCGGTCGAAGACGCGGGACAGGTCCCGCGGGGCGATCCCGTCGCCCTGGTCGCGCACCTCGACCCGCACGCGCCCGTCCTCGTGTCGGGCCGAGAGCGTGACGGGGGTGCCGCCGGGTGAGTACTTGATCGCGTTGGACACGAGGTTGGAGACGACGAGCTCGATCCGTTCCCGGTCGCCCCGCGCGACCGGCAGGTCCTCGTCGACCTCGACGACCAGGTCGCGCTGGTCGTGGAACGTCCGGACGACGGCCCGGCAGACGTCGCCCACGTCGACCGGTTCCACACGGACGGGGACTCCGCGTCCGGCCTCGAGTGCGGAGTAGGCGAGGAAGCGCTGCACCAGGTACCGGAGCCGCGTCGTCTGCCGCAGCAGCGCCTCGCGCACGGCGGCGTCCTCCTCGTCGTCGGGATCGAAGTCGAGCGTGTCGAGGAGCCCGGCGATGACCGCGATGGGAGTCTTCATCTCGTGGGACATGCCGGCGAGCAGCTCCTCGCGCGATCGCGCCGACTCCTCGGTCGCGATCTGGTCCGCGAGGCGGGCGTTCTCGAGGGCGGCGCTGGCGACCTGGGCGAGCTGCGCGAGGAGCACGTCGTCGGTCTCGGAGAACCGCTCGGTCGACGCCGAGCGCAGCCGGATCGAGCCGAGCAGCTCGCCGGTCCGGCCGACCATGGCAGCGGCGCGTTCGCGCGCGGGGTCGAGTTGGAGCTCGACGTAGTCCGCTGTCAGGGCCTCGGACTCGCGGGGCGCGAGCGAGACCTCGACCTCGTCGACGGGGAAGAGCCCGCCGGCCTCGTGCTCGATGAGGGCGACCACCTCGTCGTCGCGCAGGCGGGCATGCGCACGCGTCGCTGCCTGGACGAGCTGTCGGAGCCGCGCCGTGGTCGACTCCATGGCCCGGGCCTGCTGGAAGGCCGTGTCCTCGTGGGTGTTCAGGAGCTGTTCCAGTGCCGTGACACGCTCGGCCAGCGCCGTGCGTTCGTCGACCTGGTTGTCCGCGAGGATGTGCGGCAGCAGCCCGACACGCAGGCTCAGCGAGATCGTGCGGAAGCGGTCCGCGACCGGACGCCGGACGGGTTGCCGTGTGAACATGATCGCGGCGAGCAGGTCCCCGGTGACGAGCAGGCCACCGAAGCCGAGGACGCTCGCGATCCCGTAGCGCTCGACGAACTCCGCCTGCGCGGGGACGAACGGGCTGCCCGCGGCGTCCTCCACGTGGAAGACGTTGTAGGTCCGCTCGCTCGCATCGACCAGCACGTCCTCCGCGGGATCGACGACCGTCGCGATGTCGAGCCCCAGCTGGGAGATGAGGCGCGCGATCATCGGTGAGCGCTCGACCGCCTCCGTGCTCACGAGCGGGAGCGCGAGGTGGCCGCGGGACCGCTCGGGGTCGTTCCAGTCGGGCTCGATCCCGCGCGTCGCCATCAGCCGGAGGCAACGCCGGCCCGTCAGGTCCTCGTCCGGGGCCAGCGCGGCCGCGAAGTCCTGGAGGTCCGGCGGGAGCTGCTCGAACGGTGTCGTCCGGAACACGCGGACGAGCGCGCACGCGCGATCACCGGCGCGATCGCGCAGCGAGTCGTGGAGGAGGTCGACCACCTCTCGGCAGGCGTCCGCGAGGTCCGTGGCATCCGTCGTGGCGGCTCGCAGCCGCCCGCCGAGGTCGACCATGTCGCTCAGCGAGAAGGCGGTCAGCTCGTACGTCGCCCCCACGGATCCCTCCGCGCCGGACGCTAGCCGCGCCTCGCCCGCTCGATGCTCGCCCCGGTCGCGACGAGGCGCTCCTCGCTGCCACGCGGCCCGATCAGCTGCAGGCTGGTCCGTCGGTCGTCCGTGACCGGCAACGACAGGGCCGGGACGCGCCCGAGGTTGACGGGGATCGTCAGCAGGCTCAGGTTCAGCTCCGCGAGGGCGAGGTCGCCGTCGAGACGCGGGATGTCGACGGGGATGGTCGGTGTCGCGATCGCGTCCACCTGCCCGAAGGCCTCCTCGAGCTCAGCCACCCACGCGCGGCGTGTCTCTCGCGCGGCGTCCAGTTGCTCCTCGGTCACGTGGTCCGCGCCGGCGAGCCGCTGGCGGACCTCCTCGCTCAGCCCCTCGCGCTCCAGCAGGTGGCCGGCGACCTCGCGCGACTCGACCAGCAGCAGCGTGGCCCCGGCCTCCCACGCGGCCTGCCACAGCGGGAGCTCGATCGGGACGACCTCGATGCCCGTCGCCGCAAGGGCCTCGTCGACCGCCTGGTCGATGTGTGCCGCGGTGAGCGGGTGGCGGAAGCGGCCGATCCGTCGGGCGGGCTCGCCGCGGGCGAAGTCCGGCTCGATCAGCTGCATGCAGCGTTCGACCCCGTCGACGTCCGCGGCCATGGGGCCGACGGAGTCGAGGGTCGTGGTGAGCGCCTTGACGCCGTCGAGCGGCACACGTCCGAACGTCGTCTTGAGCCCGACGATGCCGCAGCACGCCGCCGGGATGCGGATCGAGCCGGCGGTGTCCGAGCCGTAGGCGACGTCCGCGTCGCCGGCACCGACCGCGGCGGCCGAGCCCCCGGACGAGCCGCCCGGCACGAGCGCGGGATCGAGCGGGTTGACCGGCGTGCCGAACGCCTCGTTGATCCCGGTCGCGCCGAAGCCGAGCTCGTGCAGGTTCGTCTTGCCCACGATCCGCGCACCCTGGGCCAGGGCGGTCGCCACGACGCTCGCGTGCGCCGGGGCCGGGACGGCGTGGTCGGCGATCGCGCGGCTGGCGCAGGTCGTCGGCACGCCCTCGATGTCGATGAGGTCCTTGACCGCGAGACGGAGGGGGCCGTCGCCGAGGTCGAGTCGGGTGATGAAGGTGGACACGTTCCGGGCCTGTCGTCGTGGTGGTCTCGGGAGTCAGATCGTGCCAGCGGCGAGGGCGGCATCGAACTCGGCTCGATCGAGCCCGACGAGGTCGCGCCAGACCGCCGCATTGTCCGCTCCGAGCTCGGGCGCGCCCCGGGGCGGTGGTGGGCGCCGCCCGTCGAAGCGCGGGTAGGGGGCCTGCTGGGCGATGGGCCCGGCGACCGGGTCGTCGACGATGACGCGGTCGCCGCGTGCCGTCATGTGCTCGTCGTCGGCGATGTCCGAAGCCGTGTAGGCCCGGCCGACGGGGACGTTGTTGTCCACGCAGCGGCGCTCGACCTCGTCGGCTTCCAGGGCCGCGCACCACTCCGCGACCATGCCGTGGAGCTCGTCGGTGTTGGCGACGCGGTCGTCGAGCGTGGCGAAGCGTTCGTCCGCGACGAGGTCGGGGCGCTGCATGGCGTCGCACAGGCGCGAGAAGTTCATGTCCGATCCGGCGGCGATCGCGACGTACTCACCGTCCGCGCACGCGAAGTTGTCCATGGGTGCGGAGGTCGGGATGCGGTTGCCGTGGCGGCCGCGGACGAGACCGAGGCGGTCGTGGCCGGCGATCGTCCATTCGAGGATGCGCAGGATCGACCCGTACAGCGGGGCGTCGATGACCCGGCCATGTCCGGTGCCGGCCACGTCACGCTCGTACAGGGCCGCCACGGTCGCCTCGGCGGCGAACACGCCGGTGAGGTAGTCCGACAGCGTGACCCCCGGGCGCACGGGTGGCCGCTCGGGCTCACCGGTGAGGTGGAGCAGTCCCCCCATCGCGATGCCGACGCGGTCGAGGCCGGGGCGGTCGCGGTAGGGGCCGTCCTGGCCGAACGCGGAGATGCGCGTGACGACCAGGCGGTCCGGCAGGTCGTCCGGGCCGATGTTCCACCGCTCGAGCGTGCCGGGCCGGAAGTTCTCGACGACCACGTCGGCGTGCTCGGCGAGCCGCCGGAAGAGGGCCTGGCCCGCCGGGGTCCGGAGGTTGCACGTGACGCTCTGCCGGCCGCGGCCCTCGACGGCCCACCACAGCGAGTAGCCGTCGTCGAAGGGCCCGATGCCCCGCATGAAGTCGCCGCGACCCGGATCCTCGACCTTGATGACCTCCGCGCCCTGCTCGCCGAGGATCCCGGCGCAGAACGGCGCAGAGATGCGCGTGCCGAGGTCGAGCACGCGCAGGCCGGCGAGCGGCTGCGGGGCGCTCACGCGTCCTCGTCGGACGCGTCAGCGTCGGCCGGCGCACCCCGGTCGCGCGCCTCGAACACCTCGCGCATCGAGGACTTCTTCCGGCGCTCCTCGAACAGGCCGAGGGCGGTCTCGGTGTTGGACGTGAACTGGTGGATCATGAAGTGGTTGCGCCAGGCCGCGCGCAGGCCCATCAGGTCCTGCGCGTCGTTGATCGAGCGCTTCACCATCTGCGCGGTGATCGGCGGGACCTTGCTGATCTGGTCGGCGAGGTCGGCCGTGGCCTTCTCGAGGTCTGCGCGGGCGACGACGCGGTTGACCAGCCCGAGCCGCCACGCCTCCTGGGCGTCGATCGTCTCGCCCGTGAGCAGGAACTCCTTGGCCTTGCGGAACCCGAGCTCGTAGGGCTCGACGAGGAGCTCGACGCCGGCCCCGCTCATCCGCAGGACTGGGTTGCTGAAGAAGGCGTCGTCCGCGGCCACGATCAGGTCGCACATGCACGCGAGCATGAGCCCGGCGGCCACGCACGCCCCCTGCACCTGGGCGATCGTCGGCTTGCGGAACTCCCGGAGCCGCAGCGACGGGTCGTAGTACATGACCTCCTCGTGGAGGAGCTTGCCCTCCGCGGTGGCACGCATCCGGCGCCAGTCGTCGGCCTCGTCGGGGTCGAGGATGCCCTTGAGGTCGTGGCCGGCGTTGAAGTGCTCGCCCGCGCCGGCGAGGACGACGACGCGGACCTCGTCGTCCGCGTCGAGCTCGACGAGGGCCGCGTCGATGTCCTCGATCAGCTCGGTGCCGAGCGCGTTGCGGCGGTCGGGGCGGTTCATGGTCATCGTCGCGACCGGCCCGCGGCGGGTCACCTCGAGCCATCGGTACTCGCTCATCCCGTCCCCTCCGTGCCGGTGGCCGGCGATCGCCTCACGAGCGTGGCAGCCCGAGGATGCGCTCACCGATGACGTTGCGCTGGATCTCGCTGGTCCCGGCGAAGATCGTCGCCGCCAGGTAGTACAGCCACGACCGCTGCAGGCGGCCGTCGCCGGGGTTGCCGGGCGCACCCTGCCAGAGCGGCGCGGCCGGGCCGAGCACCTCCATGAGCGTGCGGTGCAGGTCCTGGCTCCGCTCGGACCAGTAGAGCTTGAGGAGCGACCCCTCCGGCCCCGGGTCCTCGCCCTTCTCCAGCCGCGACAGCGTCCGCCAGTTGTGGAGCTGGAAGACGCGGATGTCGGCGTAGGCCTGGGCGAGGCGCTGCTCGATGCGCGGGTCGTCGATGCGGCCGCTCTCGAGCGCGAGGCGGAGGAGCTCCTCGACGAGCTGGAGGTGCTTGACGAGCTGGCGCGGGCTCGTGCCGCGCTCGTGGGAGAGGGTCGACCGCGTGACCTGCCACCCGCGATCGACCTCGCCGATCAGCTGGTCGTCCGGCACGAAGGCGCCGTCGAGGACGACCTCGTTGAACTCGGCCTCCCCGGTGAGCTGGATCAGCGGGCGGATCTCGACCTCGGGCTGGTGCATGTCGACGACGAGGTAGGTGATGCCACGGTGCTTGGGCGCGTCGGGGTTCGTCCGCGCGAGGCACAGCCCCCAGTCCGCGAACTGGGCGTAGCTGGTCCAGACCTTGCGTCCGGTCAGGCGCCAACCACCCTCCACGCGCTCCGCGCGAGTCGCGAGCCCCGCGAGGTCGCTGCCGGCCTCGGGCTCGCTGAAGAGCTGACACCAGAAGTGCGACGCATCGAGGATGTGCGGCAGCCACCGCTCCTTCTGAGCGGGCGTGCCGTGCGCGAGCAGTGTCGGCCCCGCGAGGTTCACGCCGATACGGCCCAGGAGCTCCGGCGCACCGGCCCGCGCCAGTTCCTCCTGCACGATGTAGTGCTCGGCCGGCCCGGTGCCGCGTCCGCCGTACGCCTGCGGCCAGGCGACCGCCACCCAGCGGCCGGCAGCGAGGCGCTCCTGCCAGACGCGCAGGTAGGCGACCTCGTCGGCCAGGTCGTCGAAGTGCGGGTGCTCCGCGCGACCGTCCGGCCCCACCTCCCAGGTCCGGTTCTCGGCGAGCCACGCGCGCAGCTCGTCGCGGAAGGCGAGCTGGTCGGCGGTCCAGGCGAGGTCCATGGCGGTGATGCTAGGTGACGCGCGTGTCAGGGTCGTCGCTAGGCTCGCTCGCATGGACTTCGAGCTCTCCGCGGACCAGCGGGCACTGCGCGAGGCGGCGGCACGGCTGCTCGCCGACCGGGCCTCGCCCGAGCGCGTGCGCGCCATCGTCGATGCCGGGTCCGGGTTCGACGAGGAGCTCACCAAGCACGTCGTCGAGCAGGGCTGGCTCGCGCTCGACCTCCCCGAGGCCGAGGGTGGCATCGGCCTGGGCTTCGTCGAGCCCTGCGTGCTGGCCGAGCAGGTCGGCCGCCACGTCGCGCCGGTGCCCTTCGTCTCCAACGTGCTCGCGATCGAGGCGGCGCGGATCGCCGGGCGCGGGGACTGGGTCGAGCGGCTCGTGTCGGGTGTCGCGCGGGGCGCGGTGGCCTGGGGCGACGGGGTCGTGGCCGACCTGCCCGTCGCGGACCTGCTGGTGATGGTGGGCGAGCACCAGGTGATGGGTGCCGAGCTCACCGCACCGATCGAGGCCGTGCCCGTGATGGACGTCACCCGCGCGGTCGCGCGGATGCCGTCCGTCCTGCCGGACGTGTCCGTGCTCGGCGACGGCTCGGCCGCCTCTCGCCTCCTCGACCGGGGCGCGACGCTGCTGGCCTGCGAGCTCCTCGGCGCGAGCGAGCGGATGCTCGAGGTGGCGACCGAGTACGCGAAGATCCGCGAGCAGTTCGGCAAGCCGATCGGGTCGTTCCAGGCGGTCAAGCACCGACTCGCCGATGCGCTCGTCGACGTCGAGGGGATGCGCTCGGCGGCCTACTACGCGGCGTGGGCCGTCTCGGTCGACGCCGACGACGCCCCGCTGGCCGCCTCCACCGCGAAGGCCTGGTGCTCCGATGCGGCCGACCGTGTGATGCGCGCGGCGCTGCAGGTCCACGGTGGCATCGGCTTCACGTGGGAGCACGACCTGCACCTCTACCTCAAGCGGGCGCAGCTCAGCGGGGTGCTGTTCGGCGACGCGGTGTTCCACCGCCGCCGCATCACTCGCCTGCTCCGGGAGCGTGTCGAGGCCGGCGCCGACCTCTGGTGAGCTGGTCAGTCCGCCGCGGCCGCCGCGAGCGCGGCAACGGCGCGGCGGTCGGGCTTGCCGGCGTCGAGTCGAGGGACCGCGTCGACCGCGACGACGACCTCGGGGGTGGCGAAGCGTGCGACGCCGTGTGACTCGCAGGCCGTGGTGACGTCGGCCAGCGCGGGCCGGGCATCCGCCTCGACCACCAGCGCGACGCGCTGGCCCAGCCGCTGGTCGGGGACGCCGACGACGACGGCGAGTCGGACGCCCGGCAACGTCGCGCAGGCGGCCTCGACCTCGGCGGGGGCGATGTTCTCGCCACCCCGGATGATCGTGTCGTCCGCGCGCCCGACGACGGTGAGCCAGCCGTCCTCGAGGCGGCCGAGGTCGCCGGTGTGGAACCAGCCGTCGCGCAGCGCCGACGCGGTTGCCTCCGGGTCGTCGTAGCCGAGGAAGAGCTCGGGGCCGCGGACGACGATCTCGCCGACCTCGCCGTCCGGGAGGTCGGTGCTGGTCGCGGGGTCGGCGATGCGGAGCTCGACGCCGGCCGTGGGGCGGCCGTCCGTCGCGCGCGTCCGCGCCGGGTCGTCGCCGACGTGGCCGGTCGTGACGGTCGGGGCCTCGGTCGAGCCGTAGGTGCGCTTCACGTCCGCCCCGAGCCGATCGCGGGCGCGGTCGACGAAGCCCGGCGTGACGCCGGCGCCGCCGGACGACACCAGCCGCAGCGACTCCACGCGGGTGGGGGAGAAGGACGGGGTGTTCCAGAGGTCGACGAAGAACGTGGGCGGCCCGATCATGAACGTGACCCCGTGCTGCTCGATGAGGTCGAGCGCCGAGTCGGCGTCCCAGCGGCCCATCAGCACGGTCGTCATCCCGGCCGCGCCCGGCAGCAGCACGCCGTTGAGGAGCCCGGAGATGTGCGCGAGCGGCGCGGGCATCAGCACGACGTCGTCGGAGGCCAGCCCGTGCGCGCCGGCCATCGTCTCGGCCTTGTGCCGCAGCCCGCCGTGGCCGTGGCGGACGAGCTTCGGCGTCCCCGTCGAGCCTGACGTGGCCAGCAGCACGGCGACCTCCGGGTCGGCCGGTTGCTGGAGCACATCGCCCATCCCCACCAGTGTCGTGATCGGGTCGCCGGGACCGCCGACGTGGATGGCGCCATCGGGGTGGTCGCGTGCGGCGCTCAGGACGACCGCGGGGCGTGCACGCTCCAGGACGGCGCCACGTCGGGCGGCGCCGCCCCTGGGGTGCAGCGGCAGCGCCGTGAACCCGCCCTGCCAGCAGGCATGGAAGAGCGCGACCCCCTCCCAGATGTTGGGCAGCTCGAACGCGACCGCGTCGCCGGGTGACGCCCCGAGGCCGCCGAGGCCCGCAGCGATCGAGCGTGCCCGGTCGAGGAGCTCGTCCGGCTCGAGCACCCGCTCACCGTCGATGACACGCGGCGGTGACAGGTCGTGGAGCGAGTCGCTCACGGGCGTCTCTCCGACGCCTGGTCGACCGCGCGAGGACGCCTCACCGCCAGGCGGGCCCGGACGGCGCCCGGCCAGCGGCCACGCGCGAGCCGACGAAGTTGCGCTGCACCTCGACCGTGCCGGCCCCGATGTTGAGGCCACGGATGTCGCGGTAGATGCGCTCGACCGGGAACTCGCGCGAGTAGCCGTAGCCGCCGAGGAGCTGGATGGCCTCGTCGCACACGTACTTGGCGGCGAGGTTCGCCTTCGCCTTCGCCATGCCGGTCTCGAGGGCGGGCGGCGTGCCGTGCACGTCGGCCAGGGCGACCGCCCGGTAGAGGAGCAACCGGGCGCTCTCGAGCTCGATCGCCATGTCGGCGAACTTCCACTGCAGGCCCTGCAGATCGCGCAGCGCCTTGCCGCCGATGACCCGGTCGTTGGCGTAGGCGACGGCGTGCTCGAGCGCTGAGTGGGCCGCCCCGACGCACATCGCGGCGTTGCCGCAGCGCTCGTGGTTGAGGTGGGCCAGCAGCGTCCGGAAGGCCGCCTCGTCGTCGCCATGGACGACGACGTCGTCGGGCGTGACCACGACGTCGTCGAAGACGAGCTCCGCCTCCGTGACGCCCTTGAGGCCCATCTTCTTGTGCGTGCCGGCGATGCTGACGCCGTCCGCCGAGAGGTCGACGACCACCGAGCCGATGCCCTTGGCGCCCTGGCTCCCAGGGAAGCGCGTCCACACCAGGCACGCGTCGGCCTTGTGCCCGCCCGTGACGTAGTTCTTGTAGGCGTTGAGCCGCCACGTTCCGTCGCCGGCGTCGGTCATCGACGCACGCATCTCCATCACGGCGGAGCCGGCCTCGGCCTCCGTGATGCCGAGGCAGAACAGCGACTCGCCGGAGGCGGCGCGTGGGAGCCACCGGTCCTTGAGCACGTCGGTGCCGAGGTGCTCGATCGCGCGGGGTGCGCCGTTGTAGACGAGCTGCAGCAGGATGGCGCTCGACACGTCCCCGTGTGCGAGCTCCTCGAGGACGATGGTCGACTCGACGTCGCCCATGCCCATGCCGCCCCAACGCTCCCCGGTGGTGATGCCGTTGAGGCCGGCCTGCTGGTAGGCCTTCCACGCCTCCTCGGGGAAGCGTTCGTGCTCGTCCCAGTCAGCGGCGCGCGGGGCGAGGTCGCGCTCGGCCACCTCGCGAGCCAGCGCTCGCAGGGCGGCCTGGTCCTCGGTGTCGGCGAGCAGGTCGCGTCCGGCGTCCACGCGGGCTCCTCGATGTCGCGTGCGTGGCCCTAGCCTATGACACGCGTGTCAGGGAATGGGGAGTCCGTGCCGTCCGTCATCGATGTCGACCAGCACCTGTACGAGCCGCGGGGC
Organism: Nitriliruptorales bacterium; assembly: GCA_041591915.1. GTDB lineage: Bacteria > Actinomycetota > Nitriliruptoria > Nitriliruptorales > Nitriliruptoraceae > JBFHRB01. Next base: position 25,653 of record JBFHRB010000001.1, read on the forward strand.
ATGTGGCGCGAGCACATGGACCCCGCCGACCGCGACGTCGCGCTCGACCTCGTGGACGACGAGCTGGGCTGGACGTGGCTCACGCTCGGCGACCGGCGCCTCCACCTCGCCGAGCAGCACCGCCCCGGCAACATCGTGGCGCTGGGTGAGATGCGGCAGCGGGTCGAGCGTGGCCAGCCTCCGGAGGTGCACTACGACGAGTGGCTGCCGGCGAACTACGTCGACCCCGACGTGCGCCTGGGCTTCCTCGACGAGCACGGCCTCGACGCCACTGTCCTGTTCCCGAACCACGGCCTGCTCTGGGAGCGTCAGGTCGACGACCTGCGGACCCTGCAGGCGAACATGCGCGCGCACAACCGGTGGATCGGCGCCGTGACCCGCGGGGGGCGGGGCCGGCTGCACGGGGTCGGCCACCTCGACCTGCGCGACCTCGACTGGCTGCGGGCCGAGCTGGCCCGCCTGTCGGACGACGGCGTTCGCGCGGCGATGATCGCGCCCGGTCCGGTCGACGGTCGTTCGCTGGCGCACGCGGACCTCGATCCCGTGTGGGCAGCGTTCGTCGAGTTCGGCGTCGCCCCGGTGTTCCACGTCGGCGCGCACGCCCGCCCGTTCGTCGACGCCTGGTACGACCAGGAGCCCGACCCGGTCAACGCCGTGACGGACGCCGTGCTGCTCTGGGCCGGACCGGCGGTGGCGCTCACGAACATGGCGGTGTTCGGCGTCTTCGAGCGGCACCCCGAGCTGCGCGTCGGCGTCGTCGAGCTCACGTCGAACTGGGTGCCGACGTGGCTGTTGACGCTCGACGGCGGTCGCGCGTTCATCGCCTCGCTGATGGGTGGGCCGTTCGTCGACCTGCCGCTGCAGCCCAGCGACTACATCCGCCGGCAGGTCCGGGTCGCCGCGCTCGCGTACGAGCTCCCCGGCCGCCTCGTCGAGCAGGCGGGCGAGGACCTGTTCATGTTCGGGTCGGACTGGCCGCACGCCGAGGGGATCGCCGAGCCGGTCGCCGGCTACGCCTACGGGACCGAGGAGCTGACGGGGCGTGCACGTGACCAGCTCTACGGCGGCAACGCCGCCTGGCTGCTGGGGCTCGGCGGCTGACGACCTGCGGGTCGTGCTCCTCCGCTTCGGGGGTCGTGCTCGTCTCCGCTTCGGGCAGTGGTCGCCCTGCGGCGAGCCGAGAAGCCTCAAGACCAGCCTCGCCTACGGGCAACCATCCGCCCTTCGCTGGGGTGGGGTGTCTGAGCCGTCTCGGGCAGCCGTGTAGGCCGCGCACCGGGTGGGTGGCGGCTCGTCGGGTCAGTGGGGTCTTCGTCGGAGCCGCACGGTGTCGGCGGCGATGGTGACGGTGGTGTCGGTGGCGATGTGGCGCCAGGTGCGGGTGCCGTCGCGGTTGGCCGCGTGGGTCCAAGCGCCGTTGGTCTTGACGGTGTGGTGCCGCCGACAGGTCGGGGCGATGTTGGGCAGGTCGGTGCGTCCGCCGTGTCGCCACTCGTGGGCGTGATCGAGGTCGGCGGTGCGTGCGGGGCGTCGGCAGCCGGGGTGGATACAGGTGGAGTGCATCGCCAGGGAGGCGTCGCGTAGCCAGCCGGGTGGGATGCGGGTGCGGCGTCCGACGCCGATGGCGTCGCCGTGGTCGTCGAGCACGATCAGCCGCACCGCGGCCCCGTCCTCGTCCATCAGCCGCCGAGCGGTCTTGCCGGTCACCCGGAGGCGTCCGCCGGTGAGGGTGGTGAGTAGGTGTGCGGGTCGGTGGGCGAGCCAGAGGAGGGTCTCGAGGTCGCAGGTGACCATCACCTTGGGCTTGGCCCTGCGCGGTCCGCTGTCGCCCTCGCCCGCGCTGGGGCTGCCGGCGAGCCACGCCTCGCACAGAGACACGAGCCGGTCAGCACGCTGGCGCCCGATCCGTTCACGGTTGCGGCCGCGCGACTCGTCATCGACCGAAGCCTCGAGCCCGTCAGTATCGGGCGTGAGCGCCTCGGCGATCGTCGCGAACCCCACGGCGTCGAACTCGCCGTACAGCTGACCGCCGGTGCCGTCGAGCCGCGGCTGCAAGGCGAGGAACGACCCCTCACGCGCCCGCTCCTCGGAGGTCTCGAGGTCTCGGTGGCGGATCTCGTCCACCAGCTCGGTCACCCGGTACAGGATCGCCTCGGGCTCGGCATTGGCGAACACGTCCAACCGCTCCGAGATCGCCGCATCCACCTCGGCCGCCTGCTCGCTGCGCAGGCGTCGGCAGTCCAGCACGATCGACCGGACCTGCCCCCACGACAATCGCCCGGCCCGGAACGCCCCGAGCGTCCGCGGCATCCGCCCCAACACGTCCGCGGCTGTCACGAGCATCCGTCGGTCCGCGGGCACCGCCCCACAGTTGCGCAGCAACCAGATCTCGACCGGCAACCCGGTCACGGCCTCGACCCCACCACGGCCCTGCAGCTCGACGAGCAGGCTGACCATGCGGGCCGTCATCTGATCCACGGCCTGCGCGAGGTCCACGAGCTCGGCCAGCTGCGGCACCGGCTGCCCGGCGTAGCCCTCTCGGTCGGGCACTTCGACGGAGGCCCCGTACGTCGCCCGCGCCTCACACGCCAAGACGTCCCGCCGCTGCAGCAGCGGCCGATCACCAAGGCGGAGTCGCGAGGTCAACGTCATGCCAGCACCGTAGAACCGGGGTGTGACACGGATCCCGACGCTCACCACAGCCGTCCACACCCGAACGGCCGCCGCCCGCAAGGGCTCCGGCCTGTCCGGATCGCCGCAGGGCAGCCACCGCCCGTAGCGGACCGCAGCACGACCCCAGGACGCCCGCCCCCTAGGCTCCACCCCACCTTCCCCACCGCACGACACGACACGGGGGAGAGGTGTGTCCGCACCGGACTTCCGAAGCACCATCGACCCGGGCTGGGCGACGGCACTCGAGCCCGTCGCCGACCGGATCCGCGAGCTCGGGGAGTTCCTGCGCGCGGAGCAGGCGGCGGGGCGGCCGTTCCTGCCGGCCGGCAAGGACGTGCTGCGGGCCTTCCGCACCCCGTTCGATCAGGTACGGGTCGTCGTCGTCGGCCAGGACCCGTACCCGACACCGGGCCACCCGATCGGGCTCTGCTTCGCCGTCGCGCCCGACGTGCAGCCGCTCCCGAAGAGCCTGCAGAACATCTACCGGGAGTACGTGGACGACCTCGGCCTTCCGATGCCGGCCAACGGCGACCTGACGCCCTGGACCGAGCAGGGCGTGCTCCTGCTCAACCGCGTCCTGTCCGTGCGCCCCGGAGCGCCGGCCTCGCACCGCGGCAAGGGCTGGGAGGAGGTCACCGAGCAGGCGCTGCGAGCCCTCGGCGACCGCGGGGGTCCGCTCGTGGCGGTCCTGTGGGGCCGCGACGCGCGCAACGCCCGCGCCTTCCTCGGCGACACCCCGGCGATCGAATCCCCGCACCCTTCCCCGCTGTCGGCCCACCGCGGCTTCTTCGGGTCGCGCCCCTTCAGCCGCGCCAACGCGCTGCTGGGGGAGCGGGGTGGCGAGCCGATCGACTGGCGGCTCCCGACGCCCGAGGACCTCCGCGCGACCGCGTGACCCCCTTCCGCTGCGTCCCGCGCGGTCCTACGTTCGTCGCGGACGTCCAACGGGAGTACGCACGTGACCGACATCGCGACCGCCATCGGCAACGCCGTCGACTACCTGAGCCAGCACCGGGAGGAGGCCGCGTACACCGACTCGATCGCGACGGCAACGCTCGGCGACGCCCTGCGGGTCGAGATCGTCGGTCCCGACGGCGAGGCGCTCACCACCGACATGCCGCAGAGCATCGGCGGACACGGCGAGCAGCCCTCGCCCGGGTGGCTCTTCCGCGCAGCCATCGCGTCATGCAACGCCTCGCTCATCGGGATGCACGCGGCCCGCGCCGGCATCGAGGTCGACAGCCTGACGGTCGAGGTCGACTCCGCCTCGAACGACCTCGGGATCCTCGGGATCGACCCGCACGTCCACGCGGGGCCGGAGCAGGTCTCCGTCAGGGTCACCATCGAGGCGGCCGACGCGGACGCGGAAACGCTGCGCGAGCTCGTCGAGGACGCGGTCGCCCACTGTCCGGTCCACGATGCGGTCGGCCGCGCCGTGCCGATGTCCGTCGACGTCACCGTGGCCTGAGCCCCTGCGCCTAGGCTGACGCGCACGTCAGGGAGGCGCGTCGAGTGCAGGACACGGAGCCGGGGGTGGCAACCCGCGATGCCCCCGCGCCCGGCAAGGGCCCGATCCCGTTCGGGTCGGTTGCCGAGCTGCTGCGACGCAACGTCGACGCGCGGGCGGACGAGCCGTTCGTCCTCTTCGGCGACGAGGTCGCCTTCACGCATCGCGACTACGCGGAGGCGTGCCGCCGCTGGGCGACCGTCCTCGCCGACCTCGCCGGCACCGAGGCGCCACGTCACGTCGGGCTGCTGCTGCAGAACACGCCGACCTACCTCGCCATCCTCGGCGGGGCCGCGCTGGCAGGTGTGACCGTCGTCGGCCTCAACGACACGCGCCACGGAACCGAGCTGCGACGCGACATCGAGCACACGGACTGCCGGGCCGTGATCGTCGAGCCGGCGACCGCTGCGCTCCTCGCCGACCTCGACCTCGACGTGCCCGTGCTGACCACGTGGGCGTTCGCCAGCGATGCCGCGCCAGAGGCCGCGGCACGCGCCCCCGCCGCCGGCTCGGACACCGATGTCGACGCGCTCGTCGCCGCGGCCGACCCTGTCGACCTCGAAACCCCGCCGCCCGACCTCGCGACCACCTGGTGCCTCGTCCTCACCTCCGGATCGACCAGCGCCCCCAAGGCCGTCATCTGCTCGCAGCGACGGCTGCTGCAGTCGGGGGAGCGGCTACGGATGCTGATCGGCGTCACGCCGGCGGACACGGCCTACGTGTCGATGCCGCTGTTCCACTCGAACTCGATCATGGTCGGGTTCCTGCCGGCGCTGATCGCGGGTGCGTCGATCGGGCTGGCCCGCAGGTTCACGGCGTCCGGATGGCTGCCAGACGTCCGCCGCTACGGGGCGACCTACTGGAACTACACCGGCCAGCCCCTGAGCTACATCCTCGCGACACCGGAGGCCGACGACGACGCCGACAACAGCATCCGCCGGGTCTTCGGCAACGAGGCCTCGCCCGAGTCGCAGACGCGGTTCGCGGCGCGCTTCGGCTGTGAGGTCGTCGACATGTTCGGGGCGTCCGAGGGCGGCGTCGGGATCATCCCGTCACCCGACACCCCGCCCGGCGCGCTGGGCAAGCCCCCGCCGAACGTGCTCGTCCTCGACCAGACGGGCACGCCGTGCCCGACCGCCGAGTTCGACGAGCACGGCCGGGTCATCAACCTGATGGACTGCATCGGCGAGATCGTCAACATCGAGGGCGCGGGCCCGTTCGAGGGCTACTACCGCAACGACGAGGCCAATGCCGTCGCCACCCGCTTCGGCTACTACTGGACCGGCGACCTCGGCTACGTCGACCGCGACGGGTGGCTCTACTTCGCCGGACGCGACGAGTCGTGGATCCGCGTCGGCGGCGAGAACTTCACGCCCGGACCGATCGAGCGCGTCGTCTCCCGCCACCCCGACGTGCTCGTGTCCACCGTGTACGGCGTGCCCGACGCGGACGCCGGCGACCAGGTCGTCGCGGCGATCCAGCTCGGCGACGGTGCGGAGTTCGACGGGGCCGGTTTCGCGACGTGGCTCGACGCGCAGGGCGACCTCAGCGCCACCTGGTCACCGCGCTACGTCCGGGTCTCGGACGAGCTCCCTCGGACCGCGACCAACAAGGTCCTGACGCGCCAGCTCCGCACCGAGGGCCTGCACCTGGATCGCATCGGGGCGGACGAGGTGTACGTGCGCGACCGCGGTGCCGACGCCTTCCGTCCGTTCACGGCCGACGACGAGGCCGCGCTGGCCGCCGAGTTCGCTGCGGCGGGCCGCAGCCGGTTCTGGGAGCGGTAGGCGTGGACCTCTCGCTGACCCCCCAGCAGGAGGCGTTCGTCGCCGAGGCCGAGGCATGGCTGGCCGCCAACCACGAGCCGCCGCCCGACGGCCTGTCCGACGACGAGGCGATCGAGTGGGGGCGCCGGTGGCAGCGCCGCCTCGCCGAGGGCCGCTGGGTCGGGCTCGACTGGCCGACCGACGCCGGCGGCCGGGGCGCGTCGGCCCTCGAGGTCGCGCTCTTCAACCTCGTCTACGCGCGCACCGGGGCGCCACAGCCCGTGAACCGCGTCGGGCTCTCCCACGCCGGGCCCACGATCATCGCCCACGGCACCGACGAGCAGCGCCAGCGGTTCCTGCCGCCGCTGCTGCGCGCCGACGAGATCTGGTGCCAGATGTTCAGCGAGCCCCAGGCCGGCAGCGACCTCGCGAGCCTGCAGACCACCGCGACCCCGACCGACGGCGGCTGGGTCGTGAGCGGCCAGAAGGTCTGGACCAGCTACGCCCAGTACGCACGGTGGGGGATCTGCCTCGTACGCACCGACCCCGACGCGAAGAAGCACGCGGGGCTGAGCTACCTGGTCGTCGACATGCAGGCGGACGGGATCGACATCCGCCCGCTCCGGCAGCTCACCGGCGAGGAGGAGTTCTCCGAGGTGTTCATGGACGAGGTGTTCGTCCCGCGCGAGCACCTCGTCGGAGACGAGAACGACGGCTGGCGCGTCGCCGCCACGACGCTCGCCCACGAGCGCGGCATCGGGTTCCCGTTCAAGGAGCAGGCGGTGCAGGAGGTCTGGCTCCGCCGCCTCGTGGACACGGCGGCCGACCAAGGGCTCCTCGACGACCTGCTCGTGGCCGAGGACGTGGCCCAGGCCTACATCGACCTGCGCCTGCTCGCGATCGCCAACCTCCGCACGATCTCACGGCTCGAGGCGGGGGAGGAGGCCGGCCCGGAGACCAGCTGGGTCAAGCTCCAGTGGAGCAACCTCACCCAGCACCAGTCCGCCCTCGGTGCCCGGCTCTTCCCCGACGACCCCGAGTGGCAACGCCAGGGCCTGTGGTCGCTCGCCGCGACGATCGCGGGTGGCACCAGCGAGATCCAGCGGACGATCCTCGCGGACCGCGCGCTCGGCCTCCCGCGGGGCTGACGGGCTAGCCGGCCTCCGCGAGGACGCGCCGGGTCTCCTCGATCACGAGGTCGGGGGCCTCGATCGGCAGGACGTGGGTCGCGCTCGGTACGTCGACGAGGACGGCGCCGTCGATGGCGTCCACGATCCGCGTCGCGTGGAACCGCGGGCTGGTCCAGTCCAGCGTCCCCTGCAGCACGCTGGTCGGGACCGTGACGGTGTCGAGGCCCGGGACCGCGGAGTGCTCCTGCATGCCGCGCATCATCCGCAGCAGGACGCGCATGTCGCACCCCGCGAGGTGGTCGAACCAGCGCTCCATGTCCTGCCTCGACGCCTGGGGCCCCGCGAACACGGCCAGTCGGGTGAATGGGAAGGCGAGGGGCGAGCGCAGGAACGCCGACAGGGCCGTCCGGCCCGCGTTGGCCTCGAGCGGGAGTCGGGCGATGTCGAACAGGTGCTTGGCCGGGTTGAACGGCCCGAACGTGCCGACGGGGTGGCCGGCGGCACCGGCCACGCAGACGATGCCCGCGACCTCGTCGCGCAGGTCCTGCGCGGCCTGGCACACGACCTGGACGCCATAGCTGTGCCCGACCAGCACCGCGCGCCGGACCCCCGCAGCGGCCAGGACCGCGCGCAGGTCGTCGACCGTGTCCCGGACGTGGATGCGGCCGAGGTCTGCCGGCGGGTCCGAGAGGCCGTGGGCCCGGTAGTGCCAGCGGACGACCGGCACGTCCTCGGCCAGCGGCCCCCACACGTGCGTGTAGTAGGTCTCGTCACAGCAGATGCCGTTGCACAGCACGACGGCGGTCCGGCCGGCGCGGACCCGGCCGGCCTTCGTCAGGCTGTCGGTCGGGCCGTCGACCCGGTAGGCGATGTTGGTGCCGTCAGCGCTCGTCGTGCGGCGCCATTCGACGGCGCGCAGTCCGGTGGCCGCCGTCGTCGCGGTCGACGTCATGTGGATCCCCTCACGTGCAGCGGCCCGGAGCCTAGGGGCGCCGTGAGTAGGCTCCCGAACCGACCGGTAGACGGCAGGCGGGGATCGACGTGCGGCTCCATTCGGTGCACCGGGGCTCGGGTGAGCCGATGCTCCTCATCCACGGACTCGGGGCGAGCCATCGCGTCTGGGACCACGTCATCGACCTGCTCGCGCAGCATCACGAGGTGAACGCGCTCGACCTCCCGGGCTTCGGCAAGTCCGCGCCACTGCAGCAGCACCCCACGCCCGTCAACCTCGCGGACGCCGTGGCGTCGCACATGGCGGCGCTGGGATGGGAGACCGCGCACGTCGTCGGCAACTCCCTCGGTGGGCTCGTCTCCATGCAGCTCGGCCGCCTGGGCCACGCCCGCAGCATCACGGCGCTCTCGCCCGGCGGCATGGCGCAGGGCCTCGACCACGCGTGGGCGATGGGCCTCCTGCGTGCCCAGGTCACCGTCGGCAAGCCGCTGCGGGATCGCCTGCCGGCCCTCGCGAGGACGCGCGTCGGTCGCGAGGCCCTGCTGCGCGGCGTCGTCGAGCGCCCCGGCAACATCGACCCCGAGCTCGCCGTGCACATCGCGACGAACTTCGTCGACTCGCCGTCGACCAGCGATGCGATCGAGCACTTCGACCCGGCCCCGATCGTCGACCACCTCGACGAGATCCACTGCCCGGTCACGATCGCGTGGGGCACGAAGGACCGGCTGCTCGTCAAGGCGCAGGGCGAGCGCTACAAGCGGGCCATGCCGCAGGCACGGCTCATCGCGCTGCGCGGGCTCGGCCACATGCCCATGAGCGACGACCCGCACCTCGTGACCGAGGTCATCCTGCGGACCACCGGCGCACTGGCCTCGGGTGGCTGACCTCCCGCCCGACGAGGACCTGATCGGCGCCCCGGCCGCGGAGGAGCCGTCGCTCACCCGACGCACGATCTCGGGCCTGCAGTGGACGTACGCCCAGACGGGCGTCAACGCGGTGCTGCAACTCGCGGTCGCGGCGGTCCTCGCACGCCTGCTCACACCCGAGGCGTTCGGCCTGGTCGCGATCGGCGACCTCACGCTGCGCTTCGTCAACTACATCGCGCGTGCCGGCATCGCGCAGGCGGTCGTGCAGAAGCCGGACCTCGACGAGCGCGACGTCCGCGCCGCCTTCCTCGACAGCACGGGCCTGAGCATCGTGTTCTTCGGGGTCGCGTGGCTCATCGCACCGGCCGCCGCCGCACTCTTCGAGGCGCCCGACGCCGTGCCGGTCCTGCGCTGGATGGCCCTGAGCCTGCCGCTGTACGGCATCGGCGCCGTCGCCGACGGGCTGCTCCGGCGCGACCTGCGGTTCAGGGCCGTGGCGCTCCGCGACATCGCGTCGTACGTCCTGGGCTACGGCATCGTCGCGATGATCGGAGCCGCGCAGGGGTGGGGCGTGTGGGCGCTCGTCGCCGCGACGCTCACCCAGACCGGCTCGAAGTCGGTGCTGGCCTTCATCGCCCGCCCACACGCGGTGCGGCCGACGATCGACCGTGCGGCGCACCGGGCGGTACTGGGCTTCGGCAGCCGTGTCTCGCTGATCAGCTTCTTCGAGTTCCTCGGTGGCGAGCTCGACACCATCGCGGTCGGCCGGTTCGCCGGGACGAGCGCACTCGGCCTCTACAACCGCGCCTACCTGATCGTGCGGCTGCCCGTCTACCACCTGACGACCAGCCTCTCGAAGGTGCTGTTCCCGGCCTTCAGTGCCGTGCAGCGCGAGACCGAGCGGCTCCGGAGCGCGTACCTGGGCGCCGTCCGCGTCACGGCCGCGCTCGTGATCCCGACGGCTGCCGGCATCGCGGCGGCGCGTGAGGAGATCGTCCGCGTCATCCTCGGCGACCAGTGGCTCGACGCCATCCCCGTCCTGCCGTGGATCGCGGTCGCGTCGGCGCTGGGCATGATCACCCACTTCGCGGCGCTGGTGGCCGAGGCGCAGGCAGCGCTCAACCGCAAGATCGTCCTGGCGATCTCGAAGGTCGTCGTGCTCGCCGCGCTGCTCGCGGGTGCCTCGCTACAGGACGAGCTGTGGGCGTACGGCGCTGCGCTGGCCGGGGCGGCGCTGTGGGTCCACCTCGGGTACCTGCTCCTGATCGGACGGCTGCTGCAGATGCCCGCTCGCACGCCGGTCCTCGCCTACGCGCCCGCCGTGCTCGCCGGCGCCATCGTCGCCGGGGCGATCTCCCTCGCCCGCCTCCCCCTCGTCGCCGACCACGTCAACGACGTCGTGGTGCTCGTCGTCGAGGTGATGGTCGGGGCGATAGCGTTGCCGCTGATGGTGCGCTTCGGCCCGCTGACGGCCGTCCGCGACGAGATCGGGCTGAGGCTGCACAACGCTGGTCTCACGAGCGGATCGGGCCGCCGCGCCCGCTGGGCGCGCCGTCTCGGCGGCGACCCGACCGACAGGTGAGGTGAGCGTGGGGTTCAAGCAGCAGGTCAAGGGCGCGCTCGAGAAGGCGTTGCCGGAGGCCGCGTTCGAGCGCCTCGACCGGGGCGTCGACATGGCGCGCTACGAGGCGTTCCGGCGTCGGTGGGCCCGCTCGGCCGGCAACCCGACGAAGGCGCGCGGCACGATCCTGTTCTACCCGCGGCTCCCCACCGAGTGGCACAGCTTCTGGAAGCTCGCGGCGGCGACCAACCACCACATCACCGACGACCCCGCGGCCGACGGCATCGTCGCGGCCATCCGCTTCTACGACCGCACCGACTGGGTGCCGGACGAGGCGTTGCGTGCCGTGGCGAAGCGGCTGCCGGTCGCCAACCTCGAATGCAACGACATCTCGAAGTCCCACGTCAACGACGTGTTCGCGGAGACCTTCGGGTACGAGCTGGGGGTCGACCCCCTCACCCACGACGGCACGATGGTCGTCAAGTCCGAGGAGAACGCGACGCACGACGGCCGCTTCGTCGAGGGCCCCATCGGCGAGCGCGAGCCGGAGATGAGCTATCAGCGCTACGTCAACGCACGCCCCGAGGAGGGTGCCGACCACATCGTCGTGCTGCGCACCCCGATCGTCGGCGCGGACATCCCGCTCGTCTACCGCAAGTACCGCACGCTCGAGCACCAGCTCTCCAACGAGAAGTTCCGCGTGACCATGCACGCGACCGACGAGGTCTACAGCGAGGAGGAGCGCGCGCAGATCCTCGCGTTCTGTGCCGCCTTCAACCTCGACCTCGGCGAGATCGACGTGCTGCGAGACCTCCACGACGGGCGCATCTACATCGTCGATGCCAACAACACGCCCTGGGGCCCGCCGCGCGGGATGCCGGAGGCGGACGAGCGCCGCGCGATCGAGCTGCAGGTCGACGCGTTCCAGCGCCTCCTCGACCGCGGACGCGGCTGACCGGGCCGCTCAGCCGACGCGCAGCTCGAACGTGCCGGACGCGTCCAGCGTCAGGTGCTGGCCCGGGGCGACCACGATCACCGTGAACGGCTCCTCGACGATCGCCGGCCCCTCGATACGGACCCCCGCGCCCAGCCTCGGTCCCGCGAAGACCGGCGTGGTCACGAAGCCGTCACCGAAGTGGACCTCTCGCTCGCCGGTCCGGGCTGCCTCGGGGTCATCGACGTCGCCGGTGACACCGAGGCTCTGGGGCTTGTTGGTCTCGCCGGTGACCACGAGGCGGACCGAGCGCAGCAGCGGGCCCTGCTCGCGGAAGCAGTAGCCGCGGTCGGCCTCGTGCAGGTCGTGGAAGTCGGCGGCGAGCCTCGCGAGGTCGATGTCCTGGCCGGCCGGGACGGGGACGGACAGGTCGAAGTTCTGGCCCGGATAGCAGGTGTTGGCGAACGCCTGGAAGTGCACCCGGTCGGACGGGAGGCCGGCCGGCGCCAGGTCCTTGCGGGCCTCGTCGGCGAGCTCGTCGACCAGCCGTCGCAGGGTCGCGGGGTCGGCGCCGGCGACCGGCGTGACGTACGACTTCGCGAGGTCGACCACGTAGTCGGCGACGAGCAGGCCGAGGGCCGAGAACGCCGGGGCGGTCCGCGGGATCAGGACACGGTCGATCCCGAGCTCCTGCGCCTGCGCCCAGGCGTGGACCGGCCCGTTGCCGCCGTAGGCGACGAGCGCGAGCGTGCGCGGGTCGACGCCCTTCGTCGACAGCACGCGCCGGACGGCATCGGCCATCGTCGCGTTTACGACGCGCTCGATGCCCCAGGCCGCCTCCGTGACGTCGATGCCGAGCGGCTCGGCGACGTCGCGGGTGATGGCCTCCCGTGCGGCGTCGACGTCGAGCGTCATCCGGCCACCTGCGAAGCCCTCGACCGGCAGGTAGCCCAGCACGACGTCTGCGTCGGTCACGGTGGCGCGCGTCCCGCCCCGGCCGTAGCAGGCGGGCCCGGGGTCGGCGGCGGCGGACTCCGGCCCTACCCGCAGGATGGAGGCCTCGACCGTCGCGATCGATCCGCCCCCGGCGCCGACGGCCTGGACGTCCACCATCGGGATGTCCACGTAGTACCGGTGCCGCCAGTTCCAGAACGTCGAGATCTCCGGCTGCCCGCCACGGACGAGGCCCACGTCGTAGCTGGTCCCGCCCATGTCCACCGACACGAAGTCGCTGACGTCGGCGTCCCCGGCGGCCCGGGCCGCACCGAGCACCCCGCCCGCGGGCCCGCTGCCGAGCAGCGTCACCGCCCGTGACGTGACGTACTCCGGGGTCATCACGCCGCCCGTCGCCTGCATGATCAACAGTTGCCCGCCGTACCCGCCGTCGCGGAGCCGTTCGACGAGCCGCTCGAGGTACGCGGCGAGGACCGGCGCCACGTAGGCGTTCACCAGCGTCGTGGAGACGCGCTCGAACTCGGGTGCCTTCGGCAGGACCTCGTGGCTGAGCGAGATGTGCCGGACGTCGGGGTACTCGTCGAGGATCAGCTCGCGGGTCCGCAGCTCGTGCGTCGGGTCGACGAACGAGTAGAGGTAGCAGACGGCGATCGACTCGACGTCGAGCTGGCGGAGGCGCCGGACGCCGCGCCGGACGGCGTCCTCGTCGAGTGGGAGCAGGACCTTGCCGCGGTGGTCGATCCGCTCGGGGATGGCGATGCGTGCGCGGCGACGGGCGATCGGGTGTGGCGGCGGCGCGGCCGGGTCCCAGATGTCCTCCTTGTAGCCGCGGCGGAGCTCGATCTCGTCGCGATGGCCCTCGGTGGTGAGCAGGCCCGTGCGCGCCCCGTTCATCTCGATCATCGTGTTGTCGGCGGTCGTCGTGCCGTGGACGACCGCGTCGAGCTGCTGGCAGAAGGCACGCGCCTCGAGCCCGAACCGCTCGGCCAGGAGCTCGATCCCGGCCATCACACCGACACTGCGATCCGCCGGCGTGGTCGGCGTCTTGTCGAGCACGACCTCGCCCTCGGGCGTGACGCAGATGAGGTCGGTGAACGTCCCGCCGACGTCGATCCCGATCCGGTAGCCCAAGGGTCGTCCTCAGTTCGTGCTGGGGTCGGCGCCGCCGTGCCTCGTCAGCAGGAAGCAGGCGAAGTTGGTCGACGGTGGGGGCTCCGGGAGCCGCTCGATGTCGAAGTCGTCGGCGAAGAGTTCGCCGACCTCGTGCGGCTCCAGGCCCGGGTAGAGGCGCGACGGGCCCTCCATGGAGAACAACGGCAGGTCCGAGCGTGCCGCGTGGAAGCACCAGAAGACGACCTCTGACCCCGGATGGGACAGACGGCGGATGGTCGCCGCCATCCGGGCGCGGTCCTCGCCCTGGAAGTCGTCGAGCACGCCGAAGTCGACCAGCAGGTCGTAGGTGGGGAGCAGACCGTCGATGTGGTCGGCCAGGAGGTCGCCCTCGACCCAGGTGATGGCATCCGCGACGCCGGCGTCGACGGCGCGGGCCCGCGCCTTGTCGAGCGCGACGGGGGAGAAGTCGACGCCGGTCGCGTCGAACCCCTGCTCCGCGAGGTACACGACGTTCGCCCCGGTCCCGCACCCGAGGTCGATGGCGGTCTGGTGCGTCTGCGGCGTGACGCGCCCCGACTCGACGAGCCCTCGCAGCTCCGTGCGGATACCGACGGCGTCCCATGGTGCCCAGACGCGGTACATCCAGTCGTAGACGCGCTTGCCGACCATCGCCTACCCCCCGGTTCGTGCGGCCCGCAGCTCCGCACGCCGGGCCGCTGTCGCCCCAGCGTCCACCTCCAGGGTGAGGTCGTCCAGCGACCCCGCCAGCACCACCCCGTAGTCGCGGTCAGCCCCCTCGACCGAGACGTACTCGTCGAGGACGTCGTCGAGCACCGCCTCGGGGTCGCGGTCGAGCGGGTCGCCCCAGCCGCCACCGCCGCCGAACTCGTAGACCACGCGGTCGCCGGCCTCGTGCGGCACCCACTCGGCCGTGAAGTCGACGTCGACCTCGTGCTCGGTCCCGGCGCGCAGCAGCAACCGGTTCGGGCGCCCGTCGTGGCCGCCGGCGATGCCGGGCATGGGGTACTTCTTGCCGACGACATAGGTGTGCACGGCGGCCGGGACGGTCGTCTCCTTGACGTACAGCGAGCCGCAGCCGCCCCGCCATCGCCCCGGCCCGCCGGAGTCGGTCAGGTAGTCGCGGCTCCACAGCACGTGCGGGGTCGAGGGCTCGTGCAGCTCGGCCGGGGCCTTGAAGAGGTTGCCGAAGGCCGCGTTCTTGGCGCCCCAGCCGTCCTGTCCCTCGACCGCCTGCACCCACGCGGCGAACACCTCGCCGCCGTGGTCGATGAAGCGGTTCCCGTCCTCGTCGTCACCGGCGAAGATGATCGGGATGCCGAGCTTGTAGATCTGCGGCGCGGCCCGCCCGGGCATGACGTGGGCCATCGCGAGCGCCACCGCCTCGCCGACCTCGGTCCCCGGATGGTGCGAGCCCGCACTGACGGGCTTGGGGTGGCGGGGGTTCAGCACGCAGCCCTCGGGGATGACGAGGGTCACGTTGTCGAAGAAGCCCTCGTTCTTGGGGATCTCGGGATCGACGAGCGAGGCCAGCTGCGCGATGACGTACCCGCGCGTGTTGCCGTACGTCGACCACGCCTGGATCTCGTCGCGCTCGTCGCTGCCCGTGAAGTCGACGACGAGCTCGTCCCCGTCGATCGTGACCTCGCAGTGGATGTGGATGTCGGTGTGCCCGAGGGGGTCGTGGTCGAGGTAGACGTCCGCGGCATACGTGCCGTCCGGCCAGGACGCGACGGCCTCGCGGAACCTCCGTGCGGCGTAGTCGACGGAGAAGTCCATCGCGCCCTCGGCGGTGGCCACGCCGTGCTGGGTGATGATGGCCTTGAGGCGTTCGGCGCCCAGCTGTGCCGCCCCGATCTGCGCACGGATGTCACCGATGAAGCCGGGCAGGCGGGTGTTCGAGGCCATCGCGTAGAGGAGGTCGCGGCGCTCCTCGCCGCGGTCCACGACCTTGACCGCCGGCCACCGCACGCCCTCGGCCCAGATCTCGGTCGCGCTGACGTTGTAGCCGCCGGGGGAGGAGCCGCCCGTGTCCCCGTGGTGGCACTGGATCGACGCGATGCAGACCAGCTGGCCGTCGACGATCACCGGCGCGTAGACGTTGTAGTCCGGGAGGTGGCCACCGCCGTGGTAGGGGTCGTTGCTCACGAAGACGTCGCCCTCGCGCCACTCGTCCGGCTCGAAGAAGCCGAGGGCGAACCGCACCGGCAGCGTCGAGGTGAGCATGAACTGCGGGATGCCGACGCTGAGCGCGACGAGGCGGCCGTTGCGATCGAGGATCGTGGCGTTGCGTTCGTTGCTCTGGTTGAGGATCGGCGTCGTGGCGGTGCGCGAGACGTAGGTCGCCATCTCGAAGCACACCGTCTCCATGCCGGAACGGATGACCGATGCGGTGACGGCGTCGCAGGCCCCGGCCTCGCGCAGGCGCGGGCGTTTCGCGGCCAGCGCCTCGACGTCCGTGAACGTCGTGCTCGCTCCTCGAGCCACGCGCCCTCCTCCGGTCGGCGCTCCCTGACGCGCGTGTCAGGGAACGGTAGTGGACGGGACGGTCACGGGTCGAGCACACATCCGCGTTGGGTCCCCAGCGCCTCCAGCCCGCGCAGGTCCGGGGGGCGGAAGTAGACGGGCCCGCCGAGCGGGCTGGGGGCCATCAGCCCCTCGGCGTGGTCGAGCCCGATGAGGTGGCCGAACTCGTGGAGGATCACCTCACCCCAGTTCACGTCGGCACCGTCGTAGCCGGGCGCGACCTGCCCGATCGCGTTCGCGTTGAACCGGACCAGTGCCGTCGTGATGACCTGCTGCCCGCGCGCGTTCGTCCACCGTCGGTTGGTGACCCGCCCGAGCACCCCGCTCCCGGTGAAGGGCCCGAGGTCCGTCCAGCCCACCCAGACGGGCGGGTAGCGGCCGGGGTCGTCGCGGTCGCCGGGGTTGGCCGGCTCGGGCTCCGTCGTCGTGCCGTCGAAGACCAGGTCGATGCCGGTCAGCTGCTCGACCCGTCGAGCCCCCTCCAGCAGGTCGTCGAGCGCGGTCGGGTAGGCGCCGGACACGTTGGCGACCCAGTGCAGCGGTCGACACGGGTTCCAGCGGGCGGCGGTCGCGTCGGGGTTGATGGTGATCACCCGAAAGGCGAAGAGCCCCTCGCGGCCCAGCGTTCCCTCGAGCACCGGGTCGATGACGGCCGTTCCACCCAGGAGCACGAGGCGACCGGGGTCGTGCTGCGTCGCCAGCGCGAAGCGCGCGCCCTCGAGCAGCCACTCGTCCACCAGGGTGACGGGTGCGCGCATCAGGCCCGCGAGCGCGCCACCGGCCAGCGCGTCCGGGAACGAGCGTCCCGTCGCGAGGAAGGCGACCGTGCTCGAGGGAACCGATGTCCGGACGATCTCCGAGGACGTGGCGTACCGGCTCGGGCCGGACACCCGCGTGACCCATGCCCCGCCCTGGCCGAGCTGGGTCGCCACACCCTCCGACACCGCCGCAACGCCACCGAGAACGACGATCGTCGTCGGGCGCAGGCGCGCGAGCTCGTCGGCGGTGGCCGCGGGGATGGAGTCCCGCGTGACGAGCAGGATCGGAGCGCCGTCCGCAGCGGCGGCCGGGACGCCCGACAGCGCGTCCGGGAAGTTCTCGCCCGTGGCCACGTAGACGGTCTCGACGGCCGTCGGGAAGAAGGCCCGCGAGATGTCCGCCGCCGTCGCGTAGCGGTTCGCGCCCGAGCGACGTTCGACGGGCTCCGTGGCATAGCCAGCGAGCTGCGTGGCCACGGCCGCTGACACGGCAGCCGTGCCGCCGAGCACGACGATGCGGCGTGGGCGCAACCGCTGCAGCTCGGTGGCCGTCGACGACGGGATCGAGTCCGGCCGGACCAGCAGCACCGGCCCGTCGACCAGCGACGCCACGGGTCCGCCCGCGAGCGCGTCCGGGAAGGCCTCGCCCGTCGCGACGAGGACCGTGTCGACGCCGGGCGCGAAGCCCAGTTCGGAGACGGCCGCGGCCGTGGCATAGCGGTCGTTGCCGGAGGCGCGGGTCATCGTGACGGGGTCGGCGCCGTCGCCGGCGGCGAGGTCGCACCACGGGTGGCCGTCCCGGTCGCCCGATGGGGTCAGCCGCGCGACCACGGGCTGGCGAACCCCACTGGAGATGCGGGTGCCGGCCACGAGCACGTCGGCCTCCGGCGCATCGCTGACGGCGGTCGGGAAGACGAGGGCCGTCGCGTCGCGGGAGCGCGGGGTGAACGTCGCCATCTCCCCGCCGGCGAATCCCGGATGGCGTGCCAGCGTGGGGGTCAGGCGGTGGACCTCGAGGTCCCGGCGGTCGCTGAGCGAGAACAGGGTGTTGAGGCCGACGATGCCGCCGTCGGCGGCGAACACGACATCCTCGAGGCCGCGCGTGGTGTCGGTGGTCGCCGTCGCCACGCCGTCGGGGCCGTTCGTCGCGTCAGGGGCCCCGTCGAGGCGGAGGCGCAGCGTGGCCACGCCGACCGCATCGGTCGTCGCGAGGACCGTCACCGCATCCGCGTCGAGGCGCAGGTCCGTGATCCCGGTCGAGGCGAGGGTCGCGTCGCTACGACCGTCGCCGTCGAACGACGTGACCGGGGCGCCATCGGCGCCGAGGAGCCAGACCGTCGCCGAGCTCCCGTCCGCCCCGGCCGCCGCGATCCCTGTCGCTCCCGATGCGACCGCACCGACCGCCGGGCTCGACGGCAGGTCGACGTGGCCGTCGCCGTCGAAGGTCGTGTCGAGGGCGCCGCCGGCGGTGATCCGGCTCAGGCGTTGCAGGCCGGTCGTGTCGTCGACGGTCGCGACGAGCAGGCCCCCGCTGGGGTGGGGGGCCGCGGCGCGCAGCCGGTGGCCGGTGAGCGACAGCGGCGTGCCGGCGGGCCGGCCGTCGGCGCCGACACGCAGCACCTGCACCGTCGCATCGCCGGTCGTCGTCGTGTCGGCCACCGCCCACGTGTCGGTGGCGGCCCCGGTCGCGACGAGCTCGACGACGTCGACAGCGTCCGTGCCGAGGTCGCTCACCCGGCCCGTGATGCCGACCGCGGCAGCGGGTGCGCCATCGGCGTCGAGCCGCCAGACGACCAGGCGATCACGTCCGTCCGTCGCCCGCTGGACGTCCGCGACGACCGTCCCGCCGTCACCGTGCGAGAGCACCGTCGTCCGCGCGAGGGTGCCGCGCTCGCCGGCATCGAGGAAGGCCGCGCCGCAGAAGCCGAACAGGATCGGGCGGGGGTCCGTGGCGGCCGCGGACGGCGCGACGGGTGCGATGACCGTGGTGGCGGCGATGAGCAGCGCGACGACGGCGCTGGACAGCGACCTCGACCGGGCGTGTGGACGTCTGTGTGACATCTGGGAAGTAGATGTCCACGCGGCAAGAGATGTCCACACAGTGATGGGTCAGCGTCCCTCGAAGCGCGCGTCGCGCTTCTCGCGGAAGGCGGCCATGCCCTCCTGGACGTCGCGGGTGCCGGCCACGAGCGCCTGGAAGTGGCGCTCGCGCTCGAGGAGGTGTCCGAGGTCGGATTCGAACGACGAGTTGAGGAGCTGCTTGTTGAGCCCGATGGCCCGGGTCGCCCCGGCGGCGAGCTCGACGGCCAGGGCGTCGGCCTCCTGCGCGAGCTCGTCGGCCGATGCGTACGCGCGCAGCGCGAGACCCTCGCGGACGGCGTCGGCTCCCACGATCGAGCCCCCGCGCAGCAGGAGCTCCTTCGCGCGTGGCATGCCCACCAGGCGCGGCAGGAGGTAGGCGCCGCCCGCGTCGGCCACCAGCCCCCACCTCGCGAAGTTCCAGATGAACCGCGTGGCGTCGCACGCCAGGACGAAGTCGCAGGCCAGTGCGAGGTGTGCACCCGGTCCCACCGCGGCCCCGTTCACGGCCGCGATGGTCGGCTTGTCGAGCTCCCAGAGCTCGGTCACGATGGCCTGCAGGCCGCGGCGCAGCGCCTCCGAGGTGGTGCGTGGGTCGAAGTCCTTCGACCCGACGTCCTTCAGGGTCGACGCGGTCAGGTCCATGCCCGCGCAGAAGGCGTCCCCCGCGCCCGTGAGCAGCAGCGCGCGGACGCCGCGATCGACCCGCGCCTCGCGCACCGCGGCCAGCAACGCCTCGCGCATGCCCGGCGTGATCGCGTTCTTGGCGTCCGGCCGGTCGAGCGTGATCCGGCAGACGTGATCGCCACCCACCTCAACCCGGACGCCCGTCATCTCAGCCCTCGTTCGTCGTGAGGATGTTCACCACGCTGACGCCGGACCCGCGGCCCCCCACGTTGTGCTGGAGCGCGAACCCGTTGCGGGTCGCGACCTGGCGGTCGTCGGCCTCGCCGCGCAGCTGCCAGTAGCACTCGGTGAGCTGGGCGACGCCCGTCGCGCCGATCGGGTGCCCCTTGGCGATCAGGCCGCCGCTGGGGTTCACCGGGAGGCGCCCGTCGAGCGCGGTCTCGCCGGCGAGCGTCGCGTGGCCGCCCTTGCCCTTCTCGACGAACCCGAGGTCCTCGATGTCGAGGATCTCCGTGATGGTGAAGCAGTCGTGGACCTCGGCCATGTCGATGTCGCCCGGCCCGACGCCTGCCATCGCGTAGGCCCGCTTGGCGGCATGGACGGTGGCCGGCAGCTCGACGAACGACTGCTTCTCGTGCAGCGCCGGATGGTCGGTCGCGACGCCGAAGCCGGCGACGTAGACCGGCGCGTCCGTGAACTCCTTCGCCCGGTCGGCCCGGACGAGCACCATCGCGGCGGCCCCGTCGGTCTGGGGGCAGCAGTCGAGGAGGTGCAGCGGTTCGCACACGAGCGGCGAGCTGAGGTAGCGGTCGAGGTCGATCTCCTGCTGGAAGTGCGCGTACGGGTCGAGCGTCGCGTTGTGGCGGTTCTTCATCGCGACGGCGCCGAGCATCTCGCGGGTCGTGCCGAAGTCGTGCATGTGGCGGGTCGCGAACGGCGCGAACAGCACGGGTGCCGTCTCCCCGCGGTTGTAGATCGGGTGGCCCGAGGCGGCGCGGGCGAGCAGGCCCTCCTCGGCCGACTTGTCACGCATCTTCTCGACGCCGATGACGAGGGCGATGTCGTACACACCGCTCGCGACGGTCATCGCGGCGATGCGGAAGGCGTCGGAGCCCGACGGGCAGGCGTTCTCCACGCGCGTGCACGGGACGCCGTTGAGGCCGATGGCGCTGGGGATGGTGTTGCCGCCGATGCCCTCCTGGCCCCACAGCGTCCCGCGCTGGGTCGAGAGGATGACGTTGTCGATGAGTGCGGGGTCGAACCCGTGGTCGACGCTGCCGACCGCGGCGTCGAACGCCTGCTTCGCGAGCTGCTCGTAGCTGCGATCGAAGAGCTCACCGAATCGGATCAGCCCGGCGCCGACGACGGCGACCTGGTTCCACATCAGCCCTGTCCTCTCGTCGCGGCCGGGGCCGCCTTGTAGCCGTAGACCGGCGCCCCACGTTCGCGGGCGTAGCGACGCAGGACGAGCTCGATCCCACCGTCGATCTGGAACGCCGTGCCCGCGAGCCCCTGCAGTTGCAGGCGCGTGCCGTCGACGAGGTCCGCGATGACGACCGGCAAGGGCGCCTCGAACGGCGCCGGCATGGTCTGGTTCACCACGAACGTCACGACCGTCCCCGCGCGCGGGAGATCGACGATCTCGAACGACGAGCCGCCACATCCGGTGCAGGCCGGGTGCACCGATGGGGGCGTCGACACGGTCCCGCAGTCGGTGCATCGGGCGCCGTGCAGGCTGAGCAGCTCGGCTCCGCCCCGCACGAAGCCCGCACCCCCCGGCGGGACGCCCATCTGGACGGGCTCGCCCGCCGGGCTGAGCTGGCCGCGGGCACGCAGCACGGTGGCGTAGGAGGCCGGGCGCCCCTCGGCGGTGACGGCGTCGAGCAGGTCGGCGCCGGGCACCGCGCCGTTGACGTCGATCGTCAGGGTCACGGTCTCGCCGCCGCCATAGGCGACGAGGCCCACGGTCCCTCCGCCGCCGAGGGCCGCGATGGCCCCGAGCAGCGGGGCCGCGGCGCCGGTGTCGCCGAACGCGGCGTACGGGCCGGCGGACGGCGGCTCGCCGGCGCCGACCTCCTTGGCGATCAGGCGGCCGAGGCGCCCGTCGGGGTCGGGCAGTGACCACGCGCTGATCGGGGTGGCCTCGTGCAGCGCCCGGGCCGCCCCCACCACCGACGGGACGAAGACCTCCTCGCGGAAGAGGCGCCCGTCGTACGCGTCGCGGGTCGCGGCCTCGTCGCTGCCGCGGTAGCGATCGAGCACGGGGCGCAGCCTCGTCGTCGCCGCACCCAGGATCGCAGGCCCGTCCCCGGCCTCGAGGACGAACGCCGACCCGGCGGCGCCGGCGCGGTGCTCGTGCCGCGAGCCCAGGCCCGGCAGGACGTCGTCCGAGACCACGACGAGCGCGCGGGAGCAGCGCCCGGCGGCGATGGCATCGGAGGCGGCGAGCAGGGCCTGCACCCCGCACGTGTCCGTCCCCGAAACGATGGCTCCCACGACCGTGTCCGGGAGTCGGAGCGTCGCCGACAGGTAGGCGCGGGACGGGCCCTGGCCGAACGGGGGTGTGGGCGTGCCCCACCAGAGGCCGTCGATCGAACCCGGGTCGCTGCCGGCGGCCTCGAGGGCACGGACGGCGGCCTGCCAGGCCAGCGTGAGCGTGTCCTCGTCCGCCGCGCAGGCGGCGAACCGACCTCGCGCGCTTGTTCCCCAGGCGTCTGCGACGTCACTCGCCTCGCAGCGCAGGCTCCCGGCGGCGGCACCCACCCCCGTTATCGCGACCGGCATCGGCGCCTCCCTCCCGGACGAACCCTGACTCTAGCGTCAGGGTTCTGACGGGGTGTCAGGTCCGGGTGGCGCGCCGCTCAGCGGAGGTCGAACGCGACCTTGACCGCCCCCGTCTCGTGAGCGCGCAGGATGGTCGTGAACGCCTCGCGCCAGTCCTCGAGCCGGTAGGTGTGGGTCAGCATGCCGTCGAGGTCGATCCGCCCGGCACGGACGAGGTCGAGGTAGTGCTGCATGGCGTGCTGGCGGAGCCCGTCCACCTCCTCGATCCCGAACGCGTTGCTGCCGACCAGCCGCAGCTCCTTGAAGTACCACGGGGTCCATTCGAAGCGCCCCGGCGTGGCCACCCCGGTCAGCACCATGGTCCCGCGGGGCCGGGTGATCCGCACGCCCACCTCGAGGGTCTCCGTCGAGGCGACGGTGTCGTAGACGACGTCGGCGCCCCCGGGCTGCAGCATCGGGGCGCCGAGGAACGGGGTCCGGACGCGTGCTCCGGTTGCGTCCCCCACGGCGGCCACGATGGCCTCTGCCGACGTGCTGGTGATCGCGGTCGCTCCGAGCCGCTGGGCCAGCGCGGCCTGGTGGGGGTGCTGGCAGACGGCGAGCACCTGGACGCCGGGATGGAGCGCACGCAGGATCTCGAGCGTCGTCGTGCCGAGGGCCCCGATGCCGTAGACCACCGCCGTCCCACCGTCGGGCGGCGGGTTCCGCGTCACGGCGTGCAGCGACACCGAGAAGGGATCGGCCAGGACGGCCACCTCGTCGGGCACGTCGTCCGGCAGGGGGATGCACATGGAGGCGTGTGCCGGGAGGAACTCGCCGAAGCCGCCCGGCGCGTCGGCCGAGTTGCCCACGTGGATGCCCGGCTGCAGCCGGCCCTCGGCGAAGTTGTGGCACAGCGACAGGTCGCCGTCGGCGCAGGCCGGGCACACGGGCGCGATGCCCCGCGGGGCGCAGGACAGCCAGGGGTTGAGCAGGACGCGCTGGCCGATGTCGAGGCCGCTGGCGTCCGCGCCGACCTCGGCGACCTCGGCGACGACCTCGTGCCCGAGCACCTGGGGGAACGAGATGAGTGCCGTCATCGCGTTGTCGGGATCGCCGTCCGCCAGCACCTGCTTGGTGTCGGAGCCGCAGATCCCGGTCATACGCGTCCGCAGCCGCACCCAGTCGGGGCCGGGGAGCTCCCCGGGCTCGACGTCCTGCAGGGCCATGGGCGTGACCGCCAGGCGGCGCTCGCCCTCCGGGAGGGTCGGATCGACCTCGTCGGGCTGGACGGCCGGGGCCACCCCGTAGACCAGTGCTCGCACCACGTTCGCTCCGGTCGGCGTAAGGTCGCGGCAGGGCCGCAGGAAAGGTGTCGCAATGAGCTCGGTCGAGGACCGCGAGTCGATCCGCGAGACGCTCGCTCGATACTGCCACAGCATCGACGACGGACGCTGGGACGAGTTCGAGTCGCTCTGGACGGGCGACGCGAGCATGGAGTTCGCGGGCCGCCACGTCGAGGGCCGTGGCGAGATCCTCACGTTCATGCAGAAGGCGATGCCCGAGCACATGCGCGGCCGCCACCTGACGACGAACTCCGTCATCGAGATCGACCACGACCGGGCGTACGTGACGAGCGACTTCCTGTGGGTCGGGCCGGACGGCGACGGCGGCACGAGGCAGACGACGGGCCGCTATCGCGACGTGCTGACCTGTGACGCCGAGCGGTGCTGGTCCTTCGCCCGCCGCCACATCGAGCTGGATGGCGGCAGATGACCGCGCCGGCCGGCTGGTACCCGGACCCGCGCGAGGCGTTCGACTACCGGTGGTGGGACGGCACCCGCTGGACCGAGCGCGTGACCGAGGAGGGCGTCGAGGCGACGAGCCCCCTCCCTGCCGACCTGCACCCCGCGGCGCCGGACACCGCGGAGCGACGCGCGGCCCCGGTGGGCGATCGGGAGGGCGACGCCACGTCCGGGGCGGGATCGGCCCCGTCGGCCAGTTCGCCGTCCGACACGCCGACGTCGTCGACGCCCCAGCCGACCGCGCAGGCGAAGCCACAGCGCGTCCTCGCCCTCGCCGTCGCGATCGCACTGCTGGGGCTGGGCCTGATGTTCGCGATCACGGCCGGAGCGGGCGAGGGCGAGCCGGAGGACGACGAGACGGACGCCCCGTTCGGCATGGTGCTGGTCGACATCGAGTAGCGCCGCGCCCTGGCCGACGTGGCGGCGCCGCCCCTAACCTCCGGCCCGCTGCCGCGATGGAGACCACGCGTGTCGTACTTCACGAAGAAGACCTTCGACTTCCTGTTCGACCTCGACGTCAACAACAACAGGGCGTGGTTCGAGGACAACCGCAACCGCTTCGAGCAGCACGTCCGTGAGCCGATGCTGGCGTTCATCCGTGACATCGAGGGGCCGCTCCACAAGAAGGTCAGCAAGCACCTCGTCGCCGACGCCCGCAAGCAGGGTGGCTCGATGTTCCGCATCCACCGCGACGTGCGGTTCTCCAAGGACAAGTCGCCGTACAAGACCAACGTGGGCGCGCACTTCCGCCACGAGCTGGCCAAGGACGTGCACGCGCCGGGGGTGTACCTCCACCTCGAACCCGGCAACTGCTTCATGGGGACCGGCATGTGGATGCCGGACACGCCGAGCCTCACGCGGATCCGTGACCGGATCGTCGACAAGCCTGCTGAGTGGAAGCGCGTGCGCAACGGCAAGTGGCTCGACGAGCACGGGTACACGCTGCAGGGCGAGCAGCTCAAGCGTGCCCCGAAGGGCTACGACCCCGAGCACGACCTCATCGACGACCTCCGGCGCAAGTCGTTCATGGTCGGGGTCGACCTCAAGGACGCCGAGGTCAAGCGCAAGACCTTCCTCGACGACTTCGTCGAGCGGGCCGCGGCCGCCAAGCCCCTGATGCGGTTCCTGTGCCGCGCCCAGGGCGTCGAGTTCTGACGCCTCGCGGGCTCAGCTCGGCGGGGTGCCGCGCAGGTACTTGTAGACGTTCACGAAGTTGGCGTTGACCTCGTCGGGCAACGGCACCATCTCGCCGAGCTGCCGCGCGCCGTGGATGATCTGCGCGGCGCGTTCCACCAGCGACGCGATGTGCAGCGTGCGTTCCAGGCTCGGCCCGATGGAGACGAGGCCGTGGTTGGCGAGGAGGGCCGCACCGACCTCGGTCATCAGCTTCGTCGCGTTGTCCGCGAGGTCCTGGGTCCCGCTCGGCGCGTACTCGGCGACCGGCACGCCGCCCCCGACGTACATCGTGAACTCGTCGACGATGGGCGGGATCGCCTCGCGCGTGATCGCGAACATCGTGGCGTAGACGGGGTGGGTGTGGATGACGGCGTTGACCTCGGGGTAGGTCACGTAGTTGGTCGTGTGGAGCGCCTTCTCCGACGACGGGTAGACGCCCTCGCGTCCCTCGACGAGCTCGCCCTGCATGTCGATGATCGTGAGGTCGTCGATCGTCATCGTCTCGTACGGGATCGACGACGGGGTGATGCAGCACCGCTCGTCGTCGATCCGCATGGAGACGTTGCCGGACGTCCCGGCCACGAGCCCCTTGGTGAGCATGTCCTTGGCGATGTGCAGGACGTGCTCCTTGACCTCGCTGACGTCGCTCACTTCAGGACCTCCGGGTTCGCGCAGTGCAGTGGCTTCTGGCCTGCCAGCAGTCGCTGGAGGTCCGAGGCGATCATCTGGGAGTGGTTGGCCTCGGTGTCGTAGGTCGCGCCGCCGATGTGGGGGGTGAGGACCACGTTGTCCATCGCGCAGAGCGGGTGGTCCGGCGCGAGGTACTCGTTGGGGAAGTGGTCGAGCGCCGCGGCGGCGAGCTTCCCCGACTCGAGTGCGGCGACGAGGGCGTCCGTGTCGTGGAGCTTCGCGCGGGCGGAGTTCACGAAGATGGCGCCGTCCCGCATGTGGTCGAACTGCTCGGCGCCGATCAGGCCCTCGGTCTCCGGCACGACGACGGCGTGCATCGTGACGACGTCCGCCTCCGCCAGGAGGTCGTCGAGCGAGTGCGTCGCCTCGTCGTTGTAGGGGTCGTACGCGATGACGTGCATGCCGAGCCCCTCGAGCCGCCACTTCACCGCGCGGCCGATCGCTCCGAGGCCGACGATGCCCGCCGTCTTGCCCTTGAGCTCCCAGCCACGGAACCGCTGGTAGGGGAGGACGCCGTCCTTGAACATCTCGCCCGCGCGGACGTCGCGGTCGGCAGGGACGATGCGCCGGGCGGCAGCCATCAGGAGCGCAACCGTGATCTCGGCGACGCCGTCGGCGTTGCGGCCCGGGGCGTGCAGGA
Organism: Nitriliruptorales bacterium; assembly: GCA_041591915.1. Taxonomy (GTDB): domain Bacteria; phylum Actinomycetota; class Nitriliruptoria; order Nitriliruptorales; family Nitriliruptoraceae; genus JBFHRB01. The sequence goes on from JBFHRB010000001.1 coordinate 52,191, forward strand.
CGGGGATGCCCTTCTCGGTGGCAGCTGCGAGGTCGACGTTGGTGGGGTCCCCGCGCGTGGAGCCGATCGCGACGAGGGGGACGTCGAGCACCGCGCCCTTCACCGAGTCGGCCTCGCAGATGAGGATGTCCGCGCCGAGCTCGGCGAGTCGGTCGGCCATCTCCTCCTCGCCGTGGAGCTTGACCGGTCGATGGTCGATCCAGGGATCGAGCGTCACGTCGGCGAGCTGACGGAGGAGGTCGAGTCCCGGACCGGTGAACGGTGCGGTGACGAGCGCGTGGTGATCCGGCACGGGTTCCCCTGGCAGGTGGACAGCGTGGACCGCTGGCGTGATGATGCTCGCTCGGACCGGGCGTTGTCATTCGGAGGAGCGAACTCGTGGCCGTCACCGTCGGCATCGACATCGGCACCACCTCGGTCAAGGCGGTCGCCGTCGACGACGACGGGAACGTGCTGCGGCGCACACGGGTACCACACGACGTCCACTTCCCGACGCCGACCCGCTTCGAGCACGACGCGATGGAGGCGTGGTGCACTGGGCCGAGGAAGGCCTGGGCCGACGTGCAGGGTGACGACGTCGAGGCCGTCGCCGTCTCGGCGATGGTGCCCAGCCTCTGCGCCGTGGACGACGACGGCTGCCCCCTGACGCCGGGACTGCTCTACGGCGACGAGCGGGGCGACGTCGCCGATCCGAGCCTGCCGACGGGCCTCGCGGGCGAGGGGACGGGCTTCCTCAGGTGGAGTGCGATCAAGGCGCCGGACGCCCACGGGTTCTGGCCCGCCCAGGCGGTCGCGAACTTCGCGCTGTCCGGCGTCGCCGCCATGGACCAGACCGCGGCCGCGGCCCTGTACCCCGTGTTCGACGGGACGACGTGGGTGGGGGAGGAGTTCGGCGCGACGCCCGAGATGTTCCCGGAGGTCGCGCCCCTGGGAGCGTCGATCGGCCGGGTCGGTGCCGAGGGGCCCGTGCTCGCCGGAGGCACGGTCGACGCGCTGGGTGAGCAGCTCGTGGCCGGCGAGACCCAGCCCGGTGACGTGCTCATCATGTGCGGGACGACGTTGCTCGTCTGGGTCGTGATCGACGAGTACCGGACGGTCGACGGGCTCTGGACCATCCCGCACGTCATCCCCGGCCAGTTCCTGATCGGCGGCCCGTCGAACGCGGGCGGGCTGTTCCTCACCTGGGCGCGCGACCTGGTCGTCGACTCGCGTGGTCACGTGGACGCGGGGGAGGTCCCGGTCTGGCAGCCGTATCCGCGAGGCGAGCGCGTGCCGCTGCACGACCCGGCACGGCGGGCGAGCCTGCACGACCTCGACATCGTCCAGCACCCGCAAGCCGTGCTGCGCGCGGCCTACGAGGCCAGCGGATTCGTGGCCCGCCGGATCATCGAGGCGTCGGGAGTTGCGCCGGGACGCCTGCTCGCGGTCGGCGGCGGCACCAAGGTGGAGACGTGGATGCAGGCGCTCGCCGATGCCACGGGCATCGATGTGCTGCCGGCGGCGAACCCGGAGGGCGGCGCGCTGGGCGCCGCGTGGGTCGCCCGCATGGCCGCGGGGCTCGAGACGGAGCTCGCTGCCGCCACCCGCTGGGGGCGGCACGGCGACCCCGTCGAGCCGGACCCTGTGTGGTCGGCCGCCATGGAGTCGCGCTACGCCCGGTTCCTGGAGTTGACCGAGGGGTAGGCCCTTCCGTCCACACCCCGGCGGACAGGGCCCCCGACGCAACTTCCCTGTTCCCTGACACGCGTGTCATATATGGTGCGGCAGGA
>JBFHRB010000002.1:0-45182 GCA_041591915.1 Nitriliruptorales bacterium
TGACGCGCCGTAGCGAACGCTCCTGCTCGAACGCGTAGATGAGGAATGCCGCCGAGATGCCGAGGAAGGCCCACCGCAGGGCCGGAGCGTCCAGGAACGTGGGGACGGCCGCGCCACCGATGACCAGGACGATGGCCAGGCTGACGGACACCAACAGGATCGCCGCGACGATCCACAGGTGCCAACGCCGGCGCTCGAGGTCGGCGAGCACCGGCCGAGGCGCTGCTTCCGTCGTGGGCGCGCGTGGCGTGGACGACCCCTGCACGGCAGGCGCCGACACGGATCCCCGTTTCCGTCTGCTTCGCGCCACGATTGCCTCAGGCGTGCTGGTTGGTGAACGTCACCTCGGTCGCCGACGTGACCGTACCGAGTCGCCACGCCGGTACACCGCGCGACTCGAGGATCCCGATGGCCGCATCGGCCTCGGCAGCCGCCAGGACGGCCACCATGCCGACCCCGCAGTTGAACGTCCGCCACATCTCATCGGCATGGACCGGCCCTCGCTGTTGGAGCCAGCGGAAGATCGCCGGCCGTTCCCACGAGGACGCGTCCACCTCGGCCCCCAGGCCGTCGGGCAGCACGCGCGGCAGGTTGCCGGGCAGGCCGCCACCCGTGACGTGGCAGAACGCATGGACGTCGACGGCCTCGATGAGGGCGAGGCAGTCCTTCGCGTAGATGCGCGTGGGTGCCAGCAGCGCCTCCCCCAGGGGGACGTCGAGGCCGTGCGGCTGGGACAGGTCGAGTCCCTCGACGATGCGACGGACGAGCGAGTAGCCGTTCGAGTGGATGCCACTGGACGCCATCGCGACGAGCACGTCCCCCTCAGCCACGCGCTCGGGCCCCAGGATGCGGTCGCGTTCGACCACCCCGACGCCGAAGCCGGCCATGTCGAACTCGTCGTCGCCGAGCAGGCCGGGGTGCTCGGCGGTCTCGCCGCCGACCAGGGCACAACCCGCGAGTCGGCAGCCGTCGGCGATGCCACGCACGATGTCGGCGACCCGTTCGGGGTCGAGCTTGCCGACGGACAGGTAGTCGTTGAAGAACAGCGGCTCCGCGCCGGTCACGACCAGGTCGTCGACGACCATGGCCACGAGATCCTGCCCGACGGTGTCGAGTACCCCGAGCTGGCGCGCGAGGTCGACCTTGGTGCCCACGCCGTCGGTCGAGCTCACGAGGACGGGCTGGTGCCAGCGGTCGAGGTCGAGCTGGAACAGCCCCCCGAACCCACCGATCCCGCCGAGCACCTCCGGCCGCGTCGTCGCGGCCACGGACTCCTTGATCAGGTCGACGGAGCGATCCGCGGCGTCCAGGTCGACACCGGCGTCGGCGTAGGTCAGGTGGTCGTCGGTCTCAGCCATGGGAAGCGTTGTGCCTACTTCTCGGCGGCGGCGAAATCGGCGTGCTCGCCGGAGATCGGGATCGGGTACACGCCGTCGAAGCACGCCCGGCAGAGCTCGTCCTTGTCCTGCGGCGTCGCCTCGATCAGCCCGTCCAGGCTGATGTAGTGAAGGGAATCGGCGCCGACGAACTCGCGGATCTCCTCGACGCTCATGTCGGCGCCGATCAGCTGTGCCCGGGTGGCCATGTCGATGCCGTAGAAGCAGGGGTGCTTGATCGGCGGCGACGTGATGCGCAGGTGCACCTCTGCTGCACCGGCCTCGCGCAGCATCCGGACGAGCTGGCGCGACGTGTTGCCACGCACGATGGAGTCGTCGACGACGACCAGCCGGCGCCCCTCGATGATCTCGCGGACGGGGCTGAGCTTCAGCCGGATGCCGAGCTGGCGCAGGGACTGCGTCGGTTGGATGAACGTGCGGCCGACGTAGCGGTTCTTCACCAGGCCCTCGGCGTAGGGCAGCTCGGCCTCGGCGGCGTAGCCGGCTGCCGCAGCGGTGCCGGAGTCGGGCACCGGGATGACGAGGTCCGCCTCGATGGGCGCCTCTCGCGCGAGGATGCGGCCCATCCGACGGCGTGCCGCGAGCACGCTCGTTCCCTCGATGCGGTGGTCGGGGCGGGCCAGGTAGACCCACTCGAACAGGCAGTGCTTCATGTCCGGCTCGCCGAACCGGTGCGAGGTGATGCCGCGCTCGTCGACGACGATGGCCTCTCCGGGCTCGACGTCACGCACGTAGACCGCCCCGACGATCTCCAGCCCGGGCGTCTCCGACGCGACGACCCAGCCGCCCTTGGGGAGTCGCCCGATCACGAGCGGGCGCACACCGGCCGGGTCGCGGAAGGCGTAGAGCCGCTCCTCGTCCATGACCACCACCGAGAAGGCGCCGCGCAGCTTCGGCGCGATGCGGATGATCGCCTCCTCGAGGCTCACGTCCGCGTCACGGGCGAGCAGCGCCGTCATGAGCTCGGAGTCGTTGTTGGGTGGTGCCTCGAGTTCGCGGGCGAGGTCGACCGTGTTGACGAGGTTGCCGTTGTGCCCGAGGGCGACCCCACCACCGGCGGGGCTCTCGCGGTACTGCGGCTGGGCGTTGTCCCACGACGACGTGCCGGTCGTGGAGTAGCGCGTGTGGCCGATGGCGACGTGTCCCTCGAGGCCCGCGAGCTTCGTCTCGTTGAACACCTGGTTCACGAGCCCCATGTCCTTCTGCACGATCACGCGGCGACCGTCCCCGACCGCGATGCCGGCGGACTCCTGGCCACGGTGCTGCAGCGCGTACAGGCCGTAGAAGGTCAGCTTGGCGACGTCCTCGCCGGGCGCGAAGACGCCGAAGACGCCGCACTCCTCGCGAGGCCCCTCGCCGTACGACGACAGGTCGACGTCGGCCGGTAGTGGTTCGACACCGGTTGGGGAGGATGGGACGACCGGCAACGGGCGTCGGGCGGGCACCGTGGCTCCTGGATCGTTGCCTGCGCAGCGTACCGCCGGGCCCTTCCCGGCAAGTCATGGCGCGCGACAGCCGCGTCGTGGGCGGCGGGTCAGTCCTCCGTGTCGGCCTCGCCCTCGCGGTCGATGAAGGCGAGGTCCAGCTCGTTCAGCTCACGTCGGTGCCGCAGGAACTCGATCGCCATGCGCCGGGCGTCGCGGGCGCGCTCGCGTCCGCGCACGCGGATCTGCGTCGTGTCGTGGCGCCGATCGGGTGCGGGCTGGAGCGAGGGCATGGGCGCGGTTCCTTCTGCCGGTGGGCCCGGCGCAGGGGGTCGGCTCCCAGGACGAGGACGGTACGGGCGGAGTGTTTCGTTCACCCGTCAACCGCGTGAACGCACGGACAACTACCCGTTCGACCAGTGCACCCGTGGAACCGTCAGCCCTCGAGCGACGTCACGAGGCCGGCGTCGTAGGCGGCCGCGACGTCCGCGAGCGCGACGTCGACGAGCCCGTCGACGACCACGCGCTCCCCCGCCACCTCCCCAGCCGGTCGGGCCGGGACACCCAGGGACTCGCACAGCGCCAGCAGGTCAGCCACGGCCGCCGGTGCGCACGTGACGACGACCCGCCCGGGGGACTCGCTGAAGAGCGCCTGTGCCGGCGCCAGGGCGTCCTCCGGCGTGAAGCGCACGCCGACGCCACCGGCCACCGCGGACTCGACGAGGTTCGCGACCAGTCCACCCGCGCTGACGTCGTGCGCCGAGCGCAGGAGCCGGCGGGAGGCCGCCTCGGCCAGCACTTCGGCGAGCCGCTGCTCGAGGTCGAGGTCGACCGGGGCGAGGGTGCCACCCAGCGGCAGGTCCAGGAACCGCTGCAGCTCGGAGCCCGCCAACCCGTCACCGGTCCGCGCGCCGAGGACGAGGACGGCGTCCCCCTCGTCCACGAACGCACTGCCGACCGCCAGCGTCGCATCGGCCAGGACGCCGAGGATCCCGATGACCGGGGTGGGGTGGATGGCCCGCTGGTTGGTCTCGTTGTAGAAGCTGACGTTGCCGCCCGTGATCGGCACGTCGAGGGCAACACATGCCTCGCCCATGCCCGCCACGGCCTCGGCGAACTGCCACATGATCTCGGGCCGCTCCGGGTTGCCGAAGTTGAGGCAGTTCGTCGTCGCGAGCGGCCGCGCGCCGCTGCAGGCGACGTTGCGGTAGGCCTCCGCGACGACGCGCCTCGCGCCCTCCCGCGGGTCGAGCTCGCACCAGCGGCCGTTGCCGTCCGTCGCGCAGGCGACAGCGCGGTCGGAGTCGGGCAGGCGGACGACACCGGCATCGCCCTGGCCCGGCCCGAGCACCGTGCCGGCCCCGACGAGCGAGTCGTACTGGCGGTGGACCCAGCGCTTCGACGCCACGTTGGGGCTGGCGACGAAGCGCAGCACCAGGTCGTCCAGCTCCTCGGGGAGGTCGGGGTCCTCCGCGTCGATCGCCGCGTAGTCGTCGAGCCAGCCGGGGCGCGCCATCGGCCGCTCGTAGGTCGGACCCTCGTCCGCGAGCGAACGGGCGGGGCAGTCGGCGACGACCTCGCCATCGCGCTCGAGCACGAGGTGGCTGCCCTCCACGACCTCGCCGATGACGGCAGCCGGGACGCCCCAGCGATCGGCGATCTCGAGCACGGTGTCGAGCTGCTCCGGGTTCACGAGCGCGAGCATCCGCTCCTGCGACTCGGAGCACAGGATCTCCCACGACTCCATGCCCGGCTCGCGCAGGTGCACCTCGTCGAGGTCGACGCGCATGCCCATGGATGCCGAGCTCGCGAGCTCCGAGGTGGAGCAGGCGATGCCGGCGGCGCCCATGTCCTGGATGCCGCTGATGAGATCGCGCTCGTACAGCTCGAGGCAGCACTCGATCAGCAGCTTCTCGCGGAAGGGGTCGCCGACCTGGACGTTGGGGCGCTTGTCGTCGGACTCGTCGTCGAACTCTGCCGACGCGAGGACCGAGGCCCCGCCGATGCCGTCGCGGCCGGTCGCCGACCCGAGCAGCACCGCCTTGTCACCGACGCGCTCGGCCTGGGCGAGCTGGATCCGGTCCTGGCGCATCACGCCGACGCAGAAGACGTTGACCAGCGGGTTGCCCGCGTAGCAGTCGTCGAAGACGGTCTCGCCACCGATGTTGGGCACGCCGACGCAGTTGCCGTAGCCGCCGACGCCCCGCACGACACCGTCGATGATGTGGCGCTGCAGGTGGTCGGGGTTGCCGTCCGCGTCCACGGGATGGCCGAAGCGCAGCGGGTCCATGAGGGCGATCGGGCGGGCGCCCATCGTCAGGATGTCGCGGATGATGCCGCCGACGCCCGTTGCCGCGCCCTGGTAGGGCTCGACGAAGCTCGGGTGGTTGTGCGACTCGATCTTGAACGTCACGGCGAGCCCGTCGCCGACATCCACGACGCCCGCGTTCTCGCCCGGGCCGACCAGCACCTGCGGCCCCTCGGTCGGCAGCGTCTTGAGGTGGACCTTGGACGACTTGTACGAGCAGTGTTCGGACCACATGACCGAGTACATGCCGAGCTCGGCGGTCGACGGCACTCGCCCGAGCGTCTCGACGATGCGCTCGTACTCGTCGGGCTTGAGGCCCAGCTCGGCGGCCAGCTCACGCGCGCGGGCGTCGTCGAGCTGCTCGTTCGGCGGGAAGGTGATGGCGCTCACGGGTGCCTCGCACGCAGGGCGGGAAGAGGGGGCTCGGGCGGCGCGGGGAGCCTACCGGCGGGCCTCCTAGGCTCCGGCCTTCCGCGCGCTGGTCAGCAGGAGGTACCGACGTGGAGTTCCGCGAGGTCGTCCGTCGGCGGCGCATGGTCCGCAACTACGCCGACGCTGAGGTCGATCCCGCGGCCGTGGAGCGGATCCTCGACACGGCCCGGCGCGCACCGAGTGCGGGCTTCAGCCAGGGGCACCGGTTCGTGGTCGTCACGTCCACCGAGGGACGTCGCAGGATCGCCGAGCTGGCCCACGAGCCCGAGTACGTGGCGAAGGGCTTCGAGCCGTGGATCTCGCGTGCCGCGGTGCAAGTCGTCGTGTGCGTCGACGAGGGCGCCTACCACCGCCGCTACCGGGAACGGGACAAGCTCGATGCCTCGGGCAACGAGATCGACTGGCCGGTTCCGTACTGGTTCGTCGACGCCGGGGCAGCCCTGATGCTGCTCCTGCAGGCGGCCGTCGACGAGGGCCTCGCGGCAGGATTCGCGGGCTCGCACTCCATGGACGACCTGCGAGCCGAGCTCGAGATCCCCGACGGCGTCCACGTGATCGGCGTCGTCACCATCGGCCACCCGGGAACGGAGCACCGGGCCGGCTCGGGGGCGCGGCCGCGACTCCCGCTGGCCGACGTCGTCCACCACGAGCGTTGGAGGGCCTAGCCGTCAGGCGGTCAGCGCGCCGATCAGCCCCTGGAACATCGCGAGGCCGTCCACCCCGCCGGCGAGCCCTGCGTCCACCGCGTGCTCGGGGTGCGGCATGAGACCGACGACGTTGCCGGCCTCGTTGCGGACGCCCGCGATGTCGCGCAGCGACCCGTTGGGGTTGTCGACGTAGCGGTACACGACCTGCCCGTTCGCCTCGATGGCGTCCAGCGTCGCATCGTCGGCGTAGAAGCGGCCTTCGCCGTTCTTCAGCGGGATCGTGATCTCCTGCCCAGCCGCGTAGCCGCGGGTCCACGGGGTCGTGGCGTCCTCGACGACGAGCCGGGTCGGCTCGCAGATGAACCGCAGGCCCTCGTTGCGCAGCAGCGCACCGGGCAGCAGCCGCGACTCGGTGAGGATCTGGAAGCCGTTGCAGATGCCGAGCACCGGCCCACCCGAGGAGGCGAACTCGGCGACCGCCTCGATGACGGCCGCGCGGTGGGCGACGGCGCCGCAACGCAGGTAGTCCCCGTAGCTGAACCCGCCCGGCAGGATCACGGCGTCGACGCCCTTCAGGTCACGCTCCGCGTGCCAGAGGGACACGGGCTCGCCTCCGCCCGCCACGACGGCGACGCGGGCGTCGCGGTCGTCGAGGGAGCCGGGGAAGGTGATGACACCGATGCGCATGGTCTGGTCCTACTCGGGGAAGCCGGCCTCGGCGAGGCGGGCGGCGGGGTCGGGGTCGGCCAGGAGCTCGTCGGCGTCGAGGCAGGCCCGCGGCGGGTCGGTCCGGAAGTTGAGCCGGGCACAGGCCACGTCCTGCAGCTGCACCGCGGCGAGCTCGGCCTCGGCGCTCAGGGTCGCCCCGGGCCAGCTCCCGGCGAGGTGCGCCAGCTCGTGGACGAGCGAGGGCGCCGCCTGGACCGCGTCGACGAGCTGGAAGACGGCGTTGAGCTCGATGACGAGCCTGCCGTCCTCGAGCAGTGCCGTGCTGTCGACACCGGTCAGCTCGAACGCGCCGACCCGGAGGACGCCACCGGCCTCCTTCCAGCGCTCGAGGCCCACCGATGCCTGGGCGAACTCGGCCCGCTGCAGGAGCTGGCACGTCGCGGCGAGTGCCCGCCGGGCGACGGCGAGCCCGCCCGGGTCGCCCTCGAGGGTGATGCCCTCGCCGCACCCCTCGGCAGCGACGCGGGTCGCCTCGTCCGCGAGGATCACGGAGCCACGATCGTGCGTGATCGAGGCGTCACCCACCGGGCGGCGCTCGGCGGCCGACAGCGTGGTGTCGCCGGCCGCCAGGAAGGCCCAGACGACCACCCCGAGGCCGAGCGGGACGAGGATCAGCATCGCGATCGCGAACCAGCGGTGCAGGAGGGGCGAGCCATCCGGCGCCGAGGGTGGCGCGTCGAGCGGCAGCAGGGCACGCCGCGCTGGATGCTGCTCGCCGACCATCAGTCCGCGTCCAGCACGCGCCACTCGTAGGTCTCGATGACCGGGTTGGTCAGGAAGTCGGCGCACATCTTGTCGACGAGCGCGGGCAGCTCGTCCGTCCCGGCCTCGACATCGAGCTCGAGGTGCTTGCCGACACGCACGTGGCCCACGCCATCGAAGCCGAGACCGGGGAGCGCACGCTCGACGGCGCGGCCCTGCGGGTCGAGGATCTCGGGCTTGAGCAGGACGTCGATGGCGATGCGCGGCACGAGGAGCCTCGAGGGGATCGGCGATGGTCGCCGGATGATATCCACAGGGAGCGGACGTCCCGGCGCGCCGGCGCCGAGGACGCGTCGTACGTTCGCCACATGCACACGACACCTCCCACGCTGACCGCCCGGACCGTCGCGGTCGTCGCGACGCACTGGGCCGGCGCCGCCATCGCGGCGGCCATCGCGCGCTCCCCCGACCTGGTCACGAACGCCTCGGCCCATCGTCTGCTCGTCGCGGGCAGCGTCGACGGCCTGTTGCTGGTGGCCGCGTACGCGACGGCGGTGCTCGCGTGCTGGTCGGCGCTGACGACGACGGCCTACGTCCTCGCCAGGATCCGCGGATCGCGGCCGAACGAGGTCGCGCGCTACCTGCTCCCGGGCATCCGATCCGTCCTCGACCGCACGCTGGTCATCACGGTCGCGGCCTCCACGCTCGGCGGCACACCCGCACTGGCACTCCCGCTCCCGGTCGGGGCGGACGGCGGGCCCGGGATGCTGCGGGCGGAGCAGGGGACCGGGCCCAACGAGGCGCCGCAGGCTCGCGACGTCGTGGCCGACCGCGCGGCGTCGTACGAGGTCGCAGCTGGCGACACGCTCTGGTGCATCGCCGCCCGGATCGTCGACGAGGCACTCGCGGCGGACGTCGACGCGACGACTCGGACGCTCGCACACCACCGCTACCTCGCGCGACTGATCGACCTCAACCTCGACCGGCTGCTATCCGGCGATCCTGACCTGATCCACCCGGGGGAGGTCGTCGTCCTGCCGTCGGACCCGGCCAGCTGACCAACGCCTACCAGTGAACCCCTCCGCAGGTAGGTTGGCCGCCGGCCACCCGAACGGACCTGGATGGAGTCGCGCCCCGGCGCTCGCGCACGGGTCGTCCTCGCCGATGACACCGCCGAGATCCGCTCGCTCGTGCGCGCCGCCATCGACATGGACGGCCGGTTCGAGGTCGTGGCCGAGGCGGAGGACGGCCAGCAGGCAACCGACGCCGTGGTCGCCCACGAGGCCGACGCCATCGTCCTCGACCTGGCCATGCCCAACGTCGACGGCCTGCAGGCCATCCCGATGATCCGGGACGCGCGCCCCGACACCCAGATCCTCGTGCTGTCGGGGTTCAACGCCGCGCAGATGGAGGCCGAGGCCCTGCGGCTGGGCGCGGCCGCGTACGTGGAGAAGGGGACGTCGATCCGCGCGATCGTCGAGCTCCTCGCGAACCTCTGCGCCGACGTGATCGACGTGCCGCCCCCCGACGAGCCGGACGTCGAGCTGGTCGCGGAGGAGGACGAGCTCGACGCCGCGCTGAGCTACCTCGGCCACGAGCTGCGCACGCCCATCGCCGTCATCCGCGGCCTGACCGCCACGCTCGCGCGTGCCGTCGACGCGATGGAGCCCGCACGGATCCGCGAGAGCTCGCGCGCGATCGAGCGCAGCGTCATCAACCTCGAGCGCCTCGTCGACGCACTCGTGGACGCACACGCCCTGGACGCGCACGGCCTCGACCTCGCGCCCGAGGCCCTGCCCGTCGCGGAGGTCGTGCAGGGAGCGATCGACGAGCTGCTGACGCTTCACGACACCTCCATCCACCACCAGGCCGACGGTGACACCGTTGCCCGCGTCGACCCCGTCCGCATCCGCCAGGTCGTCACGAACCTGCTCGGCAACGCGGTCAAGTTCGGCCCCGACGACCAACCGGTCCATGTACGGACCGAGGTCGTGGGTGACGACGTCGTGGTCGCCGTGCGCGACCACGGGCCCGGGATCCCGGCGCACCTCGAACACCAGCTCTTCGAGCGATTCGCGCGGCTGGGCTCCGACCAGAAGGGAACCGGCCTCGGCCTCTACATCTCGCGAGGCATCGCCGAGGCCCACGGCGGTCGGCTGGTGTACGACGCGCCGGAGGGTGGCGGCGCGCGCTTCAAGCTGTACCTGCCGAGGGGATCCTGATGCCCGATGCACGACCGAGGCTGGGCATCTCCGCGTGCCTGCTCGGTGAGGCGGTGCGCTTCGACGGCCAGCACAAGCACGACGGCTTCCTGACGGGCACGCTCGGGGACTACGTCACGTGGGTCTCGGTCTGTCCCGAGGTCGAGGCCGGCATGGGCACCCCGCGCGAGCCCGTCCGCCTCGTTGACCGGCCCGAGGGTCCGATCATGGTCGGCGTGAACAGCGGCGACGACTGGACGTCCCGGATGCGGACCTTCAGCGCCGACCGTGCCGACCAGCTCGCCGCGATGGACCTCGATGGCTTCGTCCTCAAGAAGGACTCCCCGTCCTGCGGGATGGAGCGCGTGCGGGTCTACCCGTCATCGGGCGAGGGCAGCCCCTCGCGCGACGGGCGGGGCCTCTTCGCCGCGGCACTGCTCCGGCGGTTGCCCCTGCTCCCGGCGGAGGAGGAGGGTCGCCTCAACGACCCAGGCCTCCGCGAGAACTTCATCGAGCGGATCTTCGCCTACCACCGGTGGCGGCGCTTCCTCGCCGACGACCCGGGCCCCGGCGACCTCGTTGCCTTCCACACCGCCCACAAGCTGGCCCTGTCAGCCCACGACGACCAGCGCTACCGGGCACTCGGTCGCCTCGTCGCGACCGCGGGCTCGGCCGACTTCGACCAGCTCCTGGACACCTACGGCGAGGGCTTCATGGAGGCCCTGCGGGCTCCCGCGACGCGCAAGAAGCACGCCAACGCCCTCTACCACCTGCTCGGCTACCTCAAGGACGCGCTCGACGCCGAGGACCGGCAGGAGCTCGTCGAGCTGATCGAGCGCTACCGGACCGGGCAGGTCCCGCTGATCGTGCCGATGACGCTGTTCCAGCACCACTTCCGGCGCCACCCCGACGAGTGGGTGGGGACGCAGACCTACCTCGCGCCGTACCCGGCGGAGCTCATGCTGCGCAACCACGTCTAGTGCCCGACGTAGGCCAGGACGAAGTCGCGGACCGGCCCGAAGGGCGGCGCCTGCGCCACCAACTGCTGGAAGCCCTCGTCGAACTCGAGCTCGGCGAGGAAGTAACCGCGGAAGTACGGCAGGTTGCCTCCGACGAGCACGAGGTCCTCGCCAGCGAGGACGTCGCCCTCCGTCAGCTCGTACCCGTGCACGACGAGCGGCTTCTTCTGTGCCATGCTCCCTCCGTCCGCCGAGTCTCGCAGACCCCGGTCCCCCGTGCCCGTCCGCCTCGGGGGTGACCGGACGGGCCGGCCCGCGGAATGCTGCGCGCTGCCTCCGCGTTGAGGCACCGAGCATGCAACGACCAGCGATGCAAGGAGAGCCCCGAGATGCCGACCGTTGACCTGACGAAGGAGACGTTCGAGGACACGGTCGTCGACAACGAGATCGTGCTCGTCGACTTCTGGGCCGAGTGGTGCGGTCCGTGCCGGATGTTCGCGCCGATCTACGAGGAGGAGTCGGGCTCGCACGACGACGTCATCTTCGCCAAGGTCGACACCGAGGCCGAGCCCGAGCTCGCCGCCTCCTTCGGCATCCGGTCCATCCCCACCCTGATGGCCTTCCGGGAGAAGGTGCTCGTGTTCAGCCAGCCCGGCGCGCTCCCGCCGGCGGCGCTGCAGGACCTCATCTCGCAGGTCAAGGCGCTGGACATGGAGGCGGTGCACGCCGAGATCGCCCAGCACCAGCACGACCACGATCACGATCACGACCACGACCACCAGCACTGACGCGTGGCCTTCACCCTCGTCGCGGTCGTCGCCGCGATCGCGACGAGCCTGCTGCGCGGCGGACGCCTGGGGGCGATCGCCGACCGGGAGGTCGGGCGCTTCGGCCTCCTGATCACGGGCGCCGTCCTGCAGGTCGCTGCCGTCGTGGCGATCCGCGCCCTCGAGCTCGGCCCGGGGATCGCGGGCGTGCTGCTCGTGGGATCCACGGTCCCGATCCTGCTCTGGATCCTGGTCCACGCCTGGGTGCCCGGTGCCGCGCTCGTCCTGCTCGGCCTCGTCGCGAACGCGCTGGTCATCGGCCTCAACGGCGGCATGCCCGTCTCCGGCGAGGCCGCGGCGGTCGCGGGGCTGTCCGGGACGCCGCCCGCAGGCGAACACGTGCCCTTGACGGCCGAGACCGTGCTGCCCGCCCTCGCGGACGTGATCCCGGTCCCGCCGATCCGGAGCGTGATCTCGGTCGGCGACATCCTCCTCGCGGCGGGGCTCTTCCCGCTCGCGAACCACCTGCTCGGTGGCCGTCGCCTCAGGCCACGAACGCCCGTCGCCGACTGACGGTCTCGGCCAGGCTCCGCAGCACGAGCGGGTCGTGGTCGTAGGCCAGCTGGTGGTGCAGCACCTCGAGGGCCCACCACTCCGGGTCGTCACCGGCCGCCGTGCCGTCGTCGCTCGCGACGATCAGGTCGAACTCGCAGGCGGTACGGATGATGCGAGCACCGACCGGCACGTCCTCGCGGACGGCGCCGAGTCGCACGCGGTAGGGCTCGCGCTGGCGTGCGATGAGCTCGGCGACCTCGGGATGGGTGCCCGCCTCGGATGCCAACGCCGCTCCGGCCTCGGCCATGCCGTCCTCGTCGGCGTCGGGCATCAGGCGGCCGATCTCGTGCAGCAGCGCGGCACGCTCGACGGCGGCGATCTCGTCACCGCCGAGACCGAGGTCACGCGCCATCGCCTCGGCGAGCGCGCGCACCCGGGCACCGTGGCCGTCCGGCATGGCACCGGCGAGCTCGCTGGCGCGGCTGACCGCGGCGACCGTCTGGTCGTACATGACCTCGGCGCTCGCAGCACGGTTCAGGCCCGCGCGCGCAGCGAGGAGTGGGAGCGCGACCGCCACCAGGGACCAGTCGCCCAGCGGTTCGAACACGAGCGCGGCGAGCACCGCTGCCGACGCGAGCGCCGCGTTGCCGCGCAGTGACGCGACGACGCGCGCAACGACCTCACCCGCGAACGCGTCCGGGCTCGAGGCGTCCTCGGACGTCGCCGCCGACCACAGCGGCCGACCGACGAGCACCACCCCGACGACCAGCGCGATGCTGAGCAGGTGCAGGCCCCCACCACTCGGTCCGATGGTCAGCTCCGGCGCGGCGAGCGCGCCCGTGATGGACGCCAGGCCGACGGAGACGGACGCCATGTAGCGCTCGGCCCCCTCGAGCAGTGAGGGGCGCTGCCTCCGGACGGCGCACGCCAGGAGCCAGCCGACGATCGTGACGGCGACGAGCTGTTGGGGGGCGTGGGGCAGGAGGGCGAGCGCACCGACCGCGGCGACCGCGAGCGGGACTGGGCGGCTCCCGGGGATGTCGACGGCGAGGAACTCACCGAGTGCCACGGCCAGCGTGAAGGCGATGATCGTCGGCAGGGGGGCGACGTCGGGCGAGAGGAGCCACAGCCCCACGGCCAACGCGCTGAGTCCGAGGGTGAGCGCGAACACGACCGTCCGCCGGAGGGCGCTCACGTCGACACCACGTCTTCGGCGCCCACGTCGATCGCACCGTCAGCACCCGCGTCGGACTCCTTCGCGGAGTCGACGCCGATCATGTGCGGCGTCCGGGATGGCTCCCAGCCACGGTCCGCGACGACCGCCGACAGCAGCGCGACGATGTCGGGGTCGAACTGCGTACCAGCACATCGGTGGAGCTCCCGAAGGGCCGGCTCGATGTCCCACGCCTCGCGGTACGGGCGGGTCGAGGTCAACGCGTCGAAGGCGTCGACGACCGCGACGATCCGCGCGACCTCCGGGAGCTCGTCGGCCGTGAGCCCGGACGGGTAGCCGCGCCCGTCGAGCCGCTCGTGATGCCACCGCACCGCACCGATCGAGGGAGCGAGGAAGTCGATTCCGGACAGGATGTCGGCGCCCAGCTCCGGGTGCGTCTGGATGATGACGTACTCGTCGTCGGTCAGCGGCCCGGCCTTCGTGAGGATCTCCGTGGGCACGGCCACCTTGCCGATGTCGTGCAGGAGAGCCGCGTACCGAGTCGTCCGCCGCTCCTCGAACGCGTAGTCGAGACGCTCCGCGACGGCGTCGGCCAGCTCTGCCACCCGCTCGGCGTGGCCGAACGTGTAGGGGTCCTTGAGCTCGATCGCCTGCGCGATGGTGCGGACGAGCCGTTCGTAGGATCGCTCGAGCTCCTCGAACCCGCGGAGTCCGCTCGATGCGATGAAGATCGGGACGATCAGGGCGACCAGTGCAACGGGGTGGACGTGGAGCACGAGCCCGGCCGCGACGAACGACATCGCGGCGTAGGCGACCTGGGGCAGCACCGCAGAACGGATCGACCGGAGCGTGCTGAGCAGTCGCTCACCGGAGGCCAGCCGGATGATCACGGCGACCGCCAGGTGGTTCACGACGGTGTAGGCGACGACGCTGGCCGCGAGTGGCAGGACGCTGGCGCCGCTCAGCACGCCGGGCTGCCCCCCGAACGCGACGTACAGGACGCCGGCCGTCATGGCCGCAGTCTCCAGCTGCCCCCAGTTGTAGAGGGCCCGTTGGATCCGGCGGTCTCCCGCTCGCCACGCGACGGCGGCTGCCGCGCCGGCGGAGGCGACGACCGCGAGATGGGCACCGCCGACGAGGATGCCGACGAAGACCGCGAGGCTGGACAGGGAGACACGGAAGTCGTTGCGCAACCGGACCGGTGACGCCTCGGCGAGGGCTGCGGCGACGAAGAGGACGAGCCCGGCCGTGAGCGGAGCACGCGGCACCGACCACAGCGCCAGCGCCGCACCCGCGACCCCGGCGGCCGCGACCGCGACCGGCACTCCTCGGTTCACCACTGCTGTTGCCCCCGGACCTCGGACAGTGCGAACGGTGGGCGGGGCGGCCGACGGGAGCCCTCTCAGCTCCAGGTGGCGCTGGCGCCGGCGCTCAGAACGAGCGCTGCCAGGCCGGCGAGTGCCGTGAAGATCCGCTTCATGTGGCACCTCCATCGAGTCGTCAGGATCCCCCGTCCCCGCTTGTGGACGGCGGCTCTTCCGCTCCGCTCGATGCTGCGCCTTCGTGATGTTCGGTCGGCGAGCGACTCCCCCGATCGGGGCCGCTCGTCTTTCGGGACCGCGTGCGGGACCCTTCGGCCAACCCGCTCACCGTTCGCTCTGTAGTTGTCATCCGCCCCGACCCCTCACGCTGTGTTACTGGCGTGGTTGGAGTGCCGAAGCGCAACCTTCTGCGTAGAGCCGTTGCTGGAGTTGGTCAAGCCCTCTCGGCGTGCTCACGTGAGTGATGTGCGCGGTGCGTGGTGGACGGACTAGGACGTGCTGACTAGTCGCGCCCATGTCGGCGCCCGCGGTCCCTGTGGCACCCGGACGTCGGTCCCACCGCGCGCCGTCGCGGCTCCACGGACCGGACGCCTGCGGTCGTTACGCTGCGTGGCAGCCAGCAGGAGCACCGACCAGCGTGACCGAGCCCGCGCAGACCCCTCCCGGCGCGGTCATCAACCTCGCCGAGCAGGCCGACGGCAGCAGCCGCATCGACCTCCACGACCCGCGGCAGCGGGCCGCCGTCGAGGGTGCCCTCGCCGAGCTGCCCGGGCTCCAGGCCGTGCGCATCGTGGCCGGCTACGACCGGGCCGTCGACGAGGTCCACGTGGTCGCGACCCCCGAGCGTCCACCCAAGGTGGTGGTGCGGGACGTGCAGTCCCTGCTCATGGCGCGGTTCAACGTCCCGACCGACCACCGGGTCATCAGCGTCGTCCAGGTGGGCTCCGAGCTCGGCCGAGAGACGCTCCACCGGGCCGTGCTCAACCAGGTCGCGACGACCCAGCACAACCTCAGTGCGCGCGTCACGGTCACGCTCTCCGAGGACGACGCGGACTTCAGCGCGACGGAGGACGGCCCCGCGAGCGGACCCGGTCGCCTCAGGGCGACCGCACGCGCGGCGCTCGCCGCCGCTCGGCCCATGCTCGCCGTCGACCGGATGACCGAGATCGAGGGCGCCGTCGTCGAGGAGATCCTCGGCCACCGCCTCGCGATCGTGTTCGTGCACGTCCACGCCCAGAGCGGCGACTACACGCTGAGCGGGTGCGCGCTCGTCCACGGCGACGAGCTCGACGCCGTGGCCCGTGCCGTGCTCGACGCGGTGAACCGCGAGATGCGTGCCGACTGACCGCAGCGAGCGAGGCGGTACGGTCGCGGCCATGACCCTGAAGGCCACCAGGCGCAAGAACGTCAAGTACGTCAACGGGCGTCGCAAGCGCCTCCCGGACGTGCCGACCGTCAAGCACGAGCAACGCTGGTGGGACGAGGGCAAGGTCGTCGCCGGGATCGACGAGGTCGGGCGCGGTGCGTGGGCAGGGCCGGTGACCTACGGCGCCGTCGTCCTGCCGACCGACCGGCGCATGTACAAGCTGCGCGACTCGAAGCTCCTCGACGAGCCCCGCCGCGAGGCGCTGTTCGAGCGCCTGCAGGACTTCGCCGTCGCGATCGGCGTCGGGCATGCGTCGAACGAGGAGATCGACCGCATCGGGATGAGCGACGCCATGAAGCTCGCCGCGCGGCGAGCCGTCGACGCCCTCGAGGTCCGCCCCGACGTCCTCCTCCTCGACGGGAACTGGGACTTCCTGGCGGACTACGGCACGACCAACGAGCTCGTGGTGTACGGGGACGCCGCGTGCGCTTCGATCGCGGCAGCCTCCATCGTCGCGAAGGTGACCCGCGACCGGATGATGGCGGCCCACGGGGAGGAGCACCCCGCGTACGGCTTCGCGTCGTGCAAGGGCTACCCGTCGCCACAGCACGTCGAGGCGCTGGACGAGCACGGGCCGTGCCCGCTCCACCGCCACAGCTGGGCGCCGATCCAGGCGCGCATCCAGCCGACGCTCTTCGACGACGTGGAGACGGGCTGAGACCACCGGGACCTAGGCGGTCGGGGCCTGTGCGGGCGGGGGGCCAGGGTCCGCCGGCTGCGGCCCGCGCAGGGTCTGCACGAGCAGCCAGGCGATGCCCACGGTGATCGCGGCGTCGGCGACGTTGAAGGCCGGCCACCACCCCAGGTCGAACCAGTCGACGACCGCGCCGTCGTCGAAGCGGTCGATCACGTTGCCGAGCGCCCCGCCGACCAGCAGGCCCGCCGAGAACACGTCGCCGAGGTGGCCCCGCACGGCCAGGACCACGAAGACGATCGACAGCAGGCCCGTGAGCCCGAGGATCACGGGCGTCCCGAGGTCCTGCCCGAGCGCGAAGCCGACCCCCGGATTGCGCCCCACACGCAGCGTCGCCCAGCCGAGCTCAACCGGCGCGTCGTCCCAGCGCGCCACGGCGACCACCTTCGTCGCGAGGTCGGCGACCACGACGAGCACCGTGACGACGGCGAGGTGGAGGGGCCGGGGGGGATGTGGTTCAGCGTCCGGGCTCAAGGTCAGGTTCGGGTCGGGGTCAGGGGATCGGCAACGGACGCTACCGATGGGTCAGGCAGGGCCGCCATCGCCGTGCGCCGTCCGGCGCACCCTCACACGACGAGGAAGTTGGACATCATCCCGCGGTCCTCGTGCTCGAGCTTGTGGCAGTGCATGAGGTAGAGGTCCTTGTGGCCGTGGTCGAACCGGATCAGGATCTCGACGGTCTCGCCGTCCTGCAGCAGGACCGTGTCCTTCCACCCGCGCTCCCACGGGAAGACCTGGCCACGCCCGCCGGTGCGGCTCACCACCTGGAAGTACGTGCCGTGGATGTGCACGGGGTGCGGGGCGTTGCCGCCCGTCGTGAGGACCCACCGCTCGGTCTGGCCGTAGGGGACCTCGAAGTCGATCCGCTCCATCGCGTACTCGAGCCCGTTGATCTTGCCCATCCCGTCGAAGCTGAAGGTCCGCGTGCGAACGGGGTCGGACAGCGGCGCGGGCGGGGCCGGCAGCGAGGTCGGGATGAGGGTCGTGTCGTTGACGGAGCGAACGACCCGGAACTCGAGGAGGTCCCAGCCGCTGTTGCGGTCGACCAGCATCGCCGTGTCGTTCTTGTCGAGGTCACGCAGGTCGACGAGCAGGTCGAGCCGCTCACCGTTGCTGAGCTCGATCTCGGTGACGGTCTCCGGTGCCGGCAGGAACCCGCCGTCGTTGCCGATGAGGGTCATGCCCCTGCCGTCGGCGAACGCGAAGCGGAAGATCCGGCCGTTCGCCCCGTTGAGCACGCGCAGGCGGTACAGCGCATTGTCGACCTCGACGTACGGCTCGAGCGTGCCGTTCACGAACGCCTTCTTGCCCTCGTAGCCAGAGGACTTCGGCTTGTAGATGACGGCCGTGCCCTCGCGATCGACGTCGCCGTCGCGGATGACGAGCGGGAGCTCACGCACGCCGGCCGGCAGGCCGAGCGCCGCCTCCTGCGCATCCCGGATGATGAACGCCCCGGCGAGGCCGAGTGCGACCTGCTTGCCGGTCCGCTCGTGCGGGTGCGGGTGGTACCAGTTCATCGTCGCGCGCTGGACGATCGGGAAGGCGTAGTCGTAGTGGCTGCCGGCCTCGACCTCCTGGTTCGGGTGCCCGTCGTTGTCGTGGTCGACGACCATGCCGTGCCAGTGCGTGATGGAGCCCTCGGGCAGGTCGTTCTGGAATCGCAACTGGACGGTGTCGCCGGTCGACACCTCGAGGGTCGGTCCCGGCATGCCGCCGTTGTAGACCCACGCGGACGCGGCGTTGTACGGCCCGAGGTCCACGAGGCCGGGGGCGGCGGTCAGCGTCACGAGGCCAGCGCCGGGATCGAGCGTTGGCGGCAGATACAGCGGGTTCGTCATCGCCCCGCCGCCCTTGCCGCCCTTGCCACCACCACCACCCTTGCCACCGCCGGGCGCCGCCGTGGCGACACCGATCCCCGATGCGGCCACCGCGCCGACGGTCAGGGCGCCGGTACGGAGGAACGTGCGGCGGGTGAGGTCAGAGGAGGTCGGTTCGCGTGCAGGCATGGTGAACTCCCGGATCGCTCCTCCCTCCGTCATACGCCCGAGAAACCCCGGGGTGGAGGCCCGAACGGCCATCTGCCACCGGTACCTCTGCCGTGGAGGTCGCGGGGCCGGGCGGCTAGCCGCAACGGCCTCGCCGTGACGGGCGGCGCCGACGTCAGCGCAGCCCGACCAGCGTTCGGTGGCGCCCCGGATCCACGACCCAACGACGAAGCCCCCGCCGGAGCGGGGGCTTCTCGCGCGCTGGGAGGGATTCGAACCCCCGGCCGCTTGATCCGTAGTCAAGTGCTCTATCCGGACTGAGCTACCAGCGCATGTCGTTACGCGGAGGCAGAGGGATTCGAACCCTCGAGGGCCGTTACCGACCCAACGGGATTAGCAATCCCGCGCCATAGACCTGACTAGGCGATGCCTCCAGGCGCCCGCCAGAAACGCGGCGGTGCGCGGACGCGGGAGGATAGCAACCGCCCGAACCGTGCTGCGACCGACGGGCGTGCGCCGCGCCCGCCGGGCTACGGGTTCCGCGGAGGGTGTGGGATTCGAACCCACGGTGACGCTTGCGCGCCACGCTGGTTTTCAAGACCAGTGCCTTCAACCGGACTCGGCCAACCCTCCCTGCGCGCCGTGGCGCGCGGGCGCCGAGGCTACTCGCCGCCGGCGAACAGGACGTCCTTGGCCAGGTAGGGCCGCAGCGCCTCCGGGACGCGCACCGAGCCGTCCGCCTGCTGGTGGGTCTCGACGACCGCGATGATCGTGCGGCCCACGGCCGTGGCGGTGCCGTTGAGCGTGTGCACCAGCTCGTTCGGGCCGTCGTGTCGGCGCACCCGGACCTTGAGCCTGCGGGCCTGGTAGTCGGTCGTGTTCGACGTCGAGGTCAGCTCGCGGTAGGCCTGCTGCCCGGGCAGCCAGGCCTCGATGTCGAACTTGCGCGCGGCCGGTCCCCCGAGGTCACCCGTCGGGATGTCGACGACCTGGTAGTGCAGCTCCAGGCCCTGCATGACCTCCTCCTCGATCGCGAGGAGTCGGGCGTGCTCGGCCTCGGAGTCGCCGGCCTCGACGTAGGAGAAGAGCTCGACCTTGTCGAACTGGTGCACGCGGAAGATGCCACGCGTGTCCTTGCCGTAGCTCCCGGCCTCTCGCCGGAAGCACGACGAGTAGCCGACGTAGCGGACGGGCAGCGCGCCGGGCTCGAGGATCTCGTCCATGTGCAGCCCGGCGAGGGTCACCTCGGACGTGCCGGTGAGGTACAGGTCGTCGTCGGGCATCCGGAACAGCTGCTGCTCGTCACCCGGCAGGAACCCCGTGCCGTAGAGGGCGTCGCGCCGCACGAGCACCGGCGGGATCACCGGCACGTGCCCGTGCCGCATGGCGATGTCCATCGCGTAGCGCACCAGGGCGAGCTCGAGCAGCACCGCCTCGCCCTTGAGGTAGGCGAAGCGCGCGCCGCTGACCTTGGCCGCACGCTGCAGGTCGACCGCGTCCGCGGCCTCCATCAGGTCGACGTGGTCGCGAGGCTCGAAGTCGAACGTCGGCTTCTCTCCGACCAGGCGCAGGACCGTGCCCTCACCCTCCGCGCCGATCGGGACGTCGGGGTGCACGAGGTTCGGGATCGAGGCCATGGCCTCCTCGAAGGCCGCCTCGGCCTCGGCGAGCTGCTCGTCGAGCTTCTGGACGCGCTCCTTCAGCTCGGCTGCGGCGGCGATCAGCGCGGGGCGCTCGTCCGCCGAGGCCTGGCCGATGGACTTCGAGGCGGTCTTCTGCTCGGCCCGCGCCGTGTCGGCCTCGCCGATCAGCTCGCGGCGGCGGGCCTCGAGCGCGGCGACCTCGTCGACGAGTTCACGGCCGAGCCCCCGACGCGCGAGGTTCTCGGCGACGGCGTCGGGATCTTCTCTGAGGAGGCGTGGGTCGATCATCGCGGCAAGAGTAACGTGCGGGCCGACCACGACCCTCCCCGTACGAGAGCCGGCATGCCACGCATCCAGCCCATGAAGTGGTTCCCACCCCGGGCGCCGGAGTACAGCGGGCCATGGGCCCTCAACCGGGCCCTCGACCAGGTCGAGATGTGGCACACCCCGCAGGGGCACGGCCCCGAGGACGTGGTGCTCGACGCCGAGGGGCGGCTGTACACGGGCGTCGAGGACGGCCGGATCCTCCGCTACCGGCCCGACGGGGGGCGACCCGAGGTCTTCAGCTCCACCCATGGACGGCCGCTCGGCATCGAGATCGCCGCCGACGGCACGATCTACGTGGCGGATGCCGACCGCGGCCTCCACGCGATCGACGAGCAGGGCCGGGTCGAGGTCCTGGTCCACAGCTTCGACGGGCAGCCGCTCCGGTTCACGAACAACATCGCCGTCGCGAGCGACGGGACCGTCTACTTCAGTGACTCGTCGACGCGGTTCGGCTTCGACGAGTTCAAGCTCGACCTCCTCGAGCACCGTCCGAACGGGCGGCTGTTCCGGTACGACCCGTCGACCGGCGAGACGACGCTGCTCCTGGACCGCCTCTACTTCGCCAACGGTGTCGCGCTTCCGCGCGACGAGGCCTACGTGCTGGTGGTCGAGACCGGCGCGTACCGGATCCGCCGGTACTGGCTGACCGGCGACCGGGCCGGCGAGGACGACGTCTTCATCGACAACCTGCCGGGCTTCCCGGACAACCTGTCACGCAACGACGCCGGGATCTTCTGGGTGGCGTTCGCCTCCCCGCGTCGCAAGGAGCTCGACGCGCTGATGCCTCGGCCCGGCCTGCGCAGGGTCATCGCCAGCCTGCCGGACAACCTCCAGCCCGCCCCGTCGCCGTACGGCCTCATCGCCGGCATCGACGAGGACGGCGTGCCGCGTCACTGCCTGCACGGCCCCGCCGGCGCCTTCACGGAGATCACGGGCGTGCGCGAGCACGACGGCTGGCTGTACCTGGGCAGCCTCCACGAGCCGGCCGTGGCGCGCGTGCGCGCGCCGGGCGAGTAGCCCTAGGAGCCGATCCGTCGGCGCCACTCGGCGAGCCACTCCGCCGCCTCGCGGTACGACTGGTCGTCGCGGGCGATCCGGTCGGCCTCCTCGGTGCGCCGGGCGCCGGAGCGGCGGTAGCTCCCGAGGATCTTGACGTCGCGATGGGTCCGGTGGACCGCAGCCAGGGCGTCCCCGACGCGGGCGTCGTCGAGGTGGCCCTCGACATCGACGAAGAAGCAGTACTCACCGAGCTCCTGCTTCGTCGGGCGTGACTCGATCTTGGTCAGGTTGAGGTCGCGCTCGGCGAAGATCTCGAGCAGCTGCAGCAGCGCGCCGGGCCGGTTGGCCTCGATGAAGACCACCGCGGAGGTCTTGTCCCAGCCGCTCTTGTCGGGGATCGACCGGCCGAGCACGACGAAGCGCGTGGTGTTGCCCGCATGGTCGGCGATGTTGCGGGCCAGCACCTCGAGGCCGTACCGCTCGGCGGCGAGCGGGTTGGAGATCGCGGCGTCACCGTGCCCCTCGGACACGAGCTCAGCCGCCCTCGCCGTCGAGGTCGCCGGCACGCGGTCGACGCCGGCGAGGTTGTGGGCCAGCCACCGACGGGTCGCGGACAGCGCGACGGGGTGGGACACGACGGTCTTCACGTCCCCCGTCGACGTCCCCGGCAGCACACCGAGCACGAGCGTGATGGGCAGGTCGAGCTCGCCCTGGATCAGGAGGTCGGTGTCGAAGGCGAGCGCGTCGAGCGTCGCGGTGACCGAACCCTCGATCGTGTTCTCGATGGGGACGACGCCGCGCTCGACCTCGCCGGCCTCGACCGCGCCGATCACCTCCGTGATGTCGGGGTAGGCGACCAGCTCGCCCTCTCCGCCCGTGATCAGGCGCGCGGCGGTCTCGGTGAAGGTCCCGGCGGGACCGAGGTAGGCGACACTCACGAGGCGGCAGCGCGACGTCGGCGCCTGCTGGACGGCGGCGGTGCGGTCTCGCCCTTCTTGCCCTGCAGGGCGTGCTGGAGGGCCGTCGTCTCCTCGGGCGACAGGTTGTACTCACTGGCGCCGTTGCGGATGGGCTTGGCGTACGTGCGGGTCTCGGTGCGGCCGTTGATGGCCGAGATGACCACGCCGTCGGCGTGCTCGTCCAGCAGCGCCGCGGAGAACGAGAGCGCGCCGCCCATGTCGTCGAAGGCGTCGTACCGGACGACACCGATGCGCGACAGGGTGTTCCGCAGGAGGTCGCGGAGGTGCTCGGTGTTGCCGTGCACGACGGCGATGTCGTCACGCAGCTGGTCCAGCTCGCCCGCGTGACGGCTCAACGCGTGGAACACGTCCTCCGTGTTGTCCGGGTCGAGGACGTCGGCGTACGAACGTCGGAGCGCGCGCAGCTTGACGAAGAGGAGGACGCACGCGACGAGGAGGACTCCGACGAGAGCGAGGGCGACGATCACGAGGATGCTGAGCGCCTGCTCGGTGAGTACCACGACGACCCCGCTGGTCAGGTGCGTGACATCCCAGCGTAGCGCCATGGCCGACGCCCACCTCTCCCGCGAGCGAGCCGTACGATGCGCGCCCATGGAACCGCACGGAACCGACGACCTGGACCTCGACCTCCATCGCGCCCGCCGAACCGGCGAGCCAGAGGTGGTCCTCGCCGGGCCGAAGACCCCTGAGCAGGCCGCTCGCGCCGTCCGCGGCCTGCTCGACGGCACCACCGGCCCCGTACTCGCCACGCGCTGCACCCCCGAGCACGTGGACGCGATCCTCGAGGCCGTCCCGGAGGCCGTCGTCCATCACGACGCCGGGGTCGTCGTGGCGCGCGCGGCCCTGTCGGACCCGACCCTCGGGCTCGTCGTCATCGCGACCGGCGGTACCTCCGACCTCAGGGTTGCCCGCGAGTGCCAGGTCACCCTCGAGGCGTTCGGGTGCAAGAGCGACCTGATCACCGACGTCGGCGTCGCGGGCGTCCACCGCGTCCTCGGCCGCCGCGCGCAGCTCGACGAGGCCGACGTCGTGGTCGCGGTCGCGGGCATGGAGGGCGCCCTGCCGACCGTGATCGGCGCGCTCGTCGAGGCCCCGGTCATCGCCGTGCCGACGTCCGTCGGGTACGGCGCGGCCTTCGGTGGGCTCGCGGCGCTGCTGGGCATGCTCACGTCCTGCGCGCCGGGCATCAGTGTCGTGAACATCGACAACGGGTTCGGCGCCGCCCTCGTCGCGCGACGGATCCTTCGAGCCCGCAACCGCCCCGCGGGCGACGCATGAGGATCGCGCACATCGATGCCTCGGCGGGCGTCTCCGGCGACATGCTCCTCGGCGCGGCGCTGGACGCCGGTGCCTCGCTGGAGGTCATCAACGATGCGGTCTCCTCGCTCGGTGTCGGCGACGTCCGCATCACCGTGGCACGGGTCCGCCGCGCCGGGATCACCGCCACGAAGATCCGGGTCCGAGCGCCCGAGGAGACCCCCGAGGTCCGCACGTGGCGCCAGATCCGCGAGATACTGACGTTCGTCGCGCTCGACGACGATGTCCGCGACCGGGTGCTCGCAACGTTCCAGCGGCTGGCAGAGGCCGAGGCGGTCGTGCACAACGAGAAGCCCGAGGACGTGCACTTCCACGAGATCGGGGCGCTCGACACGCTGGCCGACGTCGTCGGGGTCGTCGCCGCGCTCCACGACCTGCAGGTCACGCGGCTGACGTGCGGCCCGATCGGGATCGGGACCGGGACCGTCGAGACGGCTCACGGAGAACTCCCCCTCCCCGTGCCGGCGGTCTCCCAGCTCCTGGTCGGGCGGGAGCTCCGGGGGCGCGCCATCGATGCCGAGCTCGTGACCCCCACCGGGGCCGCTCTCGTGGCGACCCTCTCCGAGCCCGTCGCGGCCATGCCACCGATGCGCCTCGCGAGCACCGGCGTCGGCGCCGGCGACCGCGACCTCCCCCACCCCAACGTCGTGCGCCTGTTCGTCGGTGACCCGGCCCGTGCGGAGCGACACGCCTCGACGGCCGTGGTCCTCGAGGCGACCGTCGACGACCTCACGCCCGAGCTCGTGCCCGTGGTGCTGGATCGCCTCCGCGGCGCGGGGGCGCACGACGCCTGGGCCACGCCGGTGCTCATGAAGAAGGGGCGCCCCGGCTACACGCTCAGCTGCCTGTGCGATCCCGAGGCGGTGGACGTCCTGCGGGCCGTGCTGTACCGCGAGAGCAGCACGATCGGGTCGCGCGCGTACACGGTGTCGAAGGATGCGCTCCCCCGTGAGTCGCTGACCGTCTACGTCGACGGGGAACCGATCGGCGTGAAGGTCGCTCGACTCGATGGCGCCGTCGTGAGTGCCGCGCCGGAGTTCGACGACGTCGGTGCAGCCGCCGATCGACTGGGCCGACCCGCCCGTGACGTGCACCAGGCCGCCGAGGCGGCCGCGCGCCGAGCCCTGGGGCAGAACGGGACCTAGGGCCCGTTCTGGCTGGACTCGGTTGAATGTCCGTTCTGCCGGCCGACAGGGCGCCTACGGTCAGTGGCAACGGATGGCTCGGCCGATCGTGGATGCAGACGGGGTGGGTGCGGCGAACGCCGCAGGACGCAGGGGGTCGCCGCAGGCCCTCTGGCTGCTGAGCCTTGCGCTGACGGCCATCGCGGCACTGGTCGTGGCCACGGCACGTCCATGGGCCGAGCCCGGCTTCGGCATCGAGGCCCCGTGGGCCGCGGTCGTGCTGGCGTTCGTCCTGGCCGAGGCCGTGCCGGGCCACGTGCAGCGCCGACACCGGGGCTGGCAGATCACGTTCACCGAGGCGGCGGTCGTCCTCGGCTTCTTCACGCTGACCCTGCCCGAACTCCTCGCCGCGCAGTTCACCGTCGGGGCCGTCGGCTACGCCGTGAGCCGGACGGCTCCCGTCAAGGTCGTCGTCAACCTCTCGCAACACCTGGCCGCGACCTCGATCGGGTGGGCGGTCTTCGACCTGCTGTCCACCGGTACCGCACCCGTCGCATCCTCGGACTGGCTCGCCGCAGCGGCCGGGGCCGGCGCAGCCAACCTCGTGAGCTTGTTGTCGGTGAGCGCCGCGATCCGGCTCAGCCGTCAGGCGGAGGGACGCCGAACGTGGCAGTTCCTCGTCGTCTCGCTCGTGGCCGCTGCGGCCGCGACCGTGGCCGGCATCGTCGTGGCGAGCGAGCTCGCCGGTCACGCCGATCCGGTCGTCCTTGCCCTGCTCGCGACCCTGGCGCTCGTGGCGGGCGCCGTCGCCGCTGTGCGGTACACGGTCGAGCAGCGGCGGACGGGACTCCTCCAGCTCCTCGTCCGGACGTCGCAGGTGCTCGAGACCGGCGACAGCCGTACGTCGCCGGTGACCGACGTCCTCGCCGAGGCGCGTGAGGTCCTGGCGGTCGAGCGGGCCGCCCTGTACGCGTGGGCGCGACAGCCGTCGAGCGTGATGGTCACGACGGCCCAGGCCGACGGGACGACCGCGCCCGACGTCCGGCCCATGGACACGACGATCGCTGCCATCCGACTCGTCGCCGAACGTGGTGACGTCGTCGAGCAGCGCTCACGAGACCTCGGCCACAGGCACGAAGGCATCTTCGGTGACGGACCCGAGAGCGGGATCCTCGTCCCCGTCAGGGACCACGACGAGACGGTCGGCGCCCTGGTCCTGACGGGGCGCCCCGCCAACGTCCGCTCCTTCGATCGCGACGAACGGGCCACGATCCTCGCGGTGGCCAGCCAGTTGGGCCTGATCCTGCGGTCGGACCACCTCGACGCCGCCATCAGCGCCGCCATGGACCTGCGCGACGAGCTGGATCGTCGCACCCGCTACGACTCACTCACGGGGCTCCGCAACCGCCAGGGGCTCCGCGAACACCTGCTGAGCCGGATGGAAGGGCCCGAGAGCGGTCCGGTCGCCCTCCTGCTCATCGACGTCGACGACTTCTCCATCGTCAACGACGCCCTCGGGCACCAGGCGGGCGACGAGGTCCTGCAGGCCATCGCCGACCGCCTCGTCCGCACGCTCGGACGATCGGCGACGGTGGCCCGCGCCGGAGGTGACGAGTTCGCCGTCGTCCTCGACGTCGCGTCGAGCCTCGAGCCGGTCCACCAGGCGATCACCCAGGTCCGCGCGGTCATGGACGAGCCGATCGTCGCGTGCGATCGGCGGCTCCGCCTGCCTGGGCGGATCGGGGTCGCGGTCGTCCTCGACCACGGGACGTCCGCCGACGACCTGATCTCGAACGCCGACATCGCGCTCGCGAGGGCGAGGACGAACCGCGTCGAGGAGTTCGTCGTCTACCGGCCGGACATGCGTCGCGACCTGCTCGCCGACCTCACGACCCGCGGGCAGCTCCATGCCGCGGTCGAGACCACTGGCGCCTTCCCCGTGCACTACCAGCCGGTCGTGGACCTGGACAACGGCCAGCCGATCGGGCTGGAAGCGCTGGTGAGGTGGCGCCACCCCACGCAGGGCATCGTCCCTCCTGCCGCCTTCCTGGAGCACGCACGCCGGGCGGGACTCCTCCGCCGCATCGGCGCCACCGTCATCCACACGGCCTGCCATGACGTCGCCGGATGGCAGGCGCTGTGCCCCAACGGCATCGACGTGACGATCAACCTGAGCGAGGAACAGATCACCGACCCGGCACTTGCCGAGACGGTCCTCGCCGCACTGGCGGGATCGGGCCTGCCGGCGCACCGTCTCATCCTCGAGGTCGACGCGGCGGGCCTGGCCGGTCGCGGTCAGCGCGAGTTCCGGCAGCTCCTGCGCCTCCGCACGGAGGGCGTGCGGATCGCCCTGCAGGGCGCTGACGGCTCCCTGGACCTGTTGGCGCTCGTCGACCGGGCGCCCCTGGACATCCTCAAGCTGGCCCGTCCCGCCGTCGCCGCGCTCCATGCCGACGGCAACGACGCCGTCGTCGTCCGCGCCCTGGTCGACGTGGGACGACGGCGGCAGTTGACGATCGTGGCCGAGGGGATCGAGTACGCCGATCAGCGGCGGCGCCTGCAGGATCTGGCGTGCGACGGTGGCCAGGGATTCCTGTTCGCCAAGCCGATGGCCCCGTCAGCGGTCGAGGACTTCCTCCGCACGCGGGTCCCTGCGCCGTGACCCGGTCTCCGGCACCACCAGCGTGAACGTCGTGCCACGTCCGACCCTCGAATCGATCGTGATCTCCCCGCCGAGGAGGCGCGCGAGCTGATCCGCGATCGGGAGCCCGAGCCCGGGCCCCTGCGCACGCGTCAGGTGGCTGCCCATGCGGGCGAAGCGCTCGAACACGTACGCCCGCATCGCCTCGGGGATCCCGTCGCCATGGTCACGAACCACCACCGCGACGTCGTCGCCCGAACGGGCGACCTCGACCTCGACACCGCCCGAGGTGTGGGTCAGGGCGTTGGAGACGAGCACCTGCACGATCTTCGTGACCCCCTTCACGTCCGTCACGGCGGGCGTTGGTCCGGCGGTCCGGAGCGTGATGCGCTCGCGCTCGGCGTCGCCGAGCCCATCCACCAGTCGCCCCACCACGACCGCGATGTCGACCTCCTGCCGGTTGACGCTCACGATCCCCCGATCGAGCTCGGCCGTGAGCAGCAGGTCGGCCACGAGGGCCTCGAGCCGCTCGACCTGCCTCAGCATCGCCCCATGGGCTCGCCGCAGGTGCGACTCGTCGAGGGCTGGCCCCTTCCGGTTGATGACCTCGAGGAAGCCCTTCAGTGGCGTCAGCGGGGTGCGCAACTCGTGCGAGACCGTTGCGAGGAAGTCCGCCTTCAGGGACTCCGCCTCCTGCTGGTCCGTCACGTCACGCAGCACGAGCACCGCACCGGCCCGGGCGTCGGATCCGCCCGCCGGACTGGCGGTCACGAGGACCCAGCGGTGCTCCGCCCGACGTGCGAGCCGCAGGAGCTCCGCGCTCTCGTCCTGCCGGGCGGCGTGATAGGGGTCCCACAGGATGTCCCCGTCCGGTCGCTCGAGGTGGAGCACCTCCTCCCAGCGCTGGAGGATGGCATCGGCTGCCGGCAGCCACGTGAGCGTCTCCATCGCGTTGTTCCAGGCAACGACCCGGCCGTCGCGGTTGAGCAGGACGACTCCATCCGACGTCGCGTTCGTGATGTCGTCGAGTCGTTCGACGTCCGACGCCAGCAGCGACGCGCGTGTGCGGGACTCGCGGGCGGCGGACAACGCGGCCGCTGCGCCGGACAGCCGGTCGAGGACGAGCGGCGACCCCGCAGTCGCCATCGCCGCATCGTCGCCGACCACCTGCAGGGCGCCCACGACCACGTCGCCCGCGCGCAGCGCCTGTACGCCAGGGGCGACGGAGCCTTCCGCGAGCACCACGCTCAGCGGGTCGCGGCGCGCCGGACGCTGGTCCTCGACGGTCCGCCCGGCCTCGTCGACCGCGACGAGCCATGGGGCTCGGTCGCCATCGACGAAGAACCTGATCGCCTCCGCGCCGACCGCCCCGCGGAGATCCGCCAGTGCCTCGAGGGTGGCGCGTTCATCCGCCCCCGCGAGGGCCAGGACGTGTGCGAGCCGCAGTTGCCTCCAGGCGTCCTCGCGCTCGCCCACGAGCGAGCGCAGCCGGCCACGCAGGAACACGACCGCGACTGCCAGCGCAGACGCGCCGACGACCAGCACCCCAACCAGGACGTCCACTGCCACCACCCCGAGCCGAGGCCCGAGCGTACGCTCGCGGTCGACACGACGGAGGCAAGATGTCCGATCTCCTGCTCTTCCACTGCTCGCACGGGGCCGACGAGCCGGAGCGGGCGACGGTCCCATTCATCGCCGCCCACGTGGCCGCGGTCTCGGGTCAGGCCGCGCGTGTGGTCTGCACCATCGACGCCGTCTGGCTCGGGACGGCTGGCGGGGCCGACGGGATCGCCGTGCCATCGCAGCCGGTCCTGGCCGAGCTGATCTCCGACTTCGTCGGGGCTGGTGGGGAGATCTGGCTGTGCAGCGCGTGCGTGAACAAGCGCGGGATCACGGAGGACGACTGCATCCCCGGTGCCACGATCGTCGGCGCGGCAACGCTCGTCGCGGAGATCGCCGCGGGCGCCAGGTCGATCACGCTGGCCTGACGCTGCGCGACACGAGCGCATCGATCGCGGCCAGGTCGACGAGGTGCTCACGCTCGTCACCGCCGTGGACGACCACGTACGTCTCGCCGACCGCGGCAACCGAGCCGTGCCAGGTCCGGCCGAGCGCCCCGGCGTAGACGTCGATCGCGCGCCCATCGAGCTCGCGGGCGAGGAGGTAGGCACGCAGCGACACGAGCTCGGCCTCGACGACGGCGGCGCCGGCATCCGGCTCCTCGTCGACGCCCCCGATCGTGATCGCGCGAGGTCCCTCGAGTGGGACGACGGCGACGGACCCCCCGGAGATCCGCACCGCGAGGATCTCGTCCGTGATCGCGAGCGCCCGGCCCGCGAGGTCACGCCCGGGAACGTGCACGGTGACGCGGCGACGCTGTGCGATGGCGAGGTCGAGGGCCTCGCTCATCGTGAGGGATCGTCGCAGCGCGGCTCCGGCGTCAGCCTCGGCGTCCTCGGCCTCGCGTCGGACCGGGTCCTCGACGCCGGCGAGGTCGATCGCCAACTCGACGTCCGGGTCGTCGCTCATGGTCCATCCAGCCACCGATAGCGCAGTTCCGCGAGCTCAGCATGGAGTGCCGCGAGCTCCACGTCCACCTCTGCGAGGTTGTCCAGCGGCCCGAGGTCGACGCGTTGGAGGGCCCGCATCGGCACAGGCCGGTCGTGAGACCGCAGCACGTACGGGACCGACCAGGCCGACGCGCCGTCGGGGAACGCGAAGCGTTCGATCTCGCGCAGCGGGATCCTGACGGGACGCACGCCGTTGCGCACCCGCAGGTAGGACCCGTCGACGTCGAACCGGACGAACTGGCGGGCGGTGTTGATGGCCGGCCAGAAGCCGACGGCGCTGCCCCCGACGACCGCGCCTGCGAAGCGTGCGCGGCTCGGGCCCCCGATCACCAGCGCGAGCAGGAGGACGACGACGATCGCCCCTCCGGCGTAGGCCGCGACCAGGAGGCGCCGGCGGATGCGGCTCCGGTGACGCGCGCCGACCCGCATCGGCGGGACGGGGCTGGGCGCGGCGGTCACGATCGGTCAGTCCGAGGCGAGCCAGACGTCGAACGACTGGCCGGTGATGCGCTCGTAGGCCTCGACGTACTTCGCGCGGGTCCTCGCGACGATGTCGTCCGGCAGCTCGGGGGCGGGGTCGGTCTTGTCCCAACCCGTCGACGATGCGTAGTCGCGCACGAACTGCTTGTCGTACGACGGCGGGTTGCTGCCGGGCCTCCACTGGTCGGCAGGCCAGTAACGCGACGAGTCCGGGGTCATCACCTCGTCGGCCAGGACGACCTCGCCATCCATGATGCCGAACTCGAACTTGGTGTCCGCCAGGATGATCCCGCGGCCACGCGCGACCTCTCGCCCGCGTGTGTAGAGCTGCAGCGCGAGGTCGCGCAGTCGGGAGGCCAGCGACTCGCCGAGCTCGCCGGCCATGAACTCGTAGGTGACGTTCTCGTCGTGGCCCGACTCGGCCTTCGTCGCGGGCGTGAAGATCGGCTCGGGCAGCTCGGCGGCCTCGACGAGGCCCTCGGGCAGCGCGATCCCACACACGGTCCGGTCGGCCTGGTACTCCTTCCAGCCCGACCCGGACAGGTAGCCGCGGGCGACGCACTCGAACGGGATGATGTCGACCTTGCGGGCGAGCATGGTGCGACCGCGCAGCTCGTCGGCGTGGGCCCGGGCCTCCGGCGGCATGTCGGCGACCCGGGTGGAGACGAGATGGTTGGCGACGATGTCGCGGGTCTGGTCGAACCAGAACGCCGACACCCCGGTCAGCACCCGGCCCTTGTCGGGGATCGGCGTCGGATGGACGCAGTCGTAGGTCGAGACGCGGTCGGAGGCGACGAGGAGCAGGTGCTGGTCGTCCGCCTCGTAGATCTCGCGGACCTTGCCGGAACGCAGGTGCTTGAGGCCCTCGAGTGGCACGATTCGTCCCTCGTCACGACAGGGGCGGTCATGGGGTCCGGAGCCTAGGGGCCGTGCCCGGCCACGGCGACGGCGCGTGGCGCATGGCCCCTGACGAACGGACAGGGCGACGGTCGATGAACGCCCGTTTCGTTCGCTTCCCTCGTCCCGCAGCCGACCCAGCGCGCGGTCGGCGTGAGAGGGGAAGCCCATGAGGCGCCCGACGATCCTCATCGCAGACGACGAGCCGGACATCCGGCTGCTGTTCGAACTGACCCTGCGACGGTCGGGCCGTTTCGAGCTGCTGCCCAGCGTCGGAGACGGCCTCGCCGCCGTTGAGGCCGCAGCCCGCCACCAGCCGGACATCGTGCTGCTGGACATCATGATGCCGGAGATGGACGGCCGTGAGGCCCTGCCCCGCATCCTGTCCGCCTCACCACGCTCGATGGTGGTGATCATCTCGGCCCTGGCCGCGGACCTCGAGGCGCCAGCAGCCCGCACAGCGGGTGCGTTCGCGTACATCGAGAAGGACGCCGTCAGCGGGGCGCTCGTCGAGGTGCTCGAGGACCTGCACGCCCAGTTCGCCCACGCGCTCGAGGGCGAGACGGTGATCGCCCCGGCAAGCCAGCGGTGGCCGGTCACCGCGGCATAGGCTCGCTGCTCCGCGAGAGGAGCTGCCGTGCACCGGTTCGAAGCAACCCGCAAGGTCTCGAAGCCACCCGAGGTCGTGTTCGACTACATCGTCGACCCGGACAACGGGCCTGCGTGGTCGAGTTCGGCCAAGTCGGTGCGTGCCGAGGGCGATGAAGGCGTTGGGCGCAAGCTCATCACCAAGGCCGGGATGATGGGGATGACCTTCGACGTCGAGAACGAGGTCACGGCCTACGACCGACCATCTACCTACGCGTTCGGTGGCAGCAGCCCGTTCGAGGTGAGCTTCAGCTTCGACATCCAGGCCGACGGCGACGGCTCGGCGGTGACCGGTGTCGTGGAGGTGGACCCGGGCAAGTTCTTCCCCGTGGGAGGCAAGCTGGTCGCTCGCCAGTTCAAGAAGATCTTCGAGAAGGACGTCGACAGCCTCATGAAGAACATCGAGGCCCTCTAGTCGGTCCCCGTCGCCAGCGTTGACGCGGCCAGCGCGATGTCCTCGCGCCGGTGCTGGCCCTCCCAGCTGATCAGGTCGGCGGCCGCGTAGGCCCGCGCGCGTGCATCCGCGATGGTCGCGCCCCGGGCGGTGACGTTCATCACGCGACCGCCGTTGGTCACGAGCTGCCCGCCACCGTCGCGCGCGGTCCCCGCGTGGAAGACCCACACGCCGTCGAGCGCCTCGGCGTCCGCCACGCCGGAGATCGGCTTGCCCTTCTCGTAGCTGCCGGGGTAGCCGCCACTGGCGAGCACGACGGTGACGAAGGCATCGTCGTGGTACCGCACGTCCACGTCGGCGAGGCTCCCGGTCGCCGAGGCGAGGAGCAGCTCGCCGAAGTCGGAGGCGATGCGGGGCACCACGACCTGGGTCTCGGGGTCGCCGAAGCGACAGTTGAACTCGAGCACCCTGGGCCCGGCGTCGGTCAGCACGAGCCCGGCGTACAGCAGGCCCGAGTACGGGGTGCCGCGCGCGGCGAGCTCGCGCAGGACGGGGCGGAACACGGTGTCCGCCAGCCCTGCGGCCTGGTCTGCGGTGAGGTGGGGTATGGGCGTGTACGCGCCCATGCCTCCGGTGTTGAGGCCCTCGTCGCCGTCGAGCGCCCGCTTGAAGTCCTGGCTGGGCGCGAGGACAACCACGTCGGTGCCGTCGCAGATCCCGAAGACCGAGGCCTCGGGTCCGTGCAGGAACTCCTCCACGACGACCATGGCCCCGGCGTCGCCGAACGCGCGCTCGACCATGGACGTGTCGATGGCCTCACGTGCCTCGTCGATCGTCGCGCAGATCCGCACGCCCTTGCCCGCAGCGAGGCCGTCGGCCTTCACGACGTACGGTGCGGCGTAGCCCTCGAGTGCCGCCTTCGCCTCGTCCGGATCGGTGAACGCGCCGTAGCCCGCGGTGTCGACGCCGGCCGCGACCATCAGCTCCTTCGAGAAGGCCTTGCTGCCCTCGACCTCGGCGGCCGCACGGGACGGCCCGAACGTGGCGATGCCACGGGAGCGCAGCTCGTCCGCCACGCCGGCGACCAGCGGCGCCTCGGGGCCCACGACCACCAGGTCGGCACCGATGCCGGCGGCGAGGTCCGCGACCGCGGAGGGGTCCTCGGCGTCGATGGCGTGCTGGGGTCCGAGCGCCTCGGTCCCGGCATTGCCGGGCGCGACGTGCACCTCGTCCACGGACGCGGAGTTCGCCAGCCCCCAGGCGAGCGCGTGCTCTCGGCCTCCGCCGCCGATGACCATTGCCCTCATCGGACGAGCGTCTGCGATCGCTTGGGCCCGATCGAGACCCAGGTGACGCGCGTGCCGGCGAGCTCCTCCACGAACTCCACGTACCGCTGCGCCTCCTTCGGCAGGTCCTCGTAGCGGTTGATCTGGCTGATGTCGGTGCCCCAGCCGGGCAACTCCTCGTAGACCGGCTCGGCGTGGTGGAAGATCGACTGGTGGGGCGGGAAGTGCTCGTACTCCTCGCCGTCGTAGCGGTAGGCGGTCGCCACGCGCAGGCTCTCGAACTCGCTGAGCACGTCGAGCTTGGTGAGGAAGATGTCGGTCAGCCCGTTGACGCGGTTCGCGTAGCGGGCGAGCACGGCGTCGAACCAGCCCACCCGCCGGCGTCGGCCGGTCGTCGTGCCGTACTCGCCGCCGATCTCGGTCATGCGCTCGCCGACGTCGTCGAACAGCTCCGTCGGGAACGGACCCGCGCCGACGCGCGTGACGTAGGCCTTCGTGATGCCGATGACACGGTCGATGTGGCGCGGCCCGACCCCCGCGCCCGTGAGCGCGCCCCCGGCCACGGGATTGGACGACGTGACGAAGGGGTACGTGCCGTGGTCGAGGTCCAGCAGCGTCCCCTGGGCACCCTCGAGGATCACGTTGCGATCGGCCTCGAGCGCCTCGTGGATCAGGCCCGTCGTGTCGGCGAGCTGGCCGCGGAGCCGCTCCGCGTAGCCGAGGTACTCCGCGGCGATCTCGTCCGCGTCCATCGGGAGCCGGTTGTACATCCGGCTGAGCATCAGGTTCTTGACGTCGAGCGCCGCTTCGAGCTTCTCGCGGAAGATGCGCTCGTCGAACAGGTCCTGGAAGCGGAGGCCGACGCGGGCGGCCTTGTCCGCGTAGGCCGGGCCGATGCCGCGCCGCGTGGTGCCGAGCTTCTTCTTGCCGAGGCGCCGCTCGATGAGCAGGTCGAGTTCGCGGTGGTACGGCATGATCAGGTGGGCGTTGCCACTGACCTTCAGCCGCTCGCTGGCACCCAGGCCCTTCGCGTCGAGCCCGTCGAGCTCCGCGAGCAGCACCTTCGGGTCGATGACGACGCCGTCGCCGATCACGGGCGTGACGTGGGGGTAGAGCACCCCCGAGGGGATCAGGTGGAGCTTGAAGACGTCGTCGCCGACGATCACGGTGTGGCCGGCGTTGTTGCCGCCCTGGTAGCGGACGACGAGGTCGGTCTGGTCGGCGAGGAGGTCGGTGGCCTTGCCCTTGCCCTCGTCGCCCCACTGGGCGCCGACGATGATGGTGGCGGGCACTGGAGGAGTCTCCCGGACGGGTCCTGCGGCTGGGTCAACGGACCCGCGTCGATGCCTGTAGCCCCTCGGGCGCACCAGCAGGTCCGCCCGAGTCTAACGAGCAGCCGAGGCGCGCCCCCAACGCGCCGCGGCCTCCGCGCGGTGAGCGCGGAGGCCGCGGAAGGTGGCCGGTCCGGGTGGGGCGAGTGGACGGCCGTGCATTGGGGTCAGTCGCGGTCGACGTCCGGCGGTGGGGGCAACTCGTCGTGTGCCGCCACCAGGGCCGGGTCGGCTGCGTCGCCTGCATCGGCACCGTCGCGGGCGGTGGGCTCTGCCCGTTCGGCGGTCTCGTCGGGTCCCGCTTCCCTGCTCCGGAAGCCGGTGGGCACCAGGAGCGCACCGATGACGAGGAGCGTGATGGGCCAGACCCAGTCCCAGGCGATCGTCTGGATCCGGATCGTGCCGGAGAGGGCGGCGATGCCGACGGCGACGAAGACCACGCCGGGGATCAGGGAGAGGGGGTCGAAACGGTGGCGTTGCATGGCGGCGCTCCTAACCGATCGAGGCGGGGACGCGGGAGCGGCTGACGACGTCGTCGTACTCCCAGTTGTCGAACCAGATGTCGAGCTGGCCGATCCCGACCTCCGCGTCGATGGTGAACGTGGGACGGCCGTCCTGCGGCTCGATCTCGAGCCCGTTGAGGGAGGCACCCGGGGCTCCGTCGTCGCTGGCGACGCCGAAGACCCGGACCTGGCCCGCGTTCACGGTGGCCGTGGACAGGACGAGGCCGGCACCCTCGGGGAGGATGAGCTCGAGCTGGCCGACGCCCACCTGCGCGGCGACGAGGATCGGGTCGCCCACCGGGATCTCGATGCTTCGGAGGTCGACCGTGAGCTCGCCGATGCCGAGCTCGTACACCGACGCGATGCTGTCGGCCGTCGTCGGCGCGAAGTAGCGGTCGCCGAGTCCGGTCGTCACGTACGTGCCGAACAGGTTGCTGGCGACGACGAAGGGGAGGAGCAGCAGGCCGATCAGTGACAGCCACCGCGCCCGACCGAAGAACGTCCCGACCACGAGGCCCAGGCCGACCACCAGAAGGGCGATCGCCAGGTAGTGACCGGCGTTGAGGCCCGAATCCAGCAGGTTGTTCACGATCGCCGCGATGG
This sequence comes from Nitriliruptorales bacterium, assembly GCA_041591915.1. Lineage (GTDB taxonomy): Bacteria > Actinomycetota > Nitriliruptoria > Nitriliruptorales > Nitriliruptoraceae > JBFHRB01. Next base: position 36,466 of record JBFHRB010000002.1, read on the forward strand.
CCACCGAGAACAGCGACAGGGCCAACGTCACGCGGCCGAGGATCGAGCGGGGCTTCGGCGGCCGGGGTGGGCGTGGGGGTCGCGGTTCCCGCCACCGCGCCGGAGCCTGCGGCGGCCAGGCCGGCGGCGGGAGGTCCCCGATCGGCGTGGCAGGTTCGGACAGATCGTCCGTCACTTCATCGTCGGGCGCTTCGGCGTCGGCCGGGGCGTCCGTCGTGCCACCTGCGGGCGCGGCGCCCGACGGCGCGGTCGGCGTCGCGACGCTCGCGTACCGCTGTGGCGTCCCGGGGCCGACCGGGACCTCGTCGCGCTGCCCCCACCACAGGAGCACGCCGCCCGTCGCGACCAGCGCGATCGGCCCGGCCAGCCCCGCGAGCCCGAAGAAGTGGCTCGTGCGGTCCAGCAGCAGCGCGAAGGCGAGCGCCACGAGGCCAAGGCCGACCCACGTCAACGCCCCACCCTCACGGTCGAGGACCCGCTGGGCCAGCGACGGAGTGCCATCGTCCGCCGGTAGCGCGACCCACAGCGCGAGGTACGCGAAGACCCCGAGCGCGCCGAAGAACACCGACACGCCGAAGATCACGCGCACCAGCGTGGGATCGACCTGGAAGTAGTCGGCGAGGCCACGGGCGACGCCCGCCACGGCACGTCCTTCCGTGACGCGCACGAGGCGGCGCGGCGGCGGTGGGGCGCTCGGGGGCGGGAGCTGCGGGGGCGGAAGTTGATCGGTGTCGGTCATGACGTCCTCGTTGTCGGACACTGGCATCGTCCCCCGCGCCGCAGGCCGCGACCATCGGGGGGCACCCTGATTCGCCCCTGACCACCTCAGGGTCGCGTCCGGGACTCCCCCGGTGCCCTCCGGGACCCTCGTGTGCCACCATCAAGGACGTCAGCCGAGCGGGAGGGACGCCGCTGGCCGCTCCACCGTCGACGCGAGGCGCTCCGGCCCCACAGGAGCGCCTGCCGTCGTTCGCTCGCAGCGGGGATGACCGACTGCTCACCGGAGCCGCAGCCGGCCTGGGCGAGCGCCTCGGTGTCGATCCGATCATCGTGCGGATCGGCCTCGTCGTGCTGTGCCTGGCAGGAGGCCTCGGGATCGGGCTCTACCTCGTGCTGCTCGGCATCAGCGCGGACGACGAGGAAGCGCGGTCAGCGAGTCGTCGACCTCGACCGACGACGTCGCAGGCGACCGCGTTCGGCATCGTGGTGCTCGGACTGCTCCTGTTCGCGCGCCAGGTCGGGCTGTGGTTCGGCGATTCGATCGTCTGGCCGTTCGCGATGGCGGGCGTGGGATCCGCGATCATCTGGACCGGCGGGGACGAGTCGCGTCGAGAACGCTGGAACGCCCAGGTCCGGCGCCTGCCCCTGGGCCGACTCGTGGAGGGCGCGGTCCCCCTCCCCCGGCTCCTGGCAGGCGTGCTGCTCGTCGCCCTCGCGATGACGACCTTCCTCAGCGTCAACCGCGGGTTCACCGGGATCGCGGCGCTGCTCGTCGCGATCGCGGTCGGCTTCGCGGGGTTGGCGGTCATCTTCGCGCCGGGCGTGGCGAGGTTGTTGCGCCAGCTCGGGTCGGAGCGGCGGGAGCGGATCCGGCAGGAGGAGCGGGCCGAGGTCGCCCGGCACCTCCACGACTCGGTGCTGCAGACCCTGACCCTGATCCAACGAACGTCTGACGCGGATGCGAAGACCGCGCTGGCGCGCGTGCAGGAACGCGAGCTCCGCGCATGGCTCTACGGGAACCGAGGGCCCCAGGCGCAGGCGGCGACACTGCGCGAGGCGCTGGATGACGCCGCGGGCGACGTCGAGGCGGCGAGCGCGACGAACATCGAGGTCGTGGTCGTGGGCGATGCGTCGACCGACGGACCGACGGCGTCCCTCGTCGCGGCTGCTCGCGAGGCCATGCTGAACGCGGCCAAGCACGCCGGGGTCGCGACCGTCTCGGTCTACGCCGAGGCCACGCCGTCGGCCATCGACGTGTGGGTGCGCGACCGGGGCCGGGGTTTCGAGCTGGGGGCGGTCGCGGACGACCGTCACGGCATCCGCGACTCCATCGTCGCCCGTCTGGCCCAGGTCGGCGGCGTGACCGGCATCACGACCCACCCAGGCGAGGGCACGGAGGTGCACCTCCACCTGCCCAGACCACCTGCCCCGGAGGCCTCGGCATGAGCACGCGCGTCCGCGTCTTCCTCGTCGACGACCATCGGCTGTTCCTGTCGGGGGTCAAGGCCGAGCTCGGCCACCGCGTCGACATCGTCGGCACGGCCGGCACGGTCGATGACGCCATCGTCGGCATCCGCGAGAAGCGGCCCGACGTCGTGCTCCTCGACGTGCACATGCCCGACGGCGGTGGCGAGCTCGTCCTCCGCTCGGTCGCCGAGGAACTGCCCGAGACGCGGTTCCTGGCGCTGTCGGTGTCGGACGCCGCCGAGGACGTCATCGCCATCGTCCGCGCCGGGGCCCGCGGGTACGTCACGAAGGGCATCGACCCTGACGAGCTCGTCGAGGCGATCGAACGGGTTCGCGGGGGAGACGCCGTCTTCTCGCCACGGCTCGCGGGGTTCGTCCTCGATGCATTCACCGGGCAGGTCGACCTCGCCGAGCTCGACCCGGAGCTCGACCAGCTCACCGATCGAGAGCGCGAGGTGCTGCGGTTCATCGCGCGGGGCTACACCTACAAGGAGGTAGGACGGGAGCTCCACATCTCGGTCAAGACCGTCGAGACCCACGTCTCGAACGTCCTGCGCAAGCTGCAACTGTCCAACCGCCACGAACTCACACGCTGGGCGACGCACCGGCGACTCATCTGACCCCCCTATCCGGCCGGCACCGACCGCCGTATGGTTGGTGCATGGGTCAAACGGTCAGTTTGCGCATCGGGGACGTCGCGGAACGCAGCGGCCTCGCCGTGCCGACACTGCGGAGCTGGGAACGGCGCTACGGCGTCCTCGCACCCGAGCGGACGCCGGGCGGGCACCGCCTGTACAGCGACGACGACGTCGCACGTGTCCAGGCGATGCAGCGCCTCATCTCGGCCGGGATCCCCACGCGCCAGGCGGCGGCCCGGATCCTCGCCGGTGAGGTTCCCCCGGACGCCAGCGCGTTCGCCGCCGTGGCCACACGGCGACTCTGGGAGGCCGCGACCACCTTCGACACCCCCGCCGCCACGGCCGTGCTGCACGACGTCTTCGAGCGGCTCGACATCGCGGTCGCCTGCGACGACGTCCTGGTCCCGGTCATGCGCCAGCTCGGGGCGACCTGGCGGGAGGGGCCGCATGCCATCGCCCGTGAGCACTTCGCGACCCAGCTCGTCCGCCTGCGCCTCGCGGACGAGCTTCGACCCGCCGATCCGTCGATCGACCCGCGGGTGCTCGCCTGCTGCCCCCAGGGCGAGCACCACGACCTCGGCGTCATGATGGCTTCGGCAACCCTGGCCGGCGAGGGACAGGCGGTGAGGTTCATCGGCGTCCACACGCCGGCCCACGTCCTGGACGCGGCCGTGAAGCGGACCAGGCCGCGTGTCGTCCTCATCGGCTCCGAGCTCCGGCGGCCCGCCGCACGGCTCCTCGAGACGCTCCGCGTCGCGCCTGGCGTCGTGTGCGTGCTCGGGGGCGACGGGTTCCGCGACGGCGATGCGGGTGACCGCCCGGGCGTCGTCGTGCATCGGGGCCCGTACCGGTCCCTGGGACCGACGGTTGCCGAGGCCCTGGCACTCCTCGAGGCCTGACCGCCCGGGAGGCGTCCGCAACGACACCCGGCAACGAAGGGCGTGCGAGGTGCCCGCCTCACCCGCGCCCGCCCCGTAACGTGGACCCAACGTGCCCAACACCATGCGCATCGGCGAGATCGCGCGCCGCACCGGCGTCAGCGTCTCGACCCTGCGCGCCTGGGAGCGCCGGTACGGGGTCCTGGTCCCCGAGCGCACGGAGGGCGGCCATCGCCTGTACGGCGAGACGGACGTGGCGCGCGTCCAGCAGGTCCAGGCGCTCGTCGACGACGGGTGGGCCGTGGGCGCGGCCGCACGGCACCTCGCCGAGCAGGGTCTGGCGGGCTCGGGGCCCGACACGGGCGCCGAGGGACTGGTCCACGCGATCCGGTCGGCGGTCAGCGACTTCGACAGCCGGTCCCTCGAACTCGCGCTCGACGACGCGCTCGCCCGCCTCGACCCGGCGTCCTTCCTCGATGACGTCCTGGTGCCGACGCTGCGAGCGCTCGGTGAGGGCTGGCAGGACGACCCCGGTGCCATCGCCCGCGAGCACTTCGCGACCCGGGCGCTGCACTCCCGCTTGACCCGCCTGCTGCGGATGAGCCCCACCAGCGGGGCACGCCGTTGCCTCGCGTTCTCACCGTCGGGCGAGCAGCACGACCTCGGCCTGCTGATGGCGTCCGTCGCCCTCACGGGCGTCGGCTGGCGCGTCCACTTCCTCGGCGCCGACACCCCCTCCGCGGCGATCCCCCCCGCGGCCCGCGAGGTCGACCCCCTCGTCGTCCTCGTGGCCGCGGTCGGCCGTGAGGCGGCCGAGGCCTACCTGCGCGACCCGGCCGACACCGGGGCAGCGCTCGTGGTCCTCGGGGGCCAGGGGTTCAGCCCAGGCGACGAGGCGGGGCTGCCGAACGCCGTGCTGCACGCCGGCGCCTTCCGGGACCTCCCCGCACTCGTGGAGCGCTCGTTGCCGAGTTCGCGGGCCAGCTAGACGAGGAGCCGGTGGTCGGGGCTGAAGAGCCGGCGGGCCAGCCCGATGGCCACGACCGCGCTGGTGGTGGCCACGGCACCGAGGATCAGGTACATCACGGCCGCCTGCACGAGCACCGCGTCGATCGGGTCCACCCCGGCGAGGATCAGGCCCGTCATCGCCCCGGGCAGGAAAACGAGGCCGACGGCGCGCGTCGTCTCGACCTGCGGCGTGATCGCCGTGCGGATGGCCGATCGGATGTAGGGGCGTGCCGCTGCCCGCCACGTCTGGCCCAGCGCGAGCCGCGCCTCGACCTCGGCCCGCTTCTCGCGCAGTTCGGCCACGATGCGCTGGCCGGCCACGACCGTGTACTTCATCGCGTTGCCCACCATCATCCCGGCCGTCGGCACGAGGAACTGGGCCTCGAGCGGGAAGATCCCCAACCCGAAGATCACGCCCAGGGTCACGACCGCAGCGGCAGCGTTCGCCGCGAGCGCGAGCCCGAACGCGTTGGGGACGTCGGCCGCACGCTGGCGCACGGTCCACGCGGCGAACAGCACGATGAACCCGACCCAGAACCAGGACAGCGCGAGCGGCCTCGTCGGGTCGATGATCAGCTCGAGCGCGAGCCCGACGAGGATCAGCTGGACCAGTGACCGGCCCACGGCGACCACGATCGGGCCACCGAGTCGTAGCTCCTGGCGCCAGGAGATCAGCAGGGCGATCACGACGAGGATCAGCGACAGCGCGACGCCGAGCGCGCCGATCTCCACGCCGGTCGTGTCAGGGGCCATCGCGATCCCCCGCGAGGTAGTCGCGCACGGCCCGATCGGGCGACGCCTCGACGTCGTCGAACGTGCCGGCGACCGCGACCCGGCCGTCGACCATGACGAGGACCCGCTCAGCGAGGCGGCGTGCCTGCGCGAGGTCGTGCGTCACCCACACGATCGGCATCCCGTCACCCGCCAGGAGCCTCGCGAGGCCTTCGAGGCCCGTCCTCGACGCCGGGTCGAGCGCCGACGTCGGCTCGTCCATCAGGAGCGCCTCGGGCGCCGTGATCAACGTTCGGGCGAGGCAGACGCGCTGCGCCTCCCCACCGGACAGCCGCCGCGCGTCGCGGTCCAGGAACGACGCGTCGAGCTCGGCGCGCCCGAGCGCCGAGACCATCGTGGCACGGTCGGCACCCGGAGAGGCCACCTCCAGGTTGTCCGCGACGCTCCCCTCGAAGGGCGTCGGTCGCTGGAAGACCATGCCGACCGACCGACGAAGCCGGAGAGGGTCCGCGTCGGCGAGTTGCTCGCCCCGGAACCGGATCGACCCGGTGGTCGGCACGTCGAGGCGGTTGCAGAGCCGCAGCAGCGTGGACTTGCCGGCACCGGACGGGCCGAGGACACACGTGATGCCCTCGGCCCGGATGGTCGCCGTCACGCCCCGCAGGATGTCCGACCCGTCGGACCCGACGACGTGGACGTCGTCGAAGGCGAAGAGGTCGGCCACCCCCGGCTCAGCGTTCGATGCGGAACTTGATGCGGATGTGCGTGTGGTACTCGGAGACGCCGTCGGCGTCGACGACGGCCGAGGTCTCGAGGACGTGGAAGCCCTCGATGCCACGGATCGTCTTCTGCGCCTCCTTCAACGCCTGGTCGGCGGCGTCCTGCCAGGACTCGGTCGAGACGCCGACGAGGTCGATGGTCTTGATGACGGCCACGGTCGCTCCTGTGATCAGGCCTCGGCGGCCTGGTAGACGTCGATGAACCGCTTGAAGCGTGCGGCGATGTCGGCCGTCGCCTCCTCGCGGCTCATCTCGTTCGCCACGTACGCCTCGACGCCGGGCGACCAGATGGACCGGCCGATCGCGAAGCCCTGGTAGGCCGGAACCGGCGCGCCCATCTCGAGCCAGTGGTCCACGGCGCTGTCGTCCGCACCGCGGCCGAGGACGACGGCGATGACACCGTCGCGGCCACCCTGCCGGATGGTCGTGTCGAGTCGCTCGCAGTCCTCGCGCTTGTCGAGGCCCTCGATCTTCCAGATGTCCACCTCGATGCCGCGTCCGAGGATCTCTTCGATCGACGCGATCGTGAGGTCCGGACGGACCTCCGTGTCGTAGCGCCTCTGGTCACCGTCGACGGAGGCCATGTCGGCATCGTTGGCCGGGACGAGGAGCTCGAACAGGAACTTGCGGTCGTTCGCGTGGAGCCACTCGCCGAGGCGCTTGAGGCGCGTGGCCGAGTAGTCCTTGTCCTCGTCGCTGTCGCCGGGGTTCCAGCGCACGAGGACCTTGCACCAGGTCGGGTCGTACGCCTCGATGTGCTTGCCGAAGTCGTCGCCGTACTCGAAATCGAAGGTGTTCATGCCCGACTTCTCGGCCGGCATGGCGAAGGGGACGCCCATCTCCTTCGCGGCGCGGACGACGTCCTCGCCCATCTCCTCGTCGGCGAGCACGCCGGCGCCCTCGGGCAGGCCGCCCTCGTTGGCCTTGAGGAAGCCCTCCCAGACCAGCTTCTTGGCATCGCGCAACCGGGCGTACTCGTCCGGGGTCGGGTCGCCGGTGACACCGAACTTCTTCTTGAAGCTCCCGCGGTGGTCGAAGGCGAGGATGAAGAGCTGCTTGTCGTAACCCAGCGACATGTGTGGTCTCCCTGACGTGCTCGGGGGTGGGGGCGGCGCGCGCGGCGGTCATGACGGCGCCATCGGTCGGCCGCAGGATAGTGACGGCCAGCCGGTTTTCGGCGGGTCGATCCGATCAGGTGGTCAGGCGCGCGCGGGGGCCGGACGCGGCCCTAGAACGATGTGGTCGTCCGCGGGCTCGTCTCCGGCCGCAGCAGCAGCTCCGCCAGCAGGACCTTTCGGGGGTCGGCACCCTCGATGCGCCCGCCAGCGGCGAGCGAGGTGGGGGTGACCCCGCCGAGGCACATCGATCCGAGCGTCGAGATGTCCAGCACCAGGTCCGGCTCGTCCTGCGTGCGGCCGACGTGACCGCCCCCGCCCTCGACGACGAGCTCCCAGCGGCCCGCGTTGTCGGGGACGAGCGTGTCGGTCACTTCCAGGACGAGTCGCCCGTCGATCGGGTAGAGGCGCGTGCCGAGCACGCGCGGGAGGTCCAGGATCCGGACCCACAGGTGGTCGTGCCGCTCCTGGCTGACGAGCTGGCGGCTGTCGTCGAGCAGCCACCGGATCGGCTCGTCGTCGGTGCACGCACCAGCCGACACCGAGCGGACGAGGTCCATGTCGAGCGCGTAGCGCCACAGGGCCGCGTAGGTGGCAGGCGAGCCCGCCTGCAGGTCCACGATCTGCACCTCGCTCGCGGGCAGGGCGCCGTTCCAGCGGTTGTTCACGCGGTAGGACAGGTAGCCGTCCACACCGCCCTCTGGCAGCACGTAGGCGACGTGGTGGAACATCCCCCTCCCGTCGCGCCACCCCGGTGGGTCGGCGAGGCGCGTGGTCCACCAACCGGCGGTGCGAGCCACCTCGCCCGGCGTGACGGCGCGCACGGCGTCGAACACCTGTGGCAGCACCGTGGCGGCCGTCTCGTCGTCGAGGAGCAGGTACCGGCCCTCGATGGGCGACGGCGCCGCGAAGTCGGCACGCGACGTGTCGATCCGCAGGGTGCTCGCGTACACGGCAGCGCCGTAGCCGAAGCGGCCATAGATCGTGGCCTCCGAGGCGTCCAGCACGGCCACGGGCTCCTCCCGCTCGCGCGCCTCGGCGAACTGCGCCTCCATGAACGCCGTCCCGATGCGCTTCCTCCGGTGGGTCGGCAGCACGCCGACGCCGGTGACGGCCGCCGCAGGCACCGTGACGCGCCCGGGCAACGTCAGCTCGGACCCGAACGCGCCGGTCGTTCCGACGACCTGGCCGTCGTCCACGGCGATCCATGCGCGATCGTCATCGACGTAGGCGAGGAACGCCTCGACCTCGACCGGCCCCCAGTCCTCCCCGAGCGCGGCGGCGAAGGCCATCCCGAACACGGCCTGTTCGTCCTCGGTCGCGAGGCGGATCTCGGGCATGGGAGTGCTCCCGGCGTGGGCGTGACCCGACGCTAACCCA
>JBFHRB010000003.1:0-38501 GCA_041591915.1 Nitriliruptorales bacterium
CGGGGGGCGGCGCGGGCGTCGCTGCGGCGGGTGGTGGCGCCGGCGCGGCGGGGGCCGGGGGAGCCGGCGCGGCAGGGGCCGGGGGAGCCGCAGGCGCCGTGGGGGCGGGCGGCGGCGGCGCCGGTGATGCCTCGACCTCGACCGCGTCCGATGCCGCGGCGATCAGGTCGTCGAGTCCAGCGGCCGGGGCTGCGGGTGCGGGAGGCGCGGCAGGTGCGCTGGGCGGGTCAGGCGCGACCTGCTCCTCGAGGCCCATCTCGGCGACGGCCTGCTCGAGGTCGTCGAGGTCGAAGTCGTCGCTCTGGTCGCTCATGTCGTTCCCTCGTGCTGCCGGTGTGGCGGTGGCCGTCCCCGCCGGCGTTGGGGGTGGGGGAGGTGGTGGTGGCGGTGCGGGTGGAGTCCCCGGCGGGTCGGGCGCAGGGCGCAGCGGCCCTGCGGTCGGCGGCGTCGCCGCGCCCGTCAGGTCCGACGGGGGGCGTTCCCCATCGTGGTTCGCGCCCTGTTCGTTCACGTCTGCACCGGGTCGGTTGCTCCGTAGACGGTAGCCTGCGGGCCGCGTCCAGCCCACGTAGCGGCGTCGAACGCACCATCGACCACCATCGTGAGGAAGAACGTGCCAAGCGTGCCCGACGCCGCTTCGTTCGAGCTCCCCGATCCCGGGCGCGACGGCAAGCGGACCGAGCTCGTGCGCGAGATGTTCGACCGCGTGGCGCCCCGCTACGACCTCGCGAACACCCTGCTGTCGTTCGGCCAGGACGCCCACTGGCGGCGTGTGTCGGCGATGGCGGCGGAGCCGCGCGGTGCCGACGTGCTCGATGTCGCGACCGGCACGGGCCCGCTCGCGCGTGAGCTCCTGATGCGGGGCGCGCGCAGCGTCACGGCCTTCGACCTCTCGCTCAACATGCTGGTCCACGGTGCGCGCAAGGCGCTGCCCGACACCACGTGGGTCAACGGTGACGCCCAGCGGATGCCCTTCCCGGAGGGCCGATTCGATGCCGTCACGATCGGCTTCGGCCTGCGCAACATCCCCGACCCCGAGCGCGCGCTGCGCGAGTTCGCGCGTGTCTGCAGGCCCGGCGCGCGTCTCGTCGTCCTCGAGTTCGCCGCGCCCACGTGGGGCCCCTTCCGGGAGCTGTACCACGGCTACCTCATGAAGGCGCTGCCGCGCATCGCCGAGGTCGTCTCGTCGTCGCCCGAGTCGTACGAGTACCTCGCACAGTCGATCCGCGCGTGGCCGGACCGCCTCGAGCTCGCGCAGTGGATGGAGAAGGCGGGCTGGGAGGGCGTGCAGGTCAAGGACCTCAGCGGCGGCATCGTGGCCGTCCACCGGGCCTACCGCCGCTGACACGCCCGAGTAGCCTGCGCCCGTCCGCCCTCCACCCGTGGAGACTCCATGCGTCGCAGTCCTCGCCTCCTGACCGCCCTCGTCGCCGCGATCGCGCTGGTCGTGACCGCGTGCGGTGGCGGTGGGACCCCCGAGGAGCAGCTGTCCGCCGCGTTCGAGGCCACGTTCAGCGACTCGTTCGACTGGACCTTCACGATCGACGCCGACGCGGATGGGTTGGCGGCGCTGGGCGAGGGCGCCCAGCAGATGGGCCTCTTCCTGGGCGGGCTCGAGCTGCGTGGCACGTCCACCCCCGACGGGGCCTCGCTCACCGTCGAGGTCCTGGGCACCGACTTCCTGGAGATGGCGTTCTTCCCGGATGACGAGACCGTCTTCTTCCGGGCGGCCATCGCCCAGCTGATCGCCCTGACGGGCCAGCCGCTCGACGTCGACGGGATCGTCACGAGCCTCGACGCCTTCGACCTGCCCCCGACCGTGATCGGAGGCATCCGGTCGCTGGTCCAGGACGGCTGGGTCGCGATCGAGGGCGAGCTGGACACGACGGCCCTCAACGAGGCCCTCGGCGGTGGTTCGACGGGTGACGACGTCCCCGTCGACGAGGAGGCCCAGGAGCGGGCTGCCGAGATCTTCGGCGAGGACGGCCAGGCCTTCATCGAGAACTGGGTCGACGTCGTCGCGACCAGCGAACGTGACGGCGAGACGACCTACGAGATCGGCATCCGCCTGCGGGACCTGGTCCGGGCGCTCCAGGAGTTCCAGAGCCAGGTCGGCGCCGAGGGTGCCCTTCCGGAGGACCTCGAGGCGGACCTCGCCGACCTCCCGGAGACCATCCCGGGCACGATCCTGATCCGCGGGGAGGACGTCCTGGCGATCTCGACGGACCTCGCCGAGATCGCTCGCCAGTCCGGCGAGGACGTCGCCGGCAGCATCGACCTGCTGCTCGAGTTCGGGGCGCACGGGCGCGCCGGGCCGGTGGAGCGGCCCGACGGTGCGGCCGTCGTGCCGGCCGACGACCTGACGACGGCCATCGAGCGCGCGATCGCGTTCCTCGAGGCGTTCGGCAGCGCCGCCTGACCACGACTACACTGCTTGTGAAGACTTTCACGAAGTCCGTCCCGACACGACGCCAGAGCTGACCGCTCGAAGTTGCCGCGAGCCGGCCGACGGGCCACGACCAGGGGCGAGGAGGATCCGCGAATGCCAGGGCCGATCACCTACGCCGACGTCGTGATCGTGGGGGCCGGGCCGGCCGGCTCGACGGCCGCCGCCCACCTCGCACGCGCCGGACGGGACGTCGTCCTCATCGAGAAGGAGGCGTTCCCGCGCGAGAAGGTCTGCGGGGACGGTCTCACGCCGAGGGCCGTGAAGCAGCTGTACGACCTGGGGCTCGTCGACGAGGCCGAGGGCCGGGTCGACGGCTGGATGAAGAGTCGGGGCCTGCGCTGCCACGGCGGCGGCCACGTGATCCACCTGCCGTGGCCGGAGCTCGACGACTTCCCGCCGCACAGCCTCAGCTGCACCCGCTCCCTGTTCGACCACACGCTCGCGCAGCACGCCGTCAAGCAGGGCGTGCAGTTGTGGGAGAAGACCGAGGTCGTCGGCCCCCGCTGGCGCAGCGAGTCGGAGACCCGCGTCGCCGGGGTCATCTGGCGCGACGAGGACGGCAACGAGGGTGAGGTCCGCGCCCCGATCGTGCTCGCCTCCGACGGCGCCTCGGGCCGCTTCGCGATCAGCCTCGGCATCCACCGCCGCGAGGACCGGCCGATGGCCGTCGCCGTGCGCACCTACTACGACAGCCCGCGCCCCGACGACGAGTGGCTCTCGTCCTTCCTCGAGCTCGAGGCCGCCAACGGCGACCTGCTGCCGGGCTACGGCTGGATCTTCCCGATGGCGGACGGGACGCTCAACGTCGGCGCCGGCATCCCCGACGCCAGTGCCCACTTCCGCAACACCAACTACCGCAAGCTCCTCAAGGAGTGGGTCGACGGCCTCGACCGCGCCTGGGGCCTCGACGAGGCCAACCGCACGGACCGGATCCGGTCCGGCCCCCTGCCAATGGGCTTCTCGCGCAAGCCGCACTCCTACAAGGGCGCGCTGCTCGTGGGGGACTCGGGCGGCCTCATCAACCCGATGAACGGCGAGGGCATCGCCTACGCCATGGAGAGCGGGCAGCTCGCGGCCGACATCGCCGACGTCGCCCTCGCCAGCAAGCGCGACGCCACCCTCGACCTCTACCAGTCCGAGCTCGACCGCCGCTGGGGCGGGTACTTCACGCTCGGCCGAATGTTCCTCGGCATCATCGGGGTGCCGGAGCTCATGCGCATCTGCACCGTCTACGGCCTGCCGCGGCCGGTGCTCATGGACTTCGTGATGAAGCTGCTCGCCAACCTCACCGACCAGGACCCCAAGGACGCCATGGACGTCGTCATCAACACGTTGTCGCGCGTCGCACCGGCCGCTTGACCGGGGTCGCGTTGCGAGGCCGTGAGGACCGCCCGTAGAGTCGCCGACCGATGTGCTCCCGTGGGGCCGGGGGAGCGCCGATCCGTTCGTGCACCACGCAACCTGCAGCACCAGCCCCGTACCGCGTTGGACCGACCGCGCCCGGAGGAGAAGGCAACGTGCTGAGCGAGTACCTGCCGATCCTGCTCTTGTTCATCCTCTCCGCGGGCTTCGCGCTCGCGGCCGTCAGCGCCTCGGCGGTGATCGGCCCGCAGCGCCCCAACCCGACGAAGCTCGCCGCCTACGAGTGCGGCAACGAACCGCTCGCCAACGTCAAGGGCGTGCGCTTCTCGATCCAGTTCTACATGGTCGCGATGATGTTCCTGATCTTCGACGTCGAGACCGTGTTCCTGTACCCGTGGGCCGTCGTCTTCCGTGAGCTCGGGTACTTCGGGCTGGCGCAGATGGGCGTCTTCCTCGGGATCCTCCTGATCGCCTTCATCTACGAGATCGGCCGCGGAGGCCTCGAATGGGACTAGAGGAGAAGCTCCCCTCAGGGATCCTGCTGACGAACCTCGAGAAGTTCGTCAACTACTCCCGCTCGAAGTCGCTGTGGCCGGCCACCTTCGGCCTGGCCTGCTGCGCGATCGAGATGATGGCCGTGGGTGGCCCCCAGCACGACATCAGCCGGTTCGGCATGGAGGTCTTCCGGGCCTCGCCGCGTCAGGCCGACCTGATGATCGTCGCCGGCCGGGTCAGTCAGAAGATGGCCCCGGTGCTCCGCCGCATCTACGACCAGATGTCGGACCCCAAGTGGGTGCTGTCGATGGGCGTCTGTGCCACGTCAGGCGGCATGTTCAACAACTACGCGCTCGTCCAGGGAGTCGACCACGTCGTCCCGGTCGACATGTACGTGCCGGGCTGCCCACCGCGCCCCGAGATGCTCCTCGACGGGATCATCAAGCTCCACGAGAAGATCGCGGGCCAGAGCTTCGCCGAGCAGGGGGCCCACTGATGGAGACCTCCTACGAGCGGCTGATCAGCCTCGAGGACGTCGAACGCAAGGTGCAGGAGCGCTTCCCGGACCTCGCGGCCGACCTCCGCAACGACGAGCTCACCGTCTTCTGCAAGCCGGTGCAGGTCCGCGACGTCCTGCAGTACCTGTCGACCGACCCCGACATCCAGGCCGACTGGCTGATCGACCTGTCGGGCGTGCACTGGCCGGCCGGTGACCACGAGATCGAGCGCCAGCCGTCGACGACCGGCTGGCCGACGTACCGCGTGTCGCGGGACCAGGGCGTCATCGAGGTCAACTACATCGTCCGGTCCATCGCCAAGAACGTGTACGTGCGCGTCGCGGTCCAGACGCCGGACGAGGCGCCGACCGTCCCCTCGGTCACCGACCTCTTCCCCACGGCCAACTGGCACGAGCGCGAGGTCTTCGACTTCTTCGGGGTCGAGTTCGAGGGCCACCCCGACCTGCAGCGCATCCTCATGCCCGAGGACTGGGTCGGCCACCCGCAGCGCAAGGACTACCCCCTCGGCGGCATCGACATCCCGTACAAGAACGACAAGTTCATCCCGCCGCCGGATGAGCGCGAGCTCCGGGAGGTGGTCGAATGAGCGCCACCGACGCCACGTGGGAGAACGACGTCTTCGTCTCCGGCGCCGACTGGGAGGTCGTCGAGGACGCGGTCGGCGACAACACGATCACCGTCAACATGGGCCCCCAGCACCCGTCGACGCACGGCGTGCTCCGCCTGATCCTCGAGCTCAACGGCGAGATCGTCAACGACATCAAGCCGGTCATCGGCTACCTGCACACGGGCATCGAGAAGAACGCCGAGTACCGCACCTGGGTCCAGGGCGTCACGTTCTTCACCCGCATGGACTACCTGTCGCCGCTGTTCAACGAGACCGCCTACTGCCTCGCGGTCGAGCGGCTCCTCGGTATCGAGGCGCCGGAGCGCGCGCAGGCCATCCGCGTCATCCTGATGGAGTTCAACCGGATCGCGTCGCACCTCGTCTGGGCGGCCACGGGCGGCATGGAGCTCGGGGCGCTCACGATGATGACGATGGGCTTCCGCGAGCGTGAGCGCATCCTCGACCTCTTCGAGTCCCAGACCGGCCTGCGCATGAACCACGCGTTCATCCGTCCGGGCGGGCTCGCCAACGACGTCACCGACGACTTCGAGGACCGCTGCCGCAGCCTCGTCGCGATCCTGCGCGACAAGATGAACGAGTACGCGGACCTGCTCCTGAAGAACCCGATCTGGATGGAGCGCACCGTCGACATCGGCGTGCTGACCGCCGAGGACGCGCGTGCCTACGGCGTCACCGGCCCGCTGCTGCGTGCCGCCGGCGTGGAGTGGGACCTGCGCAAGGCCCAGCCCTACTGCGGCTACGAGCAGTACGACTTCGACGTCGTGACCGAGGAAGCCGGTGACAGCTACGCGCGGTTCACGCTGCGGCTCGAGGAGATGCGGCAGTCCATGCGCATCATCGAGCAGGCGCTCGACACGCTGCCCGGCGGCCCCATCATGGTCGAGGACAAGCGCATCGCCTGGCCCAGCCAGCTCGGCATCGGCAGTGACGGGATCGGCAACGACCCGAGCTACATCCGCCACATCATGGGCGAGTCGATGGAGGCGCTGATCAACCACTTCAAGCTGGTGACGCAGGGCTTCCCGGTCCCGGCCGGTCAGGTCTACCAGGCGGTCGAGTCGCCCCGTGGCGAGCTCGGCTACGCCGTCACCAGTGCCGGCACCAACCGGCCGTGGCGCGTGCACGTCCGCGAGCCCTCGTTCGTGAACCTGCAGGCGACCAACCACATGGCGGCCGGCCACATGGTCGCCGACGTCGTCGCGGTCGTCGCGTCGATCGACCCCGTCATGGGCGGCGTCGACCGCTAGCCCCACCCCACCGAGCCAACGGAGCACCGCCGTGCCCCTGACAGAGGAAACGCGCGCCGCCGCCCAGCGCCTCGTCCGGCGCTACCCGGTCGCGCGCTCGGCGCTTCTGCCGCTGCTGCACCTCGTGCAGTCCGACGAGGGCTACGTCAGCGAGGACGGGATCGCGTTCTGCGCCCAGGCCCTGAACCTGACCAAGGCCGAGGTCGGCGCGGTCGCGACGTTCTACACGATGTTCAAGCGGGAGCCCGTCGGCGACTACCTGCTCAGCGTCTGCACGAACCCCACGTGCAAGATCGCCGGGGCCGACAAGATCTACGCGCACTACAAGGACCAGCTCGGCGGCCACCACGACGAGGCCACGTCGACCTCGGTCGAGCACGCCGAGTGCCTGGGCATCTGCGACGCCGCGCCGGTGGTGCAGGTCAACTACGAGATGTACGGCCCGCTGAGCCTCGACGAGGCCGACGACCTCCTCAAGAAGTGTCGCGCGGGTGACCCGCCGGCCAGCAACTGGTCGAAGGACGTCCCGGGCACGTTCCGCGAGGTCGAGCGCGAGCTCTCCGGTGTCGACGACCGCTACAACGACCACGTCATCGCGGCGTCCCGCCACCTCATCGAGGACTACGAGAACCCGCCGGCGTACAAGTCCGGCGAGACCGACCTCCCCGTCACGATGCCGGGTGCGGACCCGCGCGGTCAGGGCGGCGAGATCTACCGCGAACGCGCCGGCCTCGACAACGGCGCGCCCGTCGCAGCGCCCGCCCCGGCGGCGGTCGCGACGGCCGAGCCCGAGATGCCGGCCCCCGCGGCCGCACCGGAGATGCCGACGGCCGACGAGGCGCCGCAGGCGACCTCCACCGAGCAGCCCGAGGCGGTCGTCGAGGCCGCCCCGGACGCCGGCCAGCCCGCTACTGCCCAGGACGAGCCCGCGGATGGCTCCGCGGACGCCTCCGGCGACGACGAGGAGGCCTGATCGTGGGAACCGTTGGTGAGGTCCGGGACGGTCTGCAGTCGCGCTACGAGGTGGAGGGCGCGCACCGCATCGACGTCTACGAGCAGCACGGTGGGTACGAGGGCCTGCGCAAGGCGCTGGAGCTCGACTCGCCCGCGATGATCCAGATGATGAAGGACTCCGGCCAGCGCGGCCGGGGCGGCGCGGGCTTCCCGACCGGCCTCAAGTGGTCGTTCGTGGCGCAGAACACCGGCAAGCCGATCTTCATCGTGTGCAACGCCGACGAGGGCGAGCCGGGCACGTTCAAGGACCGTCCGCTCATGGAGCTCGACCCCCACAGCCTCGTGGAGGGGATGGTGTGCTCGGGGCTCGCGATCAACGCCGAGGCCGGGTTCATCTACCTGCGTGGTGAGTTCGCGTGGGCCAGCCGGCGCCTCGCCGCCGCGATCGCCGAGGCGTACGACAAGGGCTATCTCGGCGAGAACATCCTCGGGTCCGGCAAGCGCTTCGACCTGTGGCTGCACCGTGCCGCCGGCGCCTACATCTGCGGGGAGGAGACCGCGCTCCTCGACTCCCTCGAGGGCCGGCGTGGCCAGCCCCGACTGCGCCCGCCGTTCCCCGCGACGCACGGCCTGTACGGCTGCCCGACGACGGTCAACAACGTCGAGACCATCGCGAGCTTCCCGTACATCCTGCGCCTCGGGCCGGAATGGTTCGCGAGCTACGGCTCCGAGAAGTCGCCGGGCCCCAAGCTGATGTGCATCTCCGGTGAGCTCAACAAGCCCGGCAACTACGAGTTCGCGCTCGGCACGACGGTCAGCGAGATGATCGAGAAGGCCGGCGGGATGCTCGACGGCCGGGAGTTCTCGTTCTGGATGCCGGGCGGCTCCTCGACCCCGCTGCTGCCGGCCGACAAGGCCGACGTCGCCTACACGTTCGAGGACATCGGCGAGGCCGGGTCGCTCCTCGGGACCGGCGCCCTGATGGTCTACAGCGACAAGACCTGCGTGGTCGACGTCGTCTGGCGGTTCACCCAGTTCTACGAGCACGAGTCCTGCGGCAAGTGCACGCCGTGTCGTGAGGGGACCTACTGGCTCGGCCAGATCCTCGAGCGCATCGAGACCGGTCGCGGCCGCGATGAGGACCTCGACCTGCTCCAGGACATCTGCGACAACCTCTTCGGCCGCAGCTTCTGCGCACTCGGCGACGGCGCGACCAGCCCGATCGTCAGTGGCCTGCAGTACTTCCGGGCCGACTTCGAGAAGCACATCCAGCAGGGCCGGTGTCCGAAGGGCGCGACGCCCCCGGCGCCGCGCACGCGCCAGGAGGTCCACGCGTGAGCGACAACGGACAGGCGCAGGACACGGTCACGCTGACCATCGACGGCAAGGAGATCACCGTCCCGAAGGGGACGCTGGTCATCCGGGCCGCCGAGGAGCTCGGCATCATCATCCCGCGGTTCTGCGACCACCCGCTGCTCGACCCGGCCGGCGCCTGCCGCCAGTGCCTCGTCGACATCGAGGGCCAGCGCAAGCCGGCCGCCTCGTGCACCACGGAGTGCGGTGACGGCTGGGAGGTCCGCACGCACCTCACCTCCGACGTGGCGAAGAAGGCCCAGGAGGGCGTGCTCGAGTTCCTGCTGATCAACCACCCGCTCGACTGCCCGATGTGCGACAAGGGTGGCGAGTGCCCGCTGCAGGACCAGGCGCTCAGCCACGGCACCGGCGAGTCCCGCTTCGTCGACGAGAAGCGCCGGTACAACAAGCCCGTCGCCGTCAGCGAGCAGGTGCTGCTCGACCGAGAGCGCTGCGTCCTCTGCGCCCGCTGCACGCGCTTCAGCAACGAGATCGCCGGCGACCCGTTCATCGAGCTGTTCGAGCGCGGGGCGCTGGAGCAGGTGGCGATCTACGAGGACGAGCCGTATCGCAGCTACTTCTCCGGCAACGTGATCCAGATCTGCCCGGTGGGTGCGCTGACGTCGGCGAGCTACCGCTTCAAGGCGCGGCCCTTCGACCTCCGCAGCGCCCCGAGCGTCTGCAACCACTGCTCGGCCGGCTGCAACCTGACCGTCCAGGCGCGCCGCGGGGAGGTCCAGCGCCAGCTCGCGCGGACCAACATGGCGGTCAACGAGACGTGGAACTGCGACAAGGGTCGCTTCGCGTTCCGCAACCTCACCAACGACGCCCGCCTGCGCGAGCCGATGGTCCGCCGGGCCAACGAGCTCACGTCGGTCTCGTGGTCCGACGCGCTGCAGGCCGCAACCGCCGCGATCACGGCCGCCACGGACAAGGGTGCGGGCCGGGTGGCGGTGCTGGCCGGTGGTCGCCTCGCGGACGAGGACGCGTACGCGCTCGCGAAGTACACGCGCGCCGTGCTCGGCAGCGACGACCTCGACTTCCGCACGCGCCTCGGCGCCGACGACGAGCCGGCGACGCTCGCCGCGGTCGCCGCCCGCCCCTCGGCCACCTACGCCGACGTCGAGAACGCGAAGGTCGTGCTCGTCGTCGGGCTCGACACGGAGGAGGAGAACCCGATCCTCCACCTCCGCCTCCGCAAGGCCTGGCGCAAGAACCGCACGAAGATCGTCCCGGTCGGCCCACGCGAGGGCTCACTCGAGCGCTACGCGTGGCGCCGTCTGCCGACCCTGCCCGGCCACGAGGGCGTGGCGCTGGCGGCCATCGGCCGCGCGATGGGGCACGCCAACCTCGCGGAGCTCGCGGCCGCCGGCAACTACGCCCACCGCGACCTCGAGCAGGTGCTCAGCGACCTCAGGGACGCGACCGGCGACGCGGTGCTGCTGGTCGGTGAGCGTGCTGGCTCCCACGCCGGGGTCCTGGCCGCCGCGGTCCGGCTCGCGGACGACACCGGCATCAAGCTCGGCTGGGTCCCGCGTCGCGCCGGTGCGCGTGGCGCGCTCGAGGCCGGGCTGCTCGCGGGCGCACTGCCCGGCGGCCGGCGCCTCGACGACGCGGAGGACCGCGCGGCCGTGGAGGCCGTCTGGGGCGAGCTGCCCTCGACGTCGGGCCGCGACGCTCGCGCCATCCTCGAGGCCGCGGCCAACGGCCAGATCGACGTCCTGCACCTCGTCGGCGTCGACCTCATCAGTGACTGCTCCGACGCCGCGCTGGCGAAGAAGGCGCTCGACAAGGTGGGCACGGTCATCGTGCAGGACCTCGCGAGCAACGCGACGACCGCCCACGCCGACGTCGTCCTCCCGGTCACGGCCACCCAGGAGCGCGGCGGGGCCTTCACCAACTGGGAGGGCCGCCACCAGCACTTCCGGCCTGCGGTCGAGGCGCCGAGGCTCGCGCAGGACGACCACGAGATCCTCGTGCAGCTCGCCGCCTACCAGGGCAAGGACCTCGGGTTCGGCGACCTCGACCAGATCCGGGCGGAGATGGCGAGCCTGCCGGGGCGTGAGACGCCCCACGCCGTCCCCGAGCCCACGGCTCCGAGCACCACGGAGGACGAGGGCCTCGCGCTCCTCACCTATCCGCTGCTGCTCGACCGCGGGACCCTGACCGCCGGGTCGGCCGACCTGCTGAAGACGGCCCGTGCGCCCTACGTCGCCACGAGCCCCGCCACGGCGGAGGCCATCGGTGCGGCCGACGGCGACGAGGTCACGGTGACCGGGGGCGACGTCGAGCTCCGGCTGCCGCTGCGCGTCGAGCGCGGCATGGTCGACGGCGTGGTCTACGTCCCGACCAACTCGACCGACACGTCAGGCGTTGCCCTCGGTGACCGCGTCACCGTCGGCCGCGCGGCTGCGGAGGTGGGCGCATGACCGAGTCGGCACCCCTCTGGGTCACGATCGTCAAGGTCCTGGCCGCCTTCATGTTCTTCCTCAACGGCACCGCGGTGCTGATCTGGGGCGAGCGCCGCCTCGTCGCCCGCATGCAGGACCGCGTCGGCCCCAACCGCGCCGGCCCGGCCGGGGCGCTGCAGACCGTGTTCGACGGCGTCAAGATCCTCTTCAAGGAGGACGTGACGCCCAACATGGTCGACAAGTGGCCCTACCTCGCGGCCCCCGTCATCTCCGCGACCGTGGCGTTCATGGCCGTCGCGGTCATCCCGCTCTCGGGCGAGATCACCCTGTTCGGCGAGACGTTCGTGCTGCAGGTCGCCGACCTCAACGTCGGGCTCCTGTGGTTCCTGGCCATGGGGTCGATCAACGTCTACGGCATCGTGCTCGCCGGGTGGGCGTCGCAGTCGCCGTACCCGCTGCTCGGTGGCGTCCGGTCGTCGGCCCAGATGATCAGCTACGAGATCGCGCAGGGCCTCGCCGTCGCCTCGGTCTTCGTCTACGCGGGCAGCCTCCGCGTCTCCGACATCGTCGCGATCCAGGCCAACGAGCCGGGGCTCATCACTGGCATGCCGAACTGGTTCGTCATCCCGCTGTTCCCGGCGTTCCTGCTGTTCTTCATCTCGATGGTCGCCGAGACCCAGCGCCCGCCGTTCGACCTGCCCGAGGCCGAGGGCGAGCTCGTAGGAGGCTTCCACACGGAGTACTCGGGCTTCCGGTTCGGGCTGTTCTTCCTCGCCGAGTTCATGAACGTCATCACCGTGTCGGCCATCGCCGTCACGATGTTCTTCGGGGGCCCGGCCGGCCCGGTGTTCGGCCCCGACTGGATCAGCTGGGTCTTCCCGATCCTGTGGTTCCTGATCAAGACGTTCCTGCTCGTCTACGTCTTCATCCTGCTCCGCGCCGCGCTCCCGCGGATGCGCTACGACATGCTGATGAACATCGGCTGGAAGTGGCTGCTGCCGCTCGGCCTCATCTGGGTCCTGGCCACCGGGTTCATGGTCGTCGTCAACGAGCAGGCCACGAGCCAGGCGCGCATCCAGATCGCCATCGCCGGGATCATCGTCGCCGCGATCCTCTACCTCGTCGCGCCGCTGTTCTCGAAGAACCCGGAGGAGGAGTCGGCCGTACCACCCGAGCCGGCTCCTGACCTCGAGGAGGTGGGTGCCTGATGCCCCCCGTACTCGTCACGATCCTGACCTTCGTCGTCCTCGCCGGGCTGTTGGTCCTGTGGCTGCGCAACACGGTGCTGGGCCGCGGCTTCTCCGTGCCGCTGCGCCAGTTCACGAAGACGCCGGTCACCTTCCAGTACCCCGAGAAGCCGAAGCCGCCGGCCGACCGCTTCCACGGGCGTCACCAGCTCAACCGCTACAGCGACGGCCTCGAGAAGTGCATCGGCTGCGAGCTGTGCGCCTGGGCCTGCCCGGCCGACGCGATCTACGTCCAGGGCGCCGACAACACCGAGCTCGAGCGCTACTCGCCGGGTGAGCGGTACGCCTCCGACTACCAGATCAACTACAACCGCTGCATCTTCTGCGGCCTGTGCATCGAGGCCTGCCCGACACGGGCGCTCACGATGACGCAGGAGTACGAGATCAGCGAGGACAGCCGCGACGCGCTGATCTACACCAAGGACCGGCTGCTCGCCGTCGTGCCGCACACCGGCGAGGACACCCCCCACCTCGACGCCGACGTCCGCGAGCGTGGCCTCAACTACTACGGCGGCCTCGCCGTCACACCGCCGACCAACAAGGGCGGCAAGTACGAGTCCGCCAAGGCGGCCCCGAGCACCCGCGCGTCCGCGGTCGTTCCCGGCGGCCCGTGGGCCGGCGGCGAGAACCTCCCCGAACCGGGCCAGGTGCCCCAGGACCCCGCCAACGTCGGTGAGGAGGGGTCGCGATGACCTTCCTCGCCCAGGCCGGCGCCGACGGCGCCGCGACCGCAAGCGCGCTCCCCGAGCAGATCCTGTTCTGGGTGATGGCCGTCATCG
This sequence comes from Nitriliruptorales bacterium, assembly GCA_041591915.1. Classification (GTDB taxonomy): domain Bacteria; phylum Actinomycetota; class Nitriliruptoria; order Nitriliruptorales; family Nitriliruptoraceae; genus JBFHRB01. The sequence goes on from JBFHRB010000003.1 coordinate 13,444, forward strand.
GCATCGGGGCGGGGCTCGCCATGGTGTCGATGCGCAACATCGTCCACTCGGCGCTCATGCTCGTCATCAACTTCGCCGCGATCGCCGTGCTCTACCTCGCGCTGCAGAGCTCGTTCCTCGGGATCGTGCAGATCATCGTCTACGCCGGCGCGATCATGATCCTGTTCCTGTTCGTGATCATGCTGCTCGGTGTCGACCGCGATGACCTCCTCGTCGAGATCCGCCCCGCCCACCGGGTCGGCGCGGCGCTCGTGGCGCTGGTCATCGTCGCGGCATCGGTCTTCTCGTTCGTCGGTGCGATGACCAGCGAGGAGTCGCGCTGTGGCGCACTCGCGCCCGCGACCGTCAGCGCCGAGTCGATCCCGTGTGTCGGCCTCGACGACCAGCTCGAGGAGAACGACGGCCCCGTGGGGCTGCTCGCCCGCCGCCTGTTCACGCGATACACGTGGCCGTTCGAGATCTCCGCGCTCCTGCTCGTCGTCGCCACGATCGGCGCGATCGTCCTCGGTCGCCGCCGTGACCCGGCCGACGAGGCCGCTCGCCGGGCACTCGAGCCCGAGCCGGAACCGACCGGACCTCCGGACCTGCCGCCCTCCGCCGAGCCGAGCCCGGAGGTGAGCTGATGCCGATCGGGTACTACTTCATCGTCGCCGCGATCATGTTCTCGATCGGGCTCGCCGGCGTGCTGATCCGGCGCAACGCGATCGTGCTGTTCATGTGCGTCGAGCTCATGCTCAACAGCGTGAACCTCACGCTCGCCGGTGCCGCCCGCATGTGGGGCAACGCGGACGGACAGGTGTTCGTGTTCTTCGTCATCGTCGTCGCGGCCGCCGAGGTCGTGGTCGGCCTGGCGCTGATCGTGAACGTGTTCTTCCGTCGCGGGACGCTCGACATCGATGCGCCGAACCTCCTGAGGGGCTGACGTCGTGGACAACGTGCTGCTGCTCGCAGCGGAGTCGAAAGGTCTCGTCACCGAGACCTACTCGGCCACTGGCGCCGTCGAGTTCGCCTGGCTGATCCTCGCGCTCCCGCTCGTGGGCTTCCTCGTCACCATCCTGTACGGCAAGCGGCTCGGCGAGCCGACCGCCGCGTACCTCCCGACCGCGATGTCCACCGGGGCGTTCGTCGTCTCGCTGGCGATCTGGTTCCAGCTGCTGGGGGAGGAGGCGAGCCACCGCCGCTTCCTCGTCCCGCTGTTCGACTGGATCAAGGTCGGCGGGTTCGAGGCCCGGTGGGAGCTCCTGATCGATCCGCTCACCGCGGTCATGCTGCTCGTCGTAACCGGGGTCGGGTCGCTCATCCACCTGTACTCCATCGGGTACATGCACGGGGACGAGCGGTTCAGCCACTTCTTCGCCTACCTCAACCTCTTCATGCTCTCGATGCTCATGCTCGTCATGGGCTCGAGCCTGCTGACCCTGTTCGTCGGCTGGGAGGGCGTCGGCCTCTCGAGCTACCTGCTCATCGGGTTCTGGTTCGAGAAGCGCGAGTACGCGACCGCCGCGAAGAAGGCCTTCATCACCAACCGCGTGGGTGACGTCTCGTTCATGATCGCGATGTTCCTCGCGGTCGGGACCTTCGGCACGCTCGACTTCTTCCGGGCTGACGGCACGGGCATCGCCCAGGTCGCGCCGGAGGTCCTCGCCATCGGTGGCGGCACCGCCCTGGCGCTCGGGCTCCTGCTCCTCGGCGGTGCGGCGGCCAAGTCCGCGCAGATCCCGCTGTACGTCTGGCTGCCCGACGCGATGGCCGGCCCCACGCCCGTGTCCGCACTGATCCACGCCGCCACGATGGTGACCGCGGGCGTCTACCTCGTCGCCCGGACGTCGCCCATCTTCGTCCAGAACATCGATGCGATGGCCGTGGTCGCCTGGATCGGTGTCGCGACCGCGCTGCTGGCGGCGCTCATCGCCATCAAGCAGGACGACATCAAGAAGATCCTGGCCTACTCGACGGTCAGCCAGCTCGGCTACATGTTCGTCGGCGTCGGCGCCGGCGGCTACACCGAGGGCATCTTCCACCTCGTCACGCACGCCTTCTTCAAGGGCCTGCTCTTCCTCGCGGCCGGCTCCGTCATGCACGCGCTGGCCAACGAGGCGAACGTGTGGAAGATGGGTGGGCTCCGGAAGGTGATGCCGATCACGTTCTGGACGAGCGCGGTGGCATGGCTCGCCATCTCGGGCGTGCCGCCCTTCGCGGGCTTCTGGTCCAAGGACCAGGTGCTGGTCATCGCCTACGAGCACGGGTTCCGGGCGATCTGGGCCATCGGCGTGCTGGTCGCGGTCCTCACCGCCTTCTACATGAGCCGCTGGTTCTTCCTGATCTTCCTGGGCGAGTCGCGGGTGGAGTCGCACCAGCACCCGCACGAGTCGCCGCTGACGATGACCCTCCCGCTCATGCTGCTCGCCGTCGCGAGCGCGTTCGGCGGCATGCTCATCAACCTCAACCACTTCGAGGGCCCGCTCGCGCGCTGGCTGGGCGGCTACGTCGCCCCGGTCCAGGAGGAGATGATCGTCCACGGGCCGCTCGGCGAGGGCGCGTTGATCGCGATCTCGATCGTCGCGGCCGTGGTCGGCATCACGCTGGCCTACCTCGTCTACCTGCGCGGCCCGGCCCGTGAGCGCATCACCGGCCCCGTCGCCGAGGTGATGGCGAACAAGTTCTACGTGGACGAGCTGTACGAGGCGATCTTCGTGAAGCTCGGTGGCCGCATGGCGGACTTCATGACCTGGTTCGACGCCAACGTCGTGGACGGGCTCGTCAACGGCAGCGCCACCGTCACCAGCGCCGTCGCCGGCCGTGTCCGGCGAACGCAGACCGGCCTGGTCCGCTCCTACGTCGCGGGGATCGCGATGGGTGCCGTTGCGCTCGTCGTCGTGTTCCTCGCCCAGGTGAGGTGATCCGATGGGCATCCTGAGCTACACGCTGCTGGTGCCACTCGTCGGCGCCGCCATCGTCGGGGCGCTCGACTCCGAGGACACCGACCGGATCCGCTGGGCCGGCCTCGCGACGTCGATCGTCGCGTTCGTCGTGTCGATCGTCATGCTGCTGCAGTTCGACATCGGTGACGGCGGGTTCCAGCTGCAGGAGAACCTCCGCTGGATCCCGACGCTCGGCGCGACCTACCACCTGGGCGTCGACGGCATCAGCCTGGTCCTCGTGCTCCTGACCACGTTCCTCACGCCGCTGGTGCTCATCGCGTCCTGGGACGACGTGAAGGAGCGACTGAAGGGCTACATCGTCAGCTTCCTCGTCCTCGAGGCGGCGGTCATCGGCGTGTTCCTGAGCCTCGACCTCCTGCTGTTCTACATCTGGTGGGAGGTGATGCTCGTCCCGATGTACCTCATCATCGGGATCTGGGGCGGCAAGAACCGGCGCTACGCCGCCACGAAGTTCTTCCTCTACACGCTGCTCGGCGGGCTGCTCATGCTCGTCGGCGTGCTGTGGATCTACGGCCAGACCGGGACGTTCAGCTACCTCGACGCCGTCAACCTCGACATCGCCGTCGAGGCGCAGCGCTGGCTGTTCTGGGCGTTCCTCGTCGCCTTCGCCGTGAAGGTCCCGGTCTTCCCCGTGCACACGTGGCTGCCCGACGCCCACACGGAGGCGCCGACCGGCGGCTCGGTCATCCTTGCCGGCGTGCTGCTGAAGATGGGCGGCTACGGGATGCTGCGGTACTCGCTGCCGCTGTTCCCCGAGGCCACGCAGGAGGCCGTCCCGGTCGTGTTCACGCTGAGCGTGATCGGGATCCTCTACGGCGCGATCGTCGCGATGATGCAGAAGGACATCAAGAAGCTCGTCGCGTACTCGTCGGTCAGCCACATGGGCTTCGTCGTGCTCGGCATCTTCGCGCTCAACACGGTCGGGGTCAGCGCCGGTGTCGTGCAGATGATCAACCACGGCCTCTCGACCGGCGCGCTCTTCCTGCTCGTGGGCTTCCTCTACGAACGCCGCCACACCCGGATGATCAACGCGTTCGGGGGCCTCGCGAAGCAGACGCCCGTCTACGCCGGGCTGTTCCTCGTGGTGGCGCTGTCGTCCATCGCGCTGCCCGGGCTGAACGGGTTCGTCGGTGAGTTCCCGATCCTGCTCGGCACGTTCGCCGTGAACCGATGGGCGGGCGTGCTCGCCGCGTTCGGGGCCGTGCTCGCCGCGCTGTACCTGCTCTGGGCCTACCAGCGGATGTTCCACGGGCCGGTCGAGGGCGCCGACAACGAGAACACGTCGGACCTCAAGCCCCGTGAGATCGCGGTCATGGTGCCGCTGATCGTGCTCATCGTCGGCATCGGGATCTACCCGAAGCCGCTGTACGACGCCGTCGAACCGTCGGTCGACCGCCTCCTCGGCCCGGTCGGCCTGGTGGAGGCGGCCGAGACCGGCACCGTTGCCCCGGTCGGCCAGGAGTGACCGCGATGTCGAACCTGCTGCTCGCCCAGGAGGGCCTCGTCGACCCGGTGCGGTCGATCGCCTACTCGTCCTTCGCCCCGGAGCTCCTGCTCGTCGGCGTCGCCCTCTTCCTGATGCTGCTGACCGTCGCCGAGGAGAACCGGAGCGCCGTCGCCATCCCGGCCGGCGTGCTCGCCGGCGCGGTTGGCGTGTGGCTGATCACCTCCGGGCTGCTCCTGCCCGGCGCCGTCGTCGTCGCCGTTGCCGCCGCCGTCGTCGCCCTGCCGTTCGCGTTCGAGGACGAGCCGGCGCTCATCTCGGCGTGGCTCGCGGCGCTGTCCGCCCTCGGGGCGCTCGTCCTCACCGGCTGGCAGTGGGCCGAGCACTTCTCCGTCGACGGCGGCCTCGGCGTCGCCCGCCTCGACCTCGGCGGCTCGCTCGCGTTCGACGGCATCGCGCTCTTCACGCGCATCACGGTCTACGCGACCGTCGTCCTGGCCATCCCCGTCGGGTACGGCTACCTCAAGGACCGCGGCATCCACCGCCCCGAGTTCGAGCAGCTCATGCTGCTGTCGGCCGTGGGCATGACGATCCTCGGTGCCGCCGCCGACCTGATCACCGCCTTCATCGCGGTCGAGACCCTGTCGCTGGCGCTCTACGTCATGGCCGGCCTCGCCCGTCGCGACCGCCGCTCGCAGGAGGCGGCGATCAAGTACTTCGTGATGGGCGCCGTCGCCTCCGCGCTGCTGCTGTACGGCATGGCCCTGCTCTACATCGCGACCGGGTCGGTCGAGATCGCGGCCATCGCCGAGGGCCTCGGCCTCGTGACCGCGCCGGGCCGGGTGGCCTACTTCGGCCTCGCGCTCGTCACCGTGGGGCTCGGGTTCAAGGTGGCGCTGGTGCCGTTCCACCTCTGGACGCCGGACGTCTACCAGGGTGCCCCGACCAACGTCACCGCGTTCATGGCCGCCGCGACCAAGGCCGCCGGGTTCGCGTTCATCCTCCGGATGTACCTGTTGGGCTTCGGCCGACTCGTCGACGCCTGGGTGCCCGTCCTGGCCGTGCTCGCGGCCATCACGATGATCCTCGGTGCGGTCGTCGCGCTGGTCCAGAGCGACGTCAAGCGGATCCTGGCGTACTCGTCGCTGGCCCACGCCGGCTACGCCGCGATCGGGGTCGCCGCAGGCGGGCTCGACGGGCTGTCGTCGACGCTGTGGTACCTGCTGACGTACGCCGTGACGGTCGTCGGGGCCTTCGCGTGTGTGATCGCCATCGAGCGCCGCCGCAAGGGCGAGGTCGCGCTCGTCGACCTCCGTGGGCTCGGCAAGCGCTCGCCGGCGCTGGCGGGCCTGTTCACGCTCGCGCTGCTGTCGCTCGCGGGGATCCCGCCCACTGCGGGATTCCAGGGCAAGCTGGCCGTCTTCCAAGCCGGCGTGAGTGCTGGCCTCGAATGGCTGGTGGTGGTCGGCGTGCTCAGCTCGGTCATCGCCGCGTTCTTCTACCTGCGGATCATGGCGATGATGTTCCTCGAGGAGCCCGAGCCTGACGCGCCAGAGCCGAACGTCAGCACCGGCCTGTCCCTGGGACTGGCCGCCTCGGCCGCCGCGGTGGTCGTGCTGGGGGTACTCCCGGCTACCTTGCTGACGCTCGCCGACAACGCCGCCACGCTGGCGAGGTAGCACGAGGGAAGCTGTGGGTTCCATCACGACGACCGCTGGAGCGACCCCGCTCGGTCCTGCGATCGACAAGCTCGAGGCACGCGGCATCGCCGTCGCGGGCGTGCTCGACGAGGTCGAGAAGCGCCTGCGCGACCAGGTCCAGACCTCCGCGGCCTTCGTCGAGCAGAGCGCCCGCTACCTCATGGACGCCGGGGGCAAGCGGTTCCGTCCGCTGCTCGTCGCCCTGGTCAGCCACCTCGGCGACCCCGACGACCCGCGCATCCCCGATGCCGGCGTGATCGTCGAGCTCGTCCACCTCGCGACGCTCTACCACGACGACGTCATCGACGAGGCCGATGCCCGCCGAGGCATCGAGGCCGCCCACCTCCGCTGGGACAACACCACGGCGATCCTGACGGGCGACTACCTCTTCGCGCGCGCCTCGGAGCTCAGCGCCGAGCTCGGGGTGGAGGTCACGCGGATCATCGCCCGCACCATCGCCATCCTCTGCGAGGGCCAGATCCGCGAGGTCATGGGCTCGCGCGGGGCGCTGCCACCCGACGTCGAGCCGCTCGTGGCCGACGAGGAGCACTACCTCAAGGTCGTGCGTGACAAGACCGCGTCGCTGATCGCGACGTCGTGCCGGTACGGCGCGCTGCTCAGTGGCCTCGACGAGGAGCAGGTGGAGGCCCTCACCCAGTACGGGTGGGACATCGGCATGGCGTTCCAGCTCTCCGACGACGTGCTCGACATCGCCTCGGACCACGAGGACTCGGGCAAGGTCCCGGGAACGGACCTCCGCGAGGGCGTGCACACGCTGCCCGTGCTGTACGCGCTGGAGGACGACGAGACCGGCGAGCTCACGCGGATCCTCGACCAGGACCACCTCAGCGAGGCCGACGTCGCGCGGGCGCTGGAGCTCCTGCGCAGCGGCACCGGCCTGAAGCGCGCGACCGAGCGGGCCCGCGAGTTCGCGGACCGCGCCGTCACCCACCTCGCCGGCTTCCCCCGGGACAAGGTCACCGAGGCCCTGCGCGACCTCGCCGCCTTCACCGTCGCCCGCGTCGGCTGACCCCGTCGCCCGCGTCGGCTGACCCCGCCGGCCCGACGGCCCCGCACCCATCATCGTGTGGACATCTGTTGCCGTGTGGACGTCTGCTGCCCTCTTTTCGCCGAGATGACCACACGGAAGGAAATGTCCACACAGTGATGGGTCGCGCGCTCCGGTGCTCGCGTTGGGTGGCTGTACGACGCCGTTGGTAGGATGCCGCCCGGCCGGATCCGGACCGTACGGACGCCCTCTGCGAGGACGTCCGCTGCTGTTCGGAAGGGGCGAGGTCCCGCGCCTGCCGACCGCTTCACCCCGTGCACCGCTGTGCACAACCACGACCGCAATTGGTGGGGCGGCCACGTGCAGGATGTGGTGACCAGCGGCCGTGCGGTGCCGTCCGCGCGGTACCGCCAACGGGTGTTCCACGGCCAGGAACGCTCGACAGAAGAGGGCAGAACCGAAGCCGGACGGAGGTCCGCGTGAGCTTCTACGAGCAGTACGGCGCGTTCGCCGTCATCGTGGTGTTCGCGATCGCGTTCTACGCGATCATCCTCACGGTGAACCGGGTCATCCGGCCGAGCATGCCGAGCCCGATGAAGCTGAGCACGTACGAGTGCGGCGTCGACCCCGAGGGCACGGGGTGGAGTCAGATGCACATCCGCTACTACGTGTTCGCGTTCCTCTTCGTGATCTTCGACGTCGAGTCGGTCTTCCTCTTCCCCTGGGCCGTGATCCTCGGGGGCCTCGACGAGACGAGCGTCGTGTCGCCACTCTTCGCGCTCGTCGAGATGTTCATCTTCATCGCGGTCCTGGCCGTCGGCCTGGTGTACGCCTGGCGCAAGAAGGTGCTGACATGGGACTAGTCGAGCAGGTCGAACTCCCGAAGCCGGTCAAGTTCCTGTTCAACTGGGGCCGGAAGTACTCGCTGTGGTGCTTCAACTTCGGGCTGGCGTGCTGCGCCATCGAGTTCATCGCCGCCTCGACCTCGCGGCATGACTTCATCCGCCTCGGCGTCATCCCGTTCGCGCACGGGCCCCGCCAGGCCGACCTCATGGTCATCTCGGGGACGCTGACCGACAAGATGGCGCCGGCCGTCCAGCGCCTCTACGAGGAGATGCCCGAGCCGAAGTACGTCATCAGCTTCGGGTCGTGCGCGAACTGCGGCGGCCCCTACTGGGACAGCTACTCGGTCACCAAGGGTGTCGACCAGATCATCCCCGTCGACGTGTACGTCCCGGGCTGCCCGCCGCGCCCGGAGGCCCTGCTCGAGGGGATCATCGCGCTGCAGGACCGGATCCAGAACGAGTCGCTCAAGGACCGCCTCGCGTCCCGCGACCGCGAGCCGATCGTCATCGAGGGCTGAGCGTGGAAGCGCAGGAGATCGTCGAACTCATCACCGACAAGCTCGGTGAGCACGTCGTCGCGTCCGACACCACGTACGGCGCCACGGTCACCCTCGACGCGGAGGGCTACGTCAAGGCGGCCGAGCTCTGCCGCGACCACTTCCGCCTCGAGTGCAACATGTTCGACTGCTCGACGGGCATCGATGCTCGCGAGGAGGGCTTCGAGGTCGCCACGGTCCTGTACTCGACCAGCCAGGGCCACCGCGTCGTTCTCAAGCACCGTTGCGAGGGCGGCCGCGACAACCCCGTCGCCCCCACGCTCACCCACCTCTGGCGCGGCGCCGACTGGATGGAGCGTGAGACCTGGGACATGTTCGGGATCGAGTTCGAGGGCCACCCGGGCCTCGCCCCGCGCATCCTGACGGTCGAGAACTTCGAGGGCTGGCCGCTGCGCAAGGACTTCCACCTCGCCTCGCGCGTCGCCAAGCCGTGGCCGGGCGTCAAGGAGCCCGCCGAGACGGACGAGGACGGCAACGTCATCGAGAAGATCCCGGCGACGGGTGAGGCCCCCGGGCCGTCGATCCTCGACAAGATCATGGCCGACCAGGCCTTCAAGGTGAACCAGCCCGAGGGCGCCGCGGAGGCCGAGGCCGGCGACGCTGCCGAGGGTGGGGCTGCCGGCGGCGATGCGGCACCCGCCGCCGGCGAGGACCGCGCCGCCGAGGCGAAGGCCAAGGCCGAGCGCGCGCGCCAGAAGGCCGCGGAGGCACGTGCCCGCAAGGCTGCCGAGCGTGCGGCCGCCGCCGAGGCCGAGGCCGGGACGACCGGCGCCGGCGCGACCGAAGGCGGGGAGTCGACCTCGCCGGGCGAAGGCACGGGCGACACGAGCGCCGGCGGCGACGCCGGCACGGACGGGGAGGGCCAGGCATGAGCGACCTCGACGTCCGCAGTGTCACCGTCCCGGCGACCGCGCCGGGCGAGAGCATGGCCGTCGAGCTGGTCGGCGACGGCGACTTCGCGACCCAGGACATGACGCTGTCCATCGGGCCGCAGCACCCGGCCACCCACGGGGTGCTCCGCGTCGTGATCGAGCTCGACGGCGAGAGGATCATGAAGGCCACGCCGGTCATCGGCTACATGCACCGTGGCTTCGAGAAGCTCGCCGAGTACCGCGACTACCGCCAGATCATGGCGCTCACCAACCGCCACGACTGGCTCAGCGGCTTCAACAACGAGCTCGGTGTCGCCCTCGTCGCCGAGAAGATGCTCGAGATGGAGGTCCCGGAGCGCGCGCAGTGGATCCGGATGCTCATCGCCGAGTGGGGCCGCATCCTCAACCACCTGATGTTCACCGGCTCGTTCACGCTCGAGCTCGGCGCCATCACGCCGATGTTCTACGCCTTCCGCGAGCGTGAGGACATCCAGCACCTGCTCGAGTCCGCCACGGGCGGTCGACTCCACTTCACCTACAACCAGGTGGGTGGCCTCAAGATCGACCTGCCGAAGGGCTTCCTCAAGCGCTCGCGCGAGCTCAGCGCCCTCGTGCGCAAGCGCCTCAAGGACTACGACGACCTCGTCCTCGGCAACGAGATCTTCCTCGCCCGCACCAAGCACGTCGGCAGCCTCCCGCCGGACGTCGCCCTGAGCTTCGGGGTGACCGGTCCGACGCTGCAGGCCGCCGGTGTCGCCGAGGACTCCCGCGTCACCGAGCCCTACCTCAAGTACGACGAGGTCGACGTGCCGGTGCCGGTCGGCGAGAACGGCGATGCGTTCGACCGCTTCTACGTCCTGCTCCGACGCATGGCGGCCTCGCTCGACATCATCGACCAGATCCACGACAACATCCCGTCGGGGCCGGTCAACCAGAAGCTGCCCAAGATCGTGAAGGTCCCCGAGGGCGAGTGCTACCTGCGGATCGAGAACCCGCTCGGGCAGCTCGGCTACTACCTCGTCAGCGATGGCCAGAAGAACCCGTGGCGCCTGAAGATGCGGACGCCCTCGTTCTCCAACATCGCGGCGATCCCGTACATGCTCGAGGGCGTGCTGCTCCCTGACCTGATCGCCGTCCTCGGGTCCGTCTTCTTCGTCGTCGGCGACGTCGACCGTTGAGCGAGCGAACGATGACCACCTTCGAACGCGGCCGCGGCCGAGCGAGCGACTCGGTCGCGCCGGCTGTCGACCGTTGAGCAGGAAGGGCTTGACTCGATGACTGCCGCAGAGGGGCTCCTCACCGGCCTGCCGAACGTGTGGGCGCAGATCCCGTTCATGATCGGGATCATGCTCGGCATGGCGATGGTCGTGTCGCTGGTCGTGGGCTACATGGAGCACAAGGTGATGGCCCACCAGCAGGCCCGCCTGGGCCCGATGGAGGCCGGTGGCTTCCACGGCTGGGCGCAGCTGGTGGCGGACGGCATCAAGTTCGTCCAGAAGGAAGACATCATCCCGCGCAACGCGGATGCCAAGGTGTTCTCGATGGCACCGGGTATCGCGCTCGTCCCGGCGCTGTTGATCTTCCTCGTCATCCCGCTCGGGCCGCGCGTCTGGGCCCTCGACCTGCGCAGCGGCCTGTTCTACGCGCTGGCCATCGGGTCGATCGGGGCCATCGGCCTCCTCGCCGGTGGCTGGGCCTCCGCCAACAAGTTCTCGCTGATCGGCGCCATCCGTGGCGTCGCCCAGCTGATCGCCTACGAGCTGCCGCTGATCCTCGCCGCCGCCGCCGTGGCCGTGCAGGCCGAGTCGCTGTCGCTGGTCGAGATCGTGACCGCGCAGGCGGAGTTCACCATCCAGGGCACGACGATCGGGATCCCGTTCATCGTCCCCCAGCTCCTCGGCTTCGGGATCTTCTTCACGGCCTCGCTGGCGGAGCTGAACCGCCCGCCCTTCGACATGCCCATCGCCGACTCGGAGCTCGTGTTCGGGTTCCTCACCGAGTACACGGGCATCAAGTTCGCCATGTTCCTGCTCACGGAGTACGCGGGCATGGTCGCCATGTCGGCGCTCATGGCCGTGCTGTACCTCGGTGGCTGGGAGATCTGGCCCGGCCTTGGCCTCCCGGGCTGTGAGGGCGTGGGCGGCGCCATGGAGTGTGGCCTCGGCGGCACGCTCCTCGGCGTGGGCGTGATGATGGGCAAGATCATGGCCCTGAGCTTCGTCATGGTCTGGCTGCGCGTCACCTACCCGCGCCTGCGCGAGGACCAGCTCCAGAAGTTCAGCTGGCTCGTCCTGATCCCGCTGAGCCTGCTCAACATCGCCGTCGTCGCCATCGGCAAGGTGGTCTTCTGATGCCCGCCGCCACCGGACTGGGTCTGCTGAAGGGCCTCGGGGTCACGCTGAAGCACATGCTTCGCCCCGCGGTCACCCAGCAGTACCCGCACGAGCGCCCCGACCTCGCCCCACGCACGCGCGGCGTCATCGCGCTGATGGACGAGAACTGCACCGTCTGCATGCTCTGCAGCCGAGAGTGCCCGGACTGGTGCATCTACATCGACTCCCACAAGGAGCAGGTGCCACCGAAGAACGAGGGTGGCCGCGCACGCACCCGCAACGTGCTCGACCGCTTCGCGATCGACTTCGCGCTCTGCATGTACTGCGGCATCTGCGTCGAGGTCTGCCCCTTCGACGCCCTGTTCTGGTCGCCGGAGTTCGAGTACTCGACCTACGACATCGACGAGCTGCTCCACGAGAAGGAGAAGCTCCGCGAGTGGATGGACACCGTGCCCCCGCCGCCGCCCCTCGACGAGGGTGCCGTGCAGCCGAAGGAGGTCACGGACGCCATCGACAAGGCCGAGAAGGCCCGGGAGAAGGCCCTCGCGGCCACGCAGGCGAAGGCAGCGCCGGCCGAGGCGCCGGCCGGCGACGGTGGCGGCGCGGCCGCTGCGGCTGCTGCGCCTGCACCGGCGGCGGCGAAGAAGGAAGAGATCCACGTCGACGACGTGCAGATCGACCAGGAGACCTTCGACAAGCTGATCGCCGAGGGCCAGAGCGAGCGCATGGCCCGCGCCAAGGCCAAGGCGGCCTACGTCCGCAAGGAGAAGGCCCGCATCCGCGCCGAGCAGGAGGCGGCCGGTGGTGGCGACGCGGCCGCGGAGTCGCCTGCCGCCGAGGCCCCGGCCGAGGCCGCACCCGAGCCGAAGCAGGCCGAGGTGCACGTCGAGGCCGGCGAGATCGACCAGGAGACGTACGACCAGCTGATCGCCGAGGGCAAGAGCGAGCGCATCGCTCGGTCCAAGGCGAAGGCGGCGTACGTCCGCAAGAAGAAGGCCGAGCTCCAGGGAGGGGATGACGCATGAGCGGCGCTGACCTCGTCTTCATCCTCCTCGCGATCGTCTGCGGCGCGTCCGCCGTTGCGGTCGTGACCTCGCGCAACCTCTTCTACGCGGCGCTCTTCCTCGCGACGTCGCTGGCGTCCATCGCCGGTGTGTTCCTCGTCCTGCAGGCCGACTTCCTGGCCCTCGTGCAGCTGGTGGTCTACGTCGGCGCGATCGCGGTCCTCCTGACCTTCGGTCTGATGCTGACACGCGCGCCGATCGGCCGCGAGGCACTCGACAGCCAGAACCGCACGCTCGGCCTCATCGTCGCGGGCGGGCTGTTCGCCGTGCTCGCGGTGCTGATCGTGCAGGCCTTCAAGGACGCGGCGTCCGCCGCTGCGACGGGGCCCGGGCCGGCGGACCTCGGCATGGTCCTCTTCTCGACCTGGGTGTTCCCGTTCGAGCTCGTGTCGATGCTGCTGCTCGGTGCGCTCGTCGGGGCGATCGTCCTGTCCCGGCGCGAGTCCGGCGAGTCTGGCGAGGGGCTCGAGACGTCGGTGCCGCTCATGGCGGAGGCGCCGGAGAGCGACTCCGAGGAGTCCGATGCCGGCGAGGCCGAGCGCGAGGAGGTCCGCGCATGAGCATCCTCGGACCCCTCCTCCTCGGGACCTTCCTGTTCTGCGTCGGCATCTACGGCGTGATCGCGCGGCGCAACGCCGTGCTGGTGCTGATGAGCGTGGAACTGATGCTCAACGCGGTGAACGTCAACCTCGTCGCCTTCCAGGACATCCTGTTCCCGCAGGACGCCGCGCTGAGCGGGCAGGTCTTCGCCCTGTTCATCATCACCGTGGCCGCCGCCGAGGTCGGTGTCGGCCTCGCCATCGTCCTCAACATGTTCCGCAACCGCGCGTCGGTCAACGTCGACGACGCCGACCTGATGCGCTGGTAGCGAGGAGCTTCGACCGTGCAGTGGATGGAGATCGCCTGGCTGGTGCCGATCCTGCCGATCATCAGCTTCGTGCTGATCGTCGCGTTCGGGAAGCGGCTGCCGTGGAAGGGCGCTGAGCTCGGCCTGCTGAGCGTCGGCGCGGGCCTGATCATCTCGATCGGCATCGCGTTCCACACGTTCACCAACTCGCCCGTTCACGCCCTCGAGAAGTCGTTCGACTGGGCGCCACTCGGCGACGGCTTCATCCTCGAGCTCGGCATGCTCGTCGACGGCCTCACGTCGATGATGTTCCTGCTGGTCACGCTCGTGTCGCTGATGGTCCACGCCTACTCGCGCGAGTACATGCACGGCGAGGACCGCTTCACCTACTTCTTCGCGATGCTGAGTCTGTTCACGGCGTCCATGCTCATCCTCGTCATCGCGAACAACACCCTCCAGGCCGTCGTCGGCTGGGAGCTCGTCGGCCTCTGCTCGTTCCTGCTCATCGGCTTCTACTGGCACGAGAAGCCGAACCAGGACGCGGCCAACAAGGCCTTCCTCACGACGAAGTTCGCCGACATCGGCCTCATCGTCGGCGTGATCGTCCTCTCGAAGGCGATGTTCGCGACGGGCACCGCGACGCCGTTCAACATCCTCGAGCTCAACGCGGCCGCGTCGCACGGCGACCTCGACATGGGCCTCGTGGTGCTCGGGACGCTCATGATCTTCCTCGGCGCGGTCGGGAAGTCGGGTCAGTTCCCGCTCCACGTCTGGCTGCCCGACGCCATGGCCGGCCCGACCCCGGTGTCCGCGCTCATCCACGCGGCGACGATGGTCACCGCCGGCGTCTTCTTCGTCGCCCGGCTCTACCCCGTCTACGCGCAGAACGCGACGGTCATGGCGGTCATCGCGATCGTCGGCACGATCACCCTGTTCTTCGCCGGGTTCCTCGCACTCGTGCAGGACGACATCAAGAAGATCCTGGCGTACTCCACCGTCAGCCAGCTCGGCTACATGATGGCCGCGCTGGGGGTCGGCGGGTACACGGCCGGGATCTTCCACCTCTTCACGCACGGCTTCTTCAAGGCGCTGCTGTTCCTCGGCTCGGGGTCGATGATCCACGCCGTGCACTCGAACAACATCAGCGACATGGGTGGTCTGCGGAAGTACATGCCGTACACGTTCGCGACCTTCGTCATCGGGTCGCTCGCGCTGGCCGGCTTCCCGCTCACCGCCGGGTTCTTCTCCAAGGACGAGATCCTCGTGAGCGCGCAGCTCTGGCAGGGCGAGGGCTTCGTGACCGGCCCGATCGTCTTCTGGCTCGGGCTCCTGGCCTCCGGTGTGACGACGTTCTACATGGCGCGCGCCATCTTCATCGCCTTCTTCGGTGAGTACACGCCCCACGCGCACCACCACGGCGAGCAGGACCACGAGGCCCACGCGGACGAGCCGTCGCCGAAGGTCCCGCACGAGTCCGGCGCCTGGATGGTCGTCCCGCTCGTGATCCTCGCTGTCTTCTCGCTCGGCATCGGGTTCATCGGCTCGCCCTTCTGGTCGAAGGACAGCAACTTCGAGCAGTGGACGGCCACCGAGATCCTCGAGGAGACGACCTACCCGTTCATCGCGGGCGAGGCGCACGGCGACGACGAGGGCAACGCCGAGGAGGAGGGCGAGCACGGCGCCGCCCTCGGCTCGAGCGGTGTCGTCGCCGCCCCGGCCGCTGTCGCCGCCGCGGAGGGCAGCGACGGGCACGGCTCGGGCGCGGTGCTCCACGGCCCGCCGAAGTTCCACCCGGACGTGGCCGGCTACGCGCTGGTCGTGTTCCTGCTGTCCGTCGGCGCGGCCTGGCGCATCTACGGCCGAGGCAAGCCCGAGAAGGACCCGACCATGCACATGGGCGGATTCACGACCGCGCTGCAGAACAAGTACTGGTTCGACCACATCGGCTACCACTACATCGTGAAGCCCGTCCGCGACCGGCTCTCGCCCGCGGCCTACTGGTCGAACCAGGAGGTCCTCGACCGGATCGTCAAGGGCGCCGGCGGCGTGACCAAGCGCATCGCGGAGTCGACCTACACGACCCTCGACCAGAAGGTGATCGACGGCGGCGTCAACGGTGCCGCGTTCTCGGCCGCCTGGTGGTCCAACAGGCTGAAGCGCATCCAGACCGGGAACGTGCAGCGGTACGCCGGCGCCATCGTCGCCGCGACCATCGTGCTCGTCCTGGTCTTCGCCCTGAGCAACTGACCGACGAGACCTGACGGGCCGGCTGGCCCAACGGAACGACCGACAACCCGAACGGCCGAACCGGCCCCGTGCGAGGCAGACGCCCCGCACACCCCGCAGGAGAGAACCGATGATCAGCAACGACGCAGGCTGGGCGATCGCCCTCGCGGTGTTCCTGCCCGCGCTGGGCGCCATCGTGCTTTCGCTGATGCCGTCCCACAAGGACACCGAGGCCCGCTGGACGGCGGTCCTGTTCAGCGGCGCCGCGCTCCTCGTCGCGACCGGCATCCTGGCCGGCTTCGACTTCGGCGCGTCGGACCAGCTCCAGTTCGAGACGAACGTCGCGTGGATCGACGCCATCTCGGCGCGCTACCACACGGGCATCGACGGGATCTCGATGCCGCTGTTCTACCTGACGTTCCTGTTGACGTTCCTCTGCGCCATCTACACGACCAAGCACCTGCCGGATCCGGGCAAGCCCAAGGCGTTCCTGGCGCTGATGCTGCTGCTCGAGACGGGCATGGCCGGCACGTTCATCGCCTTCGACCTGGTCCTGTTCTTCATCTTCTGGGAGCTGGTCCTCGTCCCGATGTACTTCATGATCGGCATGTGGGGTGGCCCGCGACGCGAGTACGCCTCGGTCAAGTTCTTCCTCTACACGCTGTTCGGCTCGGTCTTCATGCTCGTCGCCTTCCTGGCCGTCTACTTCCAGTCCGGAGGCCAGACGTGGGACATCATGGAGCTCAGCGCGATGGGCATCGGCTCGCGCACCTTCCAGATCTGGGCCTTCCTCGGCATCTTCCTCGGCTTCGCCATCAAGGTCCCGATGTGGCCGTTCCACACGTGGCTGCCTGATGCCCACACCGAGGCACCCACGGTCGGCTCGGTGCTGCTGGCCGGCATCCTGCTGAAGATGGGTACCTACGGCTTCATCCGGATCGGCCTCCCGATCCTGCCCGAGGGCGCCGAGGCCTTCGCCCCGATCCTGGGAGTGCTCGGCGTCATCGGCATCATCTACGGCTCGCTCTGCTGCCTCGCCCAGACGCACGTGAAGCGGCTGATCGCGTTCTCGTCCGTCGGCCACATGGGCTTCGTGATGCTCGGCATCGCCGCGCTCAACGAGCGGGGCATCCAGGCGGCGCTGTACGGCAACATCGCCCACGGCGTCGTGACGGGCCTGCTCTTCTTCCTCGCCGGGTCGCTGCACGAGCGCTACCACACGCTCGAGATCGACGAGATCGGTGGCGGCATGCTCGTCAAGATCCCGAAGTACGGCGTGCTGTTCACGTACACGGCCGTGGCCTCGCTGGGCCTGCCCGGCCTCGCGGGGTTCTGGGGCGAGTTCACCGCGATGTGGGCGGCCATCTTCCCGGCCGAGAACCTCGAGGCGAACTACGGCGGGCTGTACCTGGCGCTGGTCATCGGCGCCGGCATCGGGACGCTCCTGACCGCCGGGTACTTCCTGTGGCTGCTGCAGCGCGTCAACCTCGGTCGTCCCGCTCCGCAGTGGGCCGACAAGCGACTCGACGACGTGATGGCCATCGAGTGGGTCTCGTGGCTACCGCTCGCGTTCATCATCCTGCTGATGGGCGTGTACCCGCGCATCATCTTCGGGGTGCAGGACGCCGCCGTCGCGCGGCTCGTGACCTTCCTGAACTGACCCGAACCGAACCGGTCCACGCAGACCCTCGGAGCCCGACGTGAGCATCGACTACGCGGCCATCGCGCCGGAGATCGCACTGACGATCACGGCGATCGTGGTGCTCCTGGCCGACCTGTTCCTCAAGGGGGACGGCAAGCGCCTGGTCAACCCGATCGCGACGGTCGGCACGATCGTCACCATCGTCCTGACGGCCGCGCTGTGGGGCGAGACCCGCTCCACCTTCGGCGGCATGTTCGTCGTCGACGCGTACGCCGTCGTCTTCAAGATGATGTTCCTGCTGACCTTGGGTGCGATCCTGGCCGTCGGCTACCGGTACTTCGCCGAGGGGCGGTTCTTCCAGGGGGAGTACTACTTCCTGCTGCTCGTCTCGTTCCTGGGCATGATCGTCATGCCGAGCGCGCGGGACCTCGTGGTCCTGTTCGTCGCGATCGAGACCGTCTCGATCCCCGCCTTCGTCATGGCCGGCCTCCGCAAGCGGGACCTGTACTCCTCCGAGGCCGCGATCAAGTTCTTCCTGATCGGCGTGCTGAGCGTCGCGATCTCCCTGTTCGGGATGTCGATGATCTACGGCTTCACCGGGACCACGTCGCTCACCGGGATCGCCGACGTCCTGCGCTCCACCTCGAACCCCGAGCCGCTGCTGCTCGGCTCGCTCCTGCTCGTCATCGTGGGCTTCGGCTTCAAGGTCAGCGCGGTCCCGTTCCACTTCTGGGCACCCGACACCTACGCCGGCTCGCCACTGCCCGTCACGGCCATGCTCGCCGTCGCCTCGAAGGCCGCGGGCTTCGCCGGCCTGCTCGCCGTCACCTTCATCGCCTTCGAGCCCTACGCCTCCATCTGGGCGCCCGCGCTCGGTGTGCTCGCGGTCCTCACGATGACGATCGGGAACCTGACGGCACTGCAGCAGCGCGACATCGTCCGCCTGCTCGCGTACTCGTCCATCGGCCAGGCTGGGTACATGCTCGTGCCGTTCGGCATCGCCCAGGCCGGCAACGCCACGCTCAACACGCAGGCGATCGAGTCCGTCCTCTTCTACCTGATCGCCTACGCGATCATGAACGTCGGGGCCTTCGGCGTCGTCATCGCGGTCTACCGCAAGGGCGGCGACCGCTCGCTCAACGACTACGCCGGCCTCGGCTACCGCAGTCCCATCATGGCCATCGCCATGACCGGGTTCCTGCTGAGCCTGGGTGGCGCGGTCCCCATGGTCGGCTTCTGGGCCAAGTGGTTCGTGTTCGTGGCGTCCGTCCAGGCGGCGACGACCTTCGGCTACGCACTCGCGATCTTCGTCGTGCTCAACGCGGTCATCGCCATGTTCTACTACCTGCGGGTCGCCTGGATCATGTGGATGCGCGAGCCCCGTGAGGGCGCGCCGGCGCTCACGCCGGGCTTCATCCTCGCCTCGGCCGTCACCGTGCTGATGCTGGTGTCGCTGGTCCTCGGACTGCTGCCCGGCATCGTCACGCAGTACTCGTCGGCGATCGAGATCGCGGCTCGGTAGAGGTCGGCTCGGTAGACCTCGACGCACGGGCCCCGCTTCGGGGCGCACGACTTGCCTACGCGTCCGCTTCGGGGCGCATGACTCCCTGCGGCGAGCCGAGAACCCACACCAGCCTCGCCTACGGGAATCATCCGCCCCTTCGCTCGGGCGGTCGTGCGTCCGCCCCGCTCCGGGGGCGCCCCTGTGGACTTCCTCGCCTCGGGGTGTTGTGTCGGGACCTTTGGGCCCTTGCGTCAGGTACTTCGGCCCCTGAAAGAGATTGTGAACTCCTTCACAATCCCTTGTGAAGGCAGTCACAAGCTGCCGGACAAGCGAAGGCAGTCACGAGCTGCCGGAGACGACAAGGAAAGGGAGGCGATCGCAATGACGACGCTCCTCGAGAAGAAGGTCGAGGGTCTGGCCGTGGAGGCCATCGAACTCTCGCCGCAGAAGAAGACCTACCCCTTCGCGACCTGGGTTGCGATCTTCGCGATGGTTGTCGGTGCCATCTCGGTGTTCGGGGGCATCTTCGGTGCCGCCTACACCTGGGACCAGGCGGTCGACCAGAACATCACCACTCCGGACGACGCCGTGATCGCGGAGACCCCGGTTCGCGGCCCGTTCACGATGTGGTCGCAGTCCGACATCATCACCCACCACCAGCTCGACCGGACCGAGGGCCTGTACTACGCCGAGATGGACCGCCGGGTCCCGCAGCTCGACGAGGCCGGCAACGTCGTCCTGGACGAGAACGGTGAGGCGGTCATGGTTCCCAACGAGGCCCGCGCGAGCTGGCTGACCGCCACCACGCTGACCACGAGCCTCGGTCTCGGGATCCTGGCCTACGCCTTCAGCGCCTTCGCGATCGTCATGGGGATCACGATGTTCCTGGTGGGGCTCGTCCTCTACCGGCTCCGCACCCCCCTCGCAGCACTGAGCTAGCAGCCCCCCATCCGATGGCCCCGGACCCCGGTCCGGGGCCATCGCCACGTTCCGTGTCCGAGGAACGAGCCGAGGTGCCAGGCCTTCTTCGGGCTGCTCGCTGACGGGCGGCCACCGGCCACCGGCCAGACGGACCCGGCCAGGGAACGCCTACCCTCGAACCATCGTTGAAGCAGGTGCTGACACCTGACCAGCGTGTCCTCCCGGAGGTTCGTGGCCCGATGTTCAAGAGCGTGAAGACCGTCCTGCTGCTGGGTGGCCTCAGCGGCCTGTTGCTGTTCATCGGGGACTACTACGGCGGCCAGAGCGGCCTCGTCCTGGCGTTCGGGTTCGCCGTCGTCATGAACGGCGTCAGCTACTTCTTCAGCGACAGGATCGCCGTCAGGATGGCGCGTGCCGAGCCCGTGGACGAGCACCAGGCCCCCGACATCCACGAGATCGTCCGCAACCTCGCCACCAAGGCCGGCCAGCCGATGCCGGCGCTGTACATGAGCCCCTCGCCCCAGCTCAATGCCTTCGCCACCGGTCGCAACCCGAAGAACGCGGTCGTGTGCGTCAACCGCGGGCTGTACGAGGCCCTGACCCACGAGGAGCTCGAGGGCGTCCTGGCCCACGAGCTGCAGCACGTCTACAACCGGGACATCCTCGTGGGGTCCGTTGCTGCGACCATCGCGGCCGCGATCACGATGCTCGCGCGCATGGCCTTCTGGTTCGGTGGGGGTGGGCGGGACCGCGAGGGCGGGGCACTCGGTGGCATCTTCATGATCTTCCTCGCCCCGCTCGCGGCGGTCATCATCAGGACCGCGGTGACCCGCTCGCGCGAGCAGCTCGCCGACAAGACCGGCGCAGAGCTGACCGGCAACCCGCTCGGTCTCGCACGCGCGCTCCGCAAGCTCGAGGCTGGCAACAACGACCCGCGTCGGCTGCGCCTGGGCGGGACCCCGGCCGAGACGAGCAGCGCCTTCCAGCACATGTACATCTCCGCGCCCTTCGGCGGCCGCGTGGCCCAGGGCTTCGGCAGCCTGTTCCGCACGCACCCGCCGATCCCCGAGCGCATCGCGCGCCTGGAGCAGATGGCGCGCGAGATGGGCCAGCTCGGGCCGAACCAGACCATCTTCGGCTGAGTCATTGAGCGACGGCGTCAGTGCTCGTCGCGATCCTCGGCGCGTGCATGCGCGTCGGCTGCCCGCCGAACCCAGCGTGCGAGCACGGCCACGAGGCCGAGCATCAGCAGGAGGCTGGCGGCGCTGAGCCAGAGGCCAGCCCGCTGGTAGGCCTCGCCCAGCGCGAGACCGGCGGAGAACGTCGTGCCGAAGGCGATGACGGCTCCGGCGGCATCGGCGAGGAGGTAGCGGCGGGTCTCGATGGCGGAGGTGCCGGCTGCGGCCGCGAGGATGGTCGGGGGCAGCGCCGCCACGCGCCCGATCACGGCGATCGCCGGTCCGTGCGCGACGAGCACGCGGTCCGCGATGTCGAAGCGATCGGGCGGCAGGGCCCGGGTCAGCCAGCCGGGCCCCTCGCCGCGGCGGAGTCGCTCGCCGTAGGCGCGGCCCACGAAGAAGAAGGCCCAGTTGGCGAACAGCATCAGCGGCAGGTACGCGGCGAAGGCGAGGGCGCCGTTGGCCCGGCCGATGCGCGTCAGCCAGCCGGATGCAAGGACGACGTCCTTGGTGGGCTTGATGAGGAGCAGCGACTCGATGTGATCGGGGAACAGCAGGGGGATGAACGGCAGCGCGATCAGTGGGATCGCGTAGCGCGCGAACGCGATGGCGAGCGCCAGTCGCGGGACGAACTCGTCATCCAGGTCGGCAGGTGCGGCAACGGCTTCGTTCATCAGATGACCTGGCACCCCTCGCAGGCGTACGCCCAGCGGCCCGCGATGTCCCAGCGCCGGACCTCGTCGCCACAGCGCAGGCAGTGCTCCTGCTTGTAGACGTAGCGCGAGAGCCGCTTGGGGATGCGCCCCGTCGGTATCCCGACCTCCTGGCGATCGACCGTGACGATCCGCTTGGTCCGAACGCCGTCGCGCATCCAGGCGACGAGCGTCTCCCACATCCCGTCCCACTCGCCCTTCGTGATGGCGTTCGCCGGACGGTCGGGGTGGATGCCATGGACGAACAGGACCTCGGCTCGGTAGACGTTGCCCACGCCCGCGAGCACCTTCTGGTCCATCAGTGCCTGCCCGATCCCGACGGACCGTCGCTGCAGCGCCGCGAACGCCCGGCCCGGGTCCGCGTCCCGTCGGAGTGGGTCGGGGCCGAGTCGCGCCACGATGGCGGCCCGTCCGTCCTCGTCGACGACCTCGCAGATCGTCGCGCCGACCAGGTCGACGGCTCGCCCGCCGCTGGCCACGCGCATGCGGCAGGTGTCCCGGGGCGGGGGAGGGGGCGCGTCGTGGGTGAAGAAGCGCCCGAACAGCCCGAGGTGGACGTGGGTGATCAGCCCGGACTCGAAGTGGTGGAAGAGGTGCTTGCCGTACGCCTCTCCCCGCTCGAAGGTGCCGCCGTCGAGCGCGGACGCGCCGTCGAAACGGCCCTGAGGTGAGGACACGGCCACACGCTCGCCTCGGAACCAGCGCTGGTGGTCCCGCGCGAGGCGGTGGATCGTGTGGCCCTCGGGCACGGCGTGGCTCCTTCCCGGAGCAGTTCGGACCTGTCGCGGCGGGGGGTTGGCCTCAGGCGGGGGCCGACCCGACCAGGCAGAACTCGTTCCCGACCGGGTCCTCGCACACCCACCAGCGGTATCCGCCGACCTCGTGTTCCCGGACGGCCGTGCCGCCCAGCGCGGCGACCTGCTTCAGCCCCCGATCGAGGTCGTCGAGGTGGAGGTCGACGTGGACCCGGTTCTTGTTGGCCTTCGCCTCCGGTACGCGCTGGAACGCGAGGTTGACGCCGCCCTCGGCCTGCGGCTCGAGGAACACGTAGGTCGCGGAGCGGTAGGCCTCGCCGACGCCCAGGAGCCCCTTCCAGAAGCGCACCGGCGCGTCGAGGTCGTTGACGTCGACCATGACGGTGGCGAGTCGTGGGGTCCAGTCGGACGCGCTCACTTGTAGTTGGTGAACACGAGGGGCGCGTCGTAGTCCTGGGCCTTCACCAGCGCGATGATCTCCTGGAGGGTGTCGCGGCTCTTCGAGGACACCCGGACCTTGTCGCCCATGTTCGTCACCCCGACCTTGAGCTTCGAGGCCTTCACCTGCTTCACGATCTCCTTCGCGAGCTCCTTGTCGAGCGTCGTCCGGAGGGAGATGTCGATCCTCGATCGGCCGCCACCGACCTCCTGCGGGTCACTGGTGTCCATGGCCTTGAGCGAGACCTTGCGCTTGACGAACTTCGACTGCAGCACGTCGAGGGCCGCGTTCGCGCGCTCCTCCGTGGAGGACTCGACCCGGATCCCCTCACCGCTCCACTCGACGACCGTGTCGGTCCCCTTGAAGTCGTAGCGAGTGGAGACCTCGCGGGCGGCCTGGTTGATGGCGTTGTCGACCTCCTGGCGGTCGACGTTGGCCTCGATGTCGAAGCTGGACTCGGCCACGGCGGGACCTCTCGTGTCGGTTCGGGGGCGTTGGGAGCGCGAGGCGGGAAGGCAAGCAGCGGGGGCTACGTTCGTCCAGCCGGGTGCAGAGGTGACGCCCGGGATCCACACCAGGGCGGAGCACGCCTCGGCATCGCGGGCACGGTAGGGCAGGGGACCGCGAGGCGAGTGTCGAAGTACGCCATCGACCTCTCTCCCTCGGAGCCCACCGTGCGCCGCCCCCTGCTCGCCCTCCTCGTCCTCGCCTTGGCGGCGGGTGTCGCCGCCACTCCTGCGCCGACCGGTGGCGGGGAGCCCGTGCGCCCGGCATTCGGGGACGAGTCGGCCCCGATCCGCCCGGGGGCCAGCATCGGTGGGTGCACGCTCAACTGGCTCTTCTACGAGGAGGTCTACCCGACGCCCGAGGAGCCGAGCCCCGTCCCCACCGTCTACGCCGGCACCGCCGCGCACTGCACCGACGAGGTCGGCGAGAAGGTCCGGGTCGACGGCTTCGCCGCGCCGATCGGCGCGGTGGTGTTCGACTCGGACGACATCGGCAGCGCGGTCGACTTCTCGCTGATCCAGCTCTACCCGGGCGTCGAGGCGCACGCCAACCCGAAGATGCTCGGATGGGACGGCCCGTACGGCGCCATCACGACCGACGACCTCGCCGTCGGCGACCTCGTCGACCTTCACGGCTACGGCATGGTCCTGGGCCAGAACTCGCTCACCCGCGACCGCTTCGGCGCGCTGATGGACTGGACGGAGGACGAGTTCATCGTCGACATGCCGGCCGTCCCGGGGGACAGCGGTGCACCGCTGCTGCACGACGCGACGGGCAAGGCCCTGGGCATCATCAGCCGGTTCAACTTCGAGACGGTCCCGCCGTCCACCGACATCGGGCCGCTGATGCCCTTCATCTTCCGCACGCTCGAGGCGAACGGCTACCCCGACGTGGTCCTGGCGACCGTCGAGGGCTGATCCGCGCCGCTGGCCGGTTCGGCGTGCCCGTGCGGAGGGCGTGCCCGGTCGGCGCTCGTGTTGCTCGGCATCTCAGGCGCCCGTACCATCCGCACCCGCCCGGTCACCACTGGGCACCCGGTGGGATACCCAAGTGGCCAAAGGGGACCGGCTGTAAACCGGTTGCTTATGCTTCGCAGGTTCAAATCCTGCTCCCACCACCACACGCCCCTGTAGCTCAGTCGGCAGAGCACATCCATGGTAAGGATGGGGTCCGCGGTTCGATTCCGCGCGGGGGCTCTGCGGCACGTCGGTGACGTGCCGTGCCCACAACAGGGCGGCGTAGCTCAGAGGTAGAGCAAGCGGCTCATAATCGCTGTGTCGGTGGTTCGAGTCCACCCGCCGCTACGTGACACCGGATCCAACTGGCCCCGCGCCGCCGGTCCGGCGTTGACTAGCCTCGCTGCACCCCAGAACCCAATCAGACGACGACCCGCGCACGCGCGGAAACACAGGAGCTCTCCACGATGGCCAAGGAGAAGTTCGAGCGGACGAAGCCGCACATGAACATCGGGACGATCGGTCACGTTGATCATGGCAAGACCACGTTGACGGCGGCGATCACGTCGACGTTGGCGAAGCACTCTGGTGGTACGGCGGTTGC
>JBFHRB010000004.1:0-38411 GCA_041591915.1 Nitriliruptorales bacterium
CACGAAGACGATGAATGGCAGGTAGAGCTTGATGTCCCTGTCGAGCATCCCCAGACGACCTCCCCCCGGATGACCGCTCGCCCCTAGGGTTCGACACGCGACACGCGTTCCCCTACTTCGAGCCGACGTCACGGAGAGCAGCATGAGCGGGTTCCTCGAGACGGCCGAACGGCTGTGGAAGGGCGAGGTGTCGATCGTGGACGCCCACCCGGTCGACTTCGCGGGCGGCTTCCGGCCGCTCGAGGAGCTCGAGGACGGCGTCGCCGCGATCCAGGTCGTCAGCAACGTGTACGTGTTCGACACGGGCGACGGGCTCGTGCTCGTCGACTCGGGCAGCCCCTTCAGCGCACAGCACGTCTTCGACGAGGTCCGGCGGTGGTCGTCCGCGCCCGTGCGCAGGGTCATCTACAGCCACGGCCACATCGACCACGTCTTCGGCGTCGATGCCTTCGACGAGGAGGCCGAGCGCGAGGGCTGGGCCCCTCCCGAGGTGATCGGGCACGAGAACCTGCCCCGCCGGTTCTGGCGCTACATCATGACGGCCGGCTACAACGGCCACATCAACCTGCGCCAGTTCGGCATCGTCGGCCTCGAGCCGCAGTGGCCGACCGAGTACCGGTTCCCGGACGAGACCTTCACCGACATGCACCTGCTCGACGTCGGCGACATCGAGTTCCAGCTGACCCACGATCGCGGCGAGACGGACGACCACACGTGGACCTGGCTGCCCGAGCAGCGGATCCTGTGCACCGGAGACCTCTTCATCTGGGCCGTGCCCAATGCGGGCAACCCGGCCAAGGCGCAGCGCTACGCCGCCGAGTGGGCCGACGCGCTGCGCGACATGGCCGAGCTGCGGCCGCGGCTGCTCCTGCCCGGCCACGGCTACCCGGTCGTGGGGGAGGAGCGGGTCAAGGAGGTCCTCGAGGACACGGCAGCGCTGCTGCAGTCCCTCAACGACCAGACGCTCGAGCTCATGAAC
This sequence comes from Nitriliruptorales bacterium, assembly GCA_041591915.1. Taxonomy (GTDB): domain Bacteria; phylum Actinomycetota; class Nitriliruptoria; order Nitriliruptorales; family Nitriliruptoraceae; genus JBFHRB01. Next base: position 980 of record JBFHRB010000004.1, read on the forward strand.
CGTGGTGAGCGGCTGAACACGATCCTGCATGCCGTCGAGGTGCCCCCCGAGCTTCGGACCCAGCCGTACCTGCAGCCCGTCTACGACGACCCGGAGTTCATCGTCCGCAACATCTGGCGGCTCTACGGGGGCTGGTTCGACGGCAACCCCGCGAGCCTCAAGCCGGCTGCCGACCACGTGCTCGCTCGCGAGATGGCCGACATGGCCGGCGGCGTGCGCGCCCTCGCGGAACGCGCCCTCGCCGCGGTCGGGCGTGGCGAGCTCCGCGTCGCCGGGCACCTCGCCGAGTTCGCGGTCAACGCCGACCCCGACGATCCCGCCGCGCTCGAGGCCCACGCTGCGGTCAACGAGGCCCGGCGTGACGCCGAGCCCTCGACGATGGCCAAGGGCGTCTTCGGGACCGCGGCCGCGCAGTCACGCTCGCGCCTCTAGCGGCCGAGGGTCCGCAACGGGCCGGGCCGAAGGCCCCTCCTGCCGCCGCACCGCCTGCGGTTGCCTCCCAGACGAAGGGGGGAGGCCGTGCCCGATCAGCTCCAGCCGCTCGAATCGTGGTTCCTCGACGTCGAGGAGGGCCACGACCACATGCACATCGCGTCGGTGACGGTCTTCGAGGGACCACCACCGTCGCTCGCGGACCTGCGGGACGCGATCCGGCGCAAGCTCCCGCTCGTGCCGCGGTGCCGCCAGGTCGTGCAGCGTGCACCGCTCGACCTCGTCCGACCCGTCTGGGTCGACGCCCCGGAGATCGACCTCGACTACCACGTGCGGCGGACGGCGGTCCCGCCACCGGGAGGCTGGGCCGAGCTGCGGGCGCTGTTCGAGCGCGTCGTCTCCCAGGAGCTCGACCGGACACGGCCCCTGTGGGAGTTCTGGATGGTCGAGGGGCTGCCGGGCGGGCAGTGGGCGATCCTGGGCAAGGTCCACCACGCCATGGTCGACGGTGTCGCGGGGGTCAACCTGCTCGCGCTCGTGCTCGATGCCACCCCCGAGCCCCTCTACCCGCCCGACGACGGCTGGGAGCCCGCGCCCTCACCGCGCCTGGCGAGCCGCCTCACCGGGTCGGCCGCCGAGCTCGCCCGCGCCGCCGCCACCCGGCCAGCGGCCGTCGCCGGGATGGCGCAGCGCGCAGCCCGCCACCCGGTGCGCAGCGCGGGGGCGGCGGCGCGGTTCGCCCGGGGCAGCGCCGAGTTCCTCCACGTGCTCGCCCCCAACCGCGTCACGAGTGTCAATGCCCCGCTCGGGAGCCACCGCGCCTGGGATGCGGTCCGCGTGGACCTCGACAGCGTGAAGGAGGTCGCCCGCGGACATGACGCGACCGTGAACGACGTTGCCCTGGCCGCCGTGGCCGGTGGCTTCCGGACGCTCCTGCGGCACCGAGAGGAGGAGGTTGCGCCCGAGCTGACCCTGCGGTGCGGCGTGCCCGTCAACGTGCGCCGCGAGGGCGAGCACGGGCTCGACAACCGCGTCTCGATCCTGTTCGTCGAACTCCCGGTTGGCCTCGACGACCGACACGAGCGTGTCCGCGAGGTGCGCGACCAGATGCGGCGACACAAGCGGCAGGGCGACGCCGAGGTCGGTGAACGGCTGCTGTCGTTGGCCAACCACGTGCCGTCGCCGATCCTCGAGCTCGGGCTGCGGGCGGGGTCCGGGGCGCTGCGCCGACTCGGGCACCATCGGCTGCACACCCTCGTCACCAACGTCCCGGGGCCGCAGGTCCCCCTGTACGCGCTCGGCCGGCAGATGCTGGCGGCCTACCCGTTCGTGCCCATCGCGGAGCACGTCGCCATCACCGTCTCACTGCTGTCCTACGACGGCACCCTCAGCCTGGCCGTGACCGGCGACCGCGACGCGTCTCCTGACGTCGACGTGCTCGTCACCTCGATCGGCGGCGATCTCGAGGCGCTCGGCGCCCGATCCCGCGTCCCGCTGCCCGCCGAGCGCTGAGCGGGCCGCGTCACCTCGCCCGTCCTCGCTCGTTGGGTAGCGCGAGCCGGAGGACGACGCATGGCACGCGAGACCGAGCACGACGCCAGGGTGGTGTCGATGTTCATGACGCGTGCCTGGTGGCGCCGCCTCGGCGACGACCCGACGATCCGCGAGGCGGCCCTCGCGACCCGCCACCTCCAGGCGGTCGACTCCGGGTCCATCTCGGAGGAGGAGCGCGCCGCGCGCCTGCGCCACCCCACGGCACTGCTGCGGCACCGCGCGACCACCCCACACCTCGAGCTCGTCCGCGAGTGAACGGGCCAGCCCATACGGACCAGCCGACGTGGGCAACGGGCCGAACACCCGATGCGCTGCGCGCACGACCCGCGGATCGGTTCCGCCGACCCTGAGTGGCGGTCCTGGCGCGTTGCGCGGCCTGAGGCGCCCGACGAGGCCGCGTTGGCAGGTTCATCCACCTCCACCGAGCCGTCGAGAACGCTTGACAAACGTGTGACTACACGTGTGTTATTCACCACATCTAGGGGCGAGATCCGGCGCAGACCACAACATGTTGTGGTTCACGGGCCGGGGAGCGCCACAGGGAGCTTCGCCTCCACCTGACCGGCCATCGAGCCGCTCACTGGAGGCCCGCAGCAGCGACGCACAGCGACTGGCCGCCGCTGGGACCGGCCGGCCACCACGCAGGGAGAGCCACGTGAGCAGCATCGAGGTCAAGCCAGAGGACACCAAGGAACTGCCCCAGGCAGGTCAGGCAGGTCAGGCGGACCAGGCGGGTCAGGCCGGGGCGACGCCGGATGCGGCGACCGACACCGGCTCGCCGATGAAGGTGCGCAAGCGCAACGGCGAGCTCGAACCCGTCGACGTCAACAAGATCGTGCGCGCGATCTCCCGCTGTGCGCAGGGCCTCGACGGGGTGGACCCGATGCGCGTGGCCACGCGGACGATCTCGGGCCTCGTCGACGGCTCGACCACCGAGGAGCTCGACGCGCTGTCGATCCGCACCTCGGCCGCCTTGATCGTCGAGGAGCCCAACTACTCGCGGCTCGCGGCGCGGCTGCTGGCGACCACGATCGACAAGGAGGTCTCGAACCAGAACATCCACTCGTTCTCGCAGTCCGTCGAGGTCGGCTACGAGCAGGGCATCATCGGCCAGGAGACGTACGACTTCGTCATGGCCAACGCCCGCAAGCTCAACGACGCGATCCTGCTCGAGCGCAACTGGCTGTTCGAGTTCTTCGGCCTCCGCACCGTCTACGACCGCTACCTGCTGCGCCACCCCACCGAGCGCACGGTCATCGAGCACCCGCAGTACTTCTTCCTGCGCGTCGCCTGCGGCCTGTCGACCAACCCCGACGAGGCGATCCGCTTCTACGAGCTGATCAGCTCGCTCGACTACCTCCCGTCGTCGCCGACGCTGTTCAACTCGGGCACGACCCACCCGCAGATGTCGTCGTGCTACCTGCTCGACTCTCCCGAGGACGACCTCGTCGCGATCTACGGTCGCTACACGGACGTCGCGCGGCTGTCCAAGCACGCCGGGGGCATCGGCCTCAGCTACTCGCGCATCCGCTCGCGTGGCTCGCTGATCCGCGGCACCAACGGCCTCAGCAACGGCATCGTGCCGTGGCTGAAGGTCCTCGACTCCTCCGTGGCGGCGGTCAACCAGGGCGGGCGCCGCAAGGGCGCGGCCTGCATCTACCTCGAGACCTGGCACGCCGACATCGAGGAGTTCCTCGAGCTGCGCGACAACACCGGCGACGAGGCACGGCGCACCCACAACATCAACCTGGCCAACTGGGTGCCCGACCTGTTCATGGAGCGGGTCGAGAAGGACTGGCAGTGGTCGCTGTTCGACCCGAAGAAGGTCCCGCACCTCGTGGACCTGTACGGCGATGAGTTCCGGGCCGCCTACACCAAGGCCGAGGAGGACGGGCTGTACGAGCGCCAGGTCCCGGCGCGCCAGCTCTACAGCCGGATGATGCGCACCCTCGCCCAGACCGGCAACGGCTGGATGACCTTCAAGGACGCGTCGAACCTCAAGTCCAACCAGACCGGGGAGCCCGGCAACGTCATCCACCTCAGCAACCTGTGCACGGAGATCCTCGAGGTCACGTCGCAGCCCGAGACGGCGGTCTGCAACCTCGGCTCGATCAACCTCGGGCAGTGCGTCATCGACGGCGAGTTCGACTTCGCCAAGCTCGGTGCGATCGCGCGTACGGCGATCCCGTACCTCGACCGGGTGATCGACATCAACTTCTACCCGACGGACGAGGCGGCCAACTCCAACGCCAAGTGGCGCCCCGTGGGCCTCGGCGTCATGGGCCTGCAGGACGTGTTCTTCAAGCTCGGGCTGGTCTTCGACTCCGAGGAGGCGCGTGAGCTCAGCAAGCGCATCGCCGAGGAGATCTACTTCAACGCGATGTGGGCCTCGTCCGAGCTCGCCCGCCAGGACGGCCCGCACGAGGGCTTCGCCGAGACCCGGGCGGCCAAGGGTGAGTTCCAGTTCGACCTCTGGGGCGTCGCGCCCTCCGACCCGGACCGCTGGGAGGAGATCCGCGAGCGCGTCCGCAAGTACGGCCTGCGCAACTCGCTGATGATCGCGATCGCGCCGACCGCGACGATCGCGTCGATCTCGGGTGCCTACGAGTGCATCGAGCCGCAGGTCAGCAACCTCTTCAAGCGCGAGACGCTGTCCGGCGAGTTCATGCAGATCAACAAGTACCTCGTCCGCGAGCTGCAGGCGATGGGGCTGTGGAACGAGCGCATGATCAACGAGATCAAGCGCGGCAACGGCTCGATCCAGCACATCACCGAGATCCCCGAGGAGATGCGGCAGCGCTACCGCACCGCGTGGGAGATCCCGATGCGGGCCCTGATCGACATGCAGGCCGACCGCGGCGCCTTCATCGACCAGTCGGCATCGCTCAACCTGTTCATGGAGACGCCGACCATCGGCAAGCTCAGCTCGATGTACCTCTACGCGTGGAAGAAGGGCATCAAGACCACCTACTACCTCCGCTCGCGTCCCGCCACGCGCATCAACCAGACGACCACGAGCGACAGCACGGCCAAGAAGAAGGAGTTCACGGACGAGGAGGCGCTCGCCTGCTCGCTCGAGAACCCCGAGGCCTGCGAGGCCTGCGACTGACGGCGCGGCACGCGCGACACGAACGACACCACGGAGCCAGGAGGAACAGATGACGCCGCCGCCGAACAGCGCCGCCGCACGGGTACTCGACGACGATCCGGTCGAGGTGCTGGACAGCGCCAGCAAGCACCAGGTCGAGGCCACGGGCAACCTGCTCGACCCGGGCCTGAACCTGACGCTGCGCCCGATGCGCTACCCGGCCTTCTACGAGATGTACCGGGACGCCATCAAGAACACCTGGACGGTCGAGGAGGTCGACTTCTCCGACGACATCGTCGACCTGCAGCGCAAGCTCCTGCCGAGCGAGCGCCACATGATCCACCGCCTCGTCGCGTTCTTCGCGACCGGCGACTCGATCGTGTCGAACAACCTCGTGCTCAACCTCTACAAGCACGTGAACTCGCCGGAGGCCCGGCTGTACCTGTCGCGGCAGCTGTTCGAGGAGGCCGTGCACGTCCAGTTCTACCTGACGCTGCTCGACACCTACATCCCTGACATCAAGGCGCGCGAGCAGGCGTTCGCGGCGATCGAGAACATCCCGTCGATCCAGCGCAAGGCCGAGTTCTGCTTCAAGTACATCGACTCGATCTTCCACCTCGACGAGCTGCGCACCCGCGAGGACCGCAAGCAGTTCCTGCTGAACCTCATCTGCTTCGCGGCCTGCATCGAGGGCCTGTTCTTCTACGCCGCGTTCGCCTACGTCTACTTCCTGCGCAGCAAGGGCCTCCTCAACGGCCTGGCCGCGGGGACGAACTGGGTGTTCCGTGACGAGTCGATGCACATGAACTTCGCGTTCGAGGTCATCGAGACCGTCCGCGCCGAGGAGCCTGACCTCTTCGACGAGGACCTCAGTACCCGGATCCGCGACATGATCGAGGAGGCCGTGGAGGTCGAGCACGCGTTCGCCGAGGACCTCCTCAGCGACGGTGTGCCCGGCCTGCCCCTGCAGGACATGCGCGGCTACCTCGAGTTCGTCGCCGACCAGCGCCTGCAGATCCTCGGGCTCGAGAAGTCGTTCGGGACCAAGAACCCGCTCGACTTCATGGAACTGCAGGACGTGCAGGAGCTCAGCAACTTCTTCGAGCGCACCGTCTCCGCGTACCAGGTCGGCGTGAGCGGTGACGTCGCGTTCGACGAGGAGTTCTAGGCCAGCCAAGACCACCTCTGGTGGGCAGACGCGCCGGGGAGGCCTTCGGGCCTCCCCGTCGCGCGTTCCCGGGCGTATGGTGGCGGGAGTCCACGACGATCGGGGGGTCCGTGGATCTCGCGCCGCCGGTCGCCGATGAACAGCCGCCGGAGGTCAGCGGCTTCCGGCAGCGGGGCGATCGCGCGCTGCGGGTGCTGGCCGCGGCGCTGGTCGCGGGGCTCTGGGTGGGCATCCCCGTCACGGGCATCGGCTCACGGCTGGCGATGCGGGTCATCCTGCTGACGTCGGGCGAGAGCGTGCGTGGCCTTCGGTCCGACGACGGCTTCATCATCGGCGTCTTCGACCTCGGCGACACGTTGGGCCTGATCGCGTTCGCGGGCGTTGTCGTCGGGGTGGTAGGTGGCGGCGCCTACCTCATCGCCCGGCCCGTCGTGCTGCGGCTGCCACGGTGGTTCCGAGCGCCGGCGACCGGGCTCGTGGCGGCGGCAACGTCGACGCCGATGCTGGTCCACACCGACGGCGTCGACTTCCGGTTCCTCGGGCCGCTGTGGGTCACGGTCGGGAGCTTCGCGCTGCTCGCGTTCCTGTACGGGACGCTGCTGCAGTTGGCGGTCGAGTGGCTGGCCGACGGGCCGTTCGCGCGCTGGTCGCTGCGACGACTCGCGCTGCTGTCGATCCCGTCGCTCGTCCCGCTGCCGGCGCTGATCCTCTACGGCCCGTCGCTCGTCGGGTTCGCCGTCCGTGAGGCGGCCATCGACCGGGGCTGGTACGAGCGCTGGCGCGACCCGGTCGTGCTGGTCATGGCGATCGCCGGCATCGCGCTCTGCCTGTGGGGCGTGCAGAGCCTCGTCGCCGACGTCGTCATCCTCCGTCGGTACCACGCGCTTTGATCGGCGGCAGCAGCCGCACGGCGACGTTGGCGCTGGCGGCCAGGCGTCGGTCGGCGGTCACGAGGTCGGCGTCGAGGACGTGCGCGAGTGCGACGTAGAACGCGTCGTAGGGGGAGTGGCCCAGGCTCGCCGCGTAGGCGGCGGGGACCAGTTCGCGCAGCGGATGGCTGGTGATGGGCAGTTCGCACGCCAGTTGCAGCGCATCGGCGGTCCGTCGGGGCGACATCGTCCCGGCGCGTTGCAGCCGGGTCACGGCCGACAGCACCTCCGGCCACAGGAGCTCGGGTGCATGTGCGTCGCTCGTGCTCAGCACGTCGGCGAGCCGCCCCGCGTCACGTCCGATCACGGCGTTGACGACGACGGATGCGTCGATGACCACCGCGGTCACCGGTACTCGTCGCGGTCCTCGGCGGCCACACGGGCGCTGAGTTCGCCGTCGCGGTCCTCGCGTCCCGACCGTACGAGCTCGGCGGTGTCTACCGGGAGCGCGACGGGCTCGACCGAGCGGAGTCGTTCCTCCCAGTTGCGAGCGATCGCGAGGTCCCGCTCGATCAGGTCGAGCACGTAGTCGCGGATCGTCCGACGAGCGGCCGCGGCGCGGCGGCGCAACTCCTCGTGGACCTCGTCCGGAACGTCCTTGATCTGGATGTTGCTCATGGGATGACCCTAGCATGCTGTCAGCATGCTTGGGTCGGGCATCGGGTGACCGACGGGGAAGTGGGGGGATGGCACAGCGACGTCGACGAGAGGCTGGCCACGATGGCGGCGACCGCGGTACGCGAGCAGACCCTGCGCAAGCTCCTGGCATCGGATCCGCGAGTCACCGTCACGGTGCTCGACGCGGACGGGCACATCAGCTTCGCCACGACCGGCAGCCTCCTGCTGTTCGGGCGCGAGCCGGGAGGCGTCGTGGGGATGCACCCGTCCGAGCTCGTCCACGACGGCGACCGCGAGGCGTTCGCGCGTGAGGTGCCGTCACGCTGTCGTGTCCTGCTCGACGACGGCACGACGACACCGGTGAGGCTGGTCGTGGGATCGGTCGAGCCGCCCGTCATCGCGTGGTGCCCGGTCGACTGACGGCTAGCTCGCCCGGTACCCGCCGTTCCACCGCATCCTCGCACGGGCGGTGGCCTCGACCGTCCCGCGGATCGCCGGGTCGGCGTCGAGGACCGCGTTGAACCCGTGGCGGTGGGTGACGAGCAGCCGACTCGGCTCGGCCGCGACGACCGAGGCCGACCGCGCCCCGCCCCACAGCATCGCGATCTCGCCGAACACGTCACCCGCACGCAGCTCGGCGATGACCTCGTCAGCCATCAGCACGTGCAGGCAGTCGGTCGCCACGATCCCGAACTGCACGTCGTAGGCACCCTGGACGAGCAGAGGTCGACCGGGGACGGCCTCGGCCAGGTCGAGCCAGCGTGCGAGCTCGGTGAGCGAGGCGTCGGGCAGCACGCGGAACAGGGGCACGGTCCGCATGAGCGCGACCTTGGGGTCTGGCAGGTCCACATCGGTGTCCTCGTGAGCGGGAACGAGGAGATGCTCGTGGGCCCACATTGCGCCCGTGTTGCGGCGCCATCGATTCGACGTGACATCACGTCCGGCCGCGCCGATACGGTGCGCGGCCATGGCCGCCTACCCGTTCCAGCCGCCCGTCGCCCCCATGGAGGCGCGCGTCCGCGCGTCCCTGCCGACGGACGGCGGCTGGGCGTTCGAGCCCAAGTGGGACGGGTTCCGGGCGCTGGCCTGGCGCGGGGACGAGTCCGACGACGTGCGGCTCGACTCGCGCAACCGCAAGCCGCTGCTGCGCTACTTCCCGGAGTTCGAGGAGGTCCTGCCCGCGCTGCCGGCCGGCACGGTCGTCGACCTCGAGGTCGTCATCGTCGTCGACGACGCCCTGGCGTTCGACCAGCTGCAGCTGCGCCTGCATCCGGCGCGTTCGCGCAACCTCAGGCTCGCCGCCGAGATCCCCGCGGAGCTCGTGGCGTTCGACCTGCTCGCGTCTGGTGGCCAGGACCTGCGGGGCCGCCCCTTCCTCGAGCGGCGAGAACGGCTGGTCGAGCTGCTCGATGGCGTCGGCTACCCGTGGCACGTGACGCCCTCGACCGGCGACGTCGCGGTCGCCCGCGACTGGTTCGACGCCTACGCCTCGGCCGGGTGCGAGGGCATCGTGTGCAAGCGCCTCGACGGCACCTACGAGGCCGGGGAGCGGGCGATGCTCAAGGTCAAGCCTCGCCACCCGGTCGACGTCGTGGTGCTCGGCTTCCGCGAGCACAAGGACGGCAGCAAGGTCGGGTCGCTCTCGCTCGGCGTGTACGACGCCGAGGGCGAGCTGTTCCCGGTCGGCCACCTCTCCGGCCTGCCGGACGAGGAGCGGCAGCGCCTGTGGCCGCTGCTGCAGCGGTTCCGCGACCACGCCGAGGAGGGGTGGGACGGGGTCGCCGGGCCGGCGAGCCGCTGGAGCCCCGACAAGGACATGACCTGGTACGGCGTGACGCCGGGCCTGGTGCTCGAGGTCAGCTACGACCAGACCCTCAACGGCCAGTTCCGGCACGGCTGCCGGTTCGAGCGGTGGCGTCCCGACAAGGACGCCGAGGCCTGCACGATCGACCAGCTCGACGCGCCGACCGGTCCCGGCTTCAGCGACGTCGTGGCGGGCTGAGGTGGACGCGATCGAGCTGCGGCGGAACATCCCGGATTCGCAGCGTCCGCTGACGCTGGAGTTCGACGACCGCGAGCTCGAGGCCGACTACCGCGACCACGTCTACGACGACCAGATCCGCCCCTCGCTCAAGAAGGTCACCGGGCTCCTCGCCGTCACCGGAGCTGCCTTCGCGGTCGTCGACGTCTACGTGGTCCCGGACGTGCTCGAGCTGGCGCTCGCGCTCAGGCTCGGCGTCATCGTGCCGGTCTGGGTCACGGTCTACCTGCTGATGGACCGCAGCTGGTTCTCACGTCGTGTCTACGACGAGTGGGCGTTCTGGGGCACGTACGCCGTGGTCGTCGTCTTCTACCTCCTCAGCGCGGTCGCCGAGGAGCCGGGGTCGTGGCTCTACCTCACCTACAACGCGATCTTCCCGCTGAGTGCTGGCGCGATCGGACGGTGGCGGGTCCGACGGTCGGTCGGCTTCAACACCCTGACGTTCGTGGGCGCACTCCTCGTGCTCGCCGTCATGGACGTCACGGTCGGTGTCGCGGTGTTCGTCGTCGTCATCCACGCGGTCGCGGCCGTGTGGGGCGTCATCGCCACGGCGCTGGTCGAGTCGATGAACCGCACCTCGTTCGTGCAGCAGCTGGTCATCGACCGCGAGCGTGCGCGTGCGGACGCCCTGCTGGTCAACGTGATGCCGGCGCCCATCGCCGAGCGGCTGAAGGCGGGTGACGAGATCATCGCCGACGGCGCGGAGGCGACGGTGCTGTTCGCGGACGTCGTCGGTTTCACGCGCTGGTCCGCCGTCATGTCGCCGGGTGCGCTGGTCAACTACATCGACGCCCTCTTCCGGCGCTTCGACGCGCTCGTCGAGCGCCACGAGGTCGAGAAGATCAAGACGATCGGCGACGCCTACATGGCGGCCGCCGGCGTGCCTGACCCGCGTGACGACCACGTCGAGGCGATCGTCCGGCTCGGCCTCGACATGCTCGACGAGATCGCTGCCTTCTCCGAGGAGGTCGGCCAGACCATCGGCCTGCGCGTCGGCGTCAACACCGGACCGGTCGTCGCGGGGGTCGTCGGCACGAAGCGCTTCGCGTACGACCTCTGGGGCGACACCGTCAACGTCGCCAGCCGCATCGAATCGCTCGCCGAGCCGGGGACCATGCTCGCGACCGGGGCGGTCGTCGAGTCGCTGGACGGGGCCGAGGACCTGGCCTTCGTCGCGTGCGGGGACGTCGACATCAAGGGCCGAGGCCCGATGGCGGCCTGGCACGTGCAGCGCGCCTGACCGCGCGGGGACGCCCTCGGGTTGGGCGCTACGGTCGCTGACGGCTGCGCCGAGGGGGATGCCGATGGCCCGTGCTGACCGCCACCCTGCCAACGTCGACGGTGACTTCTACGTCGACACGCGCTGCATCAACTGCGATGCGAGCCGCCAGCGCGCGCCGGCGCTGTTCGGCGAGCAGGATGGGCAGTCCGTCGTCGTCCGCCAGCCCCAGACGGATGACGAGCTCGAGCAGATGTGGCTCGCCGCGCTCATCTGCCCGACCAACTCGATCAAGGCCGACCCACCGCGGAAGCGACCGTCCGGCCTGTATCCCCTCCACCTCGAGGGGCCGGTGCACCTGATGGGCTTCAACTCGCCCGACAGCTTCGGCGCGAACTCCTTCCTGGTCGAGCGCCCCGACGGCAACCTCCTCGTCGACGCGCCCCGCTGGACCCGCCAGCTCCTCGAGCCCGTCGAGGCCCTCGGTGGCATCGCCCATGTGCTGCTGACCCACCGCGACGACGTCGCGGATGCCGACCGCTACGCCGAGCACTTCGGCGCCGAGGTCTGGATCCACGAGCTCGACCGCGAGGCCGCGCCCTACGCCACCCGGATCATGGCCGGCACGGACCCGATCGAGATCTGCCCGGGCGTTCGTGCGGTCCCGGTGCCCGGCCACACCCGTGGCAGCGTCGCCTTCGTCGTCGACGACGAGTACCTCTTCACGGGCGACAGCCTCTTCTGGAGCCGTCGGCGGCAGGACCTCGGCGTGTTCGTCCGCCAGGCCTGGTTCTCACTCGAGGAACAGGGACGGTCCCTGCGCCGCCTCGGCCGCGAGCACACGTTCCGGTGGATCTTCGCCGGCCATGGCGAGCGCACCCCGGCCGCATTCGAAGACCTGCCCGAACGGATCGAGCGGCTGTGTGACTGGATCGAGGCGCGTGTGTGAAGCGCCGTCCTGCGCGTGCCCGCTGGTCGTGAGCTCACAGCGTCGAGAGGTTCACGTCATGGTGATGCACCTCGCCGGCCATCGACCCCGCTGACGGTGGGTCGACGGAGGCGAGGAAGGTCGCGACGAGGTCGTGCGACTCGCCGATGAGCCGGGCGGCGTCGCGGAGCTCGAGCGGGCCGCGGTCCGTGACGCAGGGCCGCGGCAGGTACAGGACCGGGACCTCGGCCGAAACGGCCGGCGCCTCGACGAGGACGCGTTGGCGGATCGCGGTCGAGAACACCGTGAGGATCGTCTCCGCCACCCCCGCAGGAGTCTCGCGGCGGTGGCACAGGTCGCCGACGTCGAGCACGACCACCGACCGTGCGCCCAGGTGCAGGGCCGCCTTCAGCGGCACGTTCGACGCGACACCGCCGTCCCAGTAGTCCTGCTGGCCGATGCGGACCGGCGGGAAGACCGCGGGGATCGCTGCCGACGCCAGCAACGCGGGGGTGAGCTCCCCGCTCGTCACGAGCCGGGGGTGTCCGGTCCGCGCCTCGGTCACGACCGCACCGAAGGGGAGTCGCAACTCCTCGATCCGTTCCTCCGACAGGCTCGACCGGATGATCGTGCGAAGCCCGTCGTCGGGGAAGATCGACAGGCCCCGCGCGAGCCGCGTCGCCTGCATGATCCGGCTGCCCGGGAAGACGTCGCTGCTCCGTTGCGCCTCCCATGCCTCGGCCAGCCGCCTCGCCGCCACCTCCACCGAGCCCGCCGAGGCGAGGACCGCACCGTTGAGTGCCCCGATCGACGTGCCGACGACGAGGTCTGGCGCGATGCCGCGCTCGGCCAGGGCCTCGAGCATGCCCACCTGCAGCACGCCCAGCGTCGCGCCGCCGGAGAGGACGAACCCGATCGGGCTCGGCAACGCGTCGGCCCAGTTGGTCATGCGCGTCCTCCTCGGCCACCGAAACGCCCGGCCTGATGCCCGCCATTCCGCATCACGCCCGGCCAGACCGTGTGGGCTACCGTGGAGGGTTCCGGACGCGCGTCCGGGGCTGTAGAGCAGGGGCCGGCCGTGGAGACCGACGTCGTCGAGCGCGTGACGACGCCGTCGGTGCTGCTCACCTTCCGCCCGGACGACGACGTGCCCGGGGCCTCGACGTTCCTCGCGTTCGGGGCGGACGACCTCACGACGGGCCTCGAACGCCTCGGCCTGCCGGTCGGAGACGAGACGACGTTCCCGTCGATCGCCCGGGGCGACGACGGTGGGCTCGTGCCGGTCGACCACACGGCCAGGGAGCTGGCGCTGCTGCCGACCCTGCGGGTACTGGCATCGCTGCACGCGGAGGACCAGCCGGGGTGGAGCCGGCCGTCCGAAGCCGTCATCGCCTGGAGCCAGGCCGCGAAGCTCGCGCTCGAGCACGTGGTCGCGGGCCGGATCGTGCCGCTGCTGCGCCCGCTCGACCACGGGGAGTCGGCCGTGGCGTACTGGCGCTGCCTGCCCCTGGACGACGGTCGCCTCGACGCCCTCGCCGCACGCTTCCCGCCCGTGGCCCACGCGATCCGGACGCCCGGTGGGGACTCGATCGTGTCCGCGCGGGCGCTGCTCCTGCGCTTCTTCGACGCCGTGGCCGACAGCTGCGCGCGTGCGGGGCGCCGGCCCGACCTGATCGCCCGCCGTCCCCGCGTGCAGCGGCCGTGGTCGGAGGCGTGGCCGCTGGCACTGCACGGCGACGACCCCGTCGTCATCCGCCAGCGCGTCCGGACCGACGAGCTCGCCGAGGCCGTCGACGAGTGGGCAGCCCCGCTGCTCGGGGACGATCGCCAGGCGGCGGGCCACCTCGCCATCCGGCTCGTGCCGCCCGAGGTCGAGTCGCTGTCGCAGCGCGTCGACCACCCGTGGACGCTCGAGTTGCTCCTGCAGGTGGGGCGCGCCGCCGACGCCGTCCTGCCGGCGGCCGAGGTCTGGCAGGCGTCAGGGCCGATCGAGCGTGACGGTCAGCGCGTGCAGAACCCGCAGGAGGCGCTGGTGCGGGCGCTGGCCCACGCGGCGAGGATCTACCCACCGCTCGACGCCGTCCTCAGCGACGCCGCGCCGACGTCACTGACGCTGGACCCGGCACAGGCGGCCGAGCTCATCCGTGACGCGTCGACCATCGCCGAGGCCGGCGTCAACGTGCTGCTGCCTGCGGAGCTGCAGGGCATCGAGGAACGTCGGCTCCGGGTGCGGGTGCGACTCGGCAGCGAGGGCGGCACGGCCGACCCGGGGGAGTTCGACAAGTCCGCGACCGGCGTCTTCACCGCGACCCGGCTCGCCGACTTCCGGTTCGAGATCGCGCTCGGCGACGACCAGCTCAGCCAGGAGGAGTTCGAGGCGCTCGTCGCCCTCGACCAGCCACTCGTGCAGTGGAAGGGCGAGTGGGTCCGCATCGAACCCGCCGAGATCGAGCAACTCGCCGACCTCGACGGCGAGGGCGGCACGCTCGGCGTCGGTGAGGCCCTGGTCGCGGCCCTGTCTGGGAGGTACGAGCTCGACGGTTTCGGGCTCGTCGACGCCGTGGCGGACGGCGAGATCGCCGCCATGGTCGATCGCATCCGCCACGCCGACGAGCCCGGCGACGCGGTGGTCCGCGGCATCACGGGCGAGCTGCGTCCCTACCAGCGCCGCGGCGTGGCCTGGATGCAGCGCCTCGCGGAGCTGGGCCTGGGTGCCGTCCTCGCCGACGACATGGGGCTCGGCAAGACCCTGCAGGCCATCGCGCTGATCACCTCGCGGCCGCGGAAGCGCCCGCACCTCGTGGTCTGCCCGACCTCCGTCGTGGGCAACTGGGAACGCGAGATCAACCGCTTCGCGCCCGACGTCGAGGTGATCCGCTACCACGGGGCCGATCGGCCCGAGCGGGTCGATGCCTTCCGGCGCGGGACCGTCGCCGTCACGAGCTACGCGCTGCTGCGCCGCGACGTGGACCTGCTCGCGAGCGTCGACTGGGACGTCGTCGTCTACGACGAGGCGCAGCAGGTCAAGAACGTGGCCTCCAAGGGCGCGCGGGCGGCCCGGGTCGTGCCCGCACAGGTCCGCGTGGCCATGACGGGTACGCCGCTCGAGAACCGCCTGTCCGAGCTGTGGGCCATCATCGACCTCACCAACCCGGGCCTGCTCGGACCGCTGCGCCGCTTCACCGAGCAGTTCGCGGTCCCGATCGAGCGCTGGCGCGATCAGGACGCTGCCGGGCGACTCCGGCGACTCGTCGCGCCCTTCATCATGCGCCGACTGAAGACGGACCCGGCGATCGCCCCCGAGCTGCCCGAGAAGCAGGAGATCGACGTCGTCTGCTCGCTGACGCGCGAGCAGGCGGCGCTGTACCAGGCGGCGGTCGACGACGCCTTCCAGGGCGGCCGCCTCGCGGCGACCGACGGCATCGCCCGCCGCGGCCGGATCCTCGCCCTGCTCACGGCCCTGAAGCAGATCTGCAACCACCCCGCCCAGTTCCTGTCTGAGGACGGGCCCATACGCGGCCGCTCCGGCAAGCTCGAGCGGACGGTCGAGATCCTGGGCGAGATCCTGGCCAACGACGACCGTGCGCTGGTCTTCACCCAGTACCGGGTGATGGGCGACATCCTGTCGCGCCACCTGGCCGAACGCCTGGAGCTCCCCGAGGCCGTGCCGTTCCTGCACGGGGGCGTCACGCTGCCTCGGCGTGACGAGATGGTCGCGCGCTACCAGGACGATCCGGACGGCCCGCCCATCCTCCTGGTGTCGTTGCGCGCCGGCGGGACGGGCCTCAACCTCACGCGCGCGACCGAGGTGATCCACTTCGATCGCTGGTGGAACCCGGCGGTCGAGGACCAGGCCACCGACCGGACGCACCGGATCGGCCAGACCCGCAAGGTGACCGTCCACTCGCTCGTCGCCGCCGGCACGGTCGAGGACCGCATCGCGGAGCTGCTGGTACGCAAGCGCGAGCTCGCCGATGCCGTCGTCGGGTCCGGGGAGGCGTGGATCACCGAGCTCGGCGAGGAGGAGCTGTACGACCTCGTCCGCCTGTCGACGGACAACGTCGCCGACGAGGACGACGACGCGTGAGCGCCGTCGACCACGCACGGACCGAGTGGGGCCAGCGGTGGCTCGCGGCGCTCGATGGCCTGCGTCCGAGCCTGTACAAGCTCGAGAAGGGCCGCACGACGGTGCGGCGCGGCGACCTCAGCGACCTCTCGATCGCCGAGGGCCGCGCGACGGCCCGAGTTGCGGTCGGGCCGAAGAGGGCCGTGCGCCCGACGATCGACGTGCCCGTCATCGACGCCGGCACCTGGCGCAGGGTGATCGGTTCGCTCGCGTCGGAGGTCCGCCGGTCGGCCAGCATCGTGCAGGGCGAGCTGCCCGCCGACCTCGACGGCGTGTTCGCCGACGCGGGCACGACCCTGCTCCCGGAACCGACGGACCTCGGGCTGCGCTGCACGTGCCCCGAGGACGGGCTGTGCCTGCACCTGTCGGCGCTGTTCTTCGCCACGGCCCGCGAGGTCGATCGCGATCCGCTCCTGCTGCTGCAGCTGCGTGGCCGCTCACGCGGCGACCTGGTCGCCGAGCTGCGGTCGCAGCGCAGCGGCGGTGACGGTGAGGACGTCGACCCGAGCATCGTCCGCCTCGCCGACCTCGATGCGGATCGCCTGCAGCGCGCCCGGGGCGACCTCGGAGGCGTCGTCGTGCACCCGTCGCGAGACCACGACCCCGTGGCGCTCCTCGACCGCCTCGGCCCACCACCCGGGTTCGAGGACGTCGAGGTCGTCGAGGACCTCGTCCGTGCGGCAGCGGACATCGCCTGGCGCCTCGCCGCGGGGCAGGGCAGCGAGGCGGCTGACGACGAGGTCGTCCTCGCCGAGCTGCGCTCGCGCAGGATGGCCTCGGCGGCGCAGGTCGCGGACGGGCTCGGGTGGGACACGGACCGCGTGGCGTCGGTCCTCGACCGGCTCTACGAGGCCGGGACGGTCATGCGCACCGGAAGCGGCGAGGGGGCCCGGTACCGGGCGTGACGGGCCGGTCGGCCGCGCGCGTGGGGCCGTTGGTCCCTGCCGGCGACTGGTGTGGCCCCCGTAGCGTCGCACTGCCAACGCGGAAGGAGGCGACGATGCTCGGCGCGTCGGAGACCACGGCGGTCGGTGCCCTGCGCACGAACGAACCGATCGAGATCGACGGCGCCGCGACGCTGCGGCAGGCGGCGACGATCCTCCACGGCGAGGCCGTCGGGGCCCTCCTGATCGGCAACCGCGACGAGGTCGCCATCCTCACCGAACGTGACGTCATCCGGGCGCTCGCCGAGGGACACGACCCCGACGAGGCCCGCGTCGAGGACTTCATGACCGAGGACGTCGAGGAGGTCGACATCTCGGTCGAGGCGCGCGATGCGGCGAAGCTGATGCTGGCGGACGAGATCCGCCACCTCGTCGTCCGCGGCCGCAGGGGCGTGGAAGGGGTCGTCTCCATCCGCGACCTGCTCGCCGCGGCGGTCCGCTTCGGCGAGTAGGGCTCGGTCGAGCGGACGCCCCGCGACCGCGGGAGCGCCTCCTGCGCCGCCGGTACGATGCGTGCATGAGCGACTACAAGGCCCCACTCACCGACGTCCGCTTCGTCCTCGAGCACATCGCGCAGCTCCCGAAGCTCGCCGAGCTCGAGCGGTTCGAGCACGCGGACCCGCAGATGGTCTACGGCCTCCTCGAGGAGGCGGCTCGCTTCGCCGAGCAGGCCATCGCCCCGACCAACCGTGTCGGCGACCAGCAGCACTCCGTGCAGGACGGGGACACGGTCCGGACCCCCGACGGCTTCAAGGAGGCGTACGCCCAGTACGTCGCCGCGGGTTGGGGGTCGGTGGGCCACGAGCCCGACCACGGCGGAGGCGGCTTCCCGGCGCTCGTGGTGAACGCGCTCAAGGAGCTCATCACCTCGGCCAACATGGCCTTCTCGCTCGGGCCGCTGCTCACGACCGGCGCGGTCGAGATGCTGCAGGCCCACGCCTCCGAGGAGCAGAAGGCCGTCTACCTCCCCAGGATGGTGACGGGGGAGTGGGCCGGGACGATGAACCTCACCGAGCCGCACGCCGGCTCCGACGTCGGTGCGCTCACGACGAAGGCCGAGCCCGTCGAGGACGGCACCTACCGGATCAGCGGCCAGAAGATCTTCATCACCTACGGCGAGCACGACCTCACCGACCAGATCGTGCACCTCGTGCTGGCGCGCCTGCCTGACGCACCGCCGGGGACCAAGGGCATCTCGGTGTTCATCGTCCCGAAGTACCTCGTCAACGAGGACGGCTCACTCGGCGAGCGCAACGACGTCAAGGTCGTCTCGCTCGAGCACAAGCTCGGCATCCACGCCTCGCCCACGGCGGTGATGGCCTTCGGTGACGACACCGGCGGTGCCGTCGGCCACCTGATCGGCGAGCCCAACAAGGGCATGCGCTACATGTTCACGATGATGAACGACGCCCGGCTCGGCGTCGGCATCGAGGGACTCGCGATCGCCGAGCGCGCCTACCAGCAGGCCGTCGCCTACGCCCAGGAACGCACCCAGGGCACCGCCCCGGGCGACGAGCGTGGCACGTCCAGCCCGATCATCCGCCACCCCGACGTTCGTCGGATGCTGATGACGATGAAGGCCTACATCGAGGCGATGCGCGCCCTGGCCTACACCAACGCGCAGGCGATCGACGTGGCCAAGGCACACCCGGACGAGGAGATCCGCTCCTTCAACCAGGAGATGGCTGATCTCCTCACCCCCATCACCAAGGCCTGGTGCACCGACCTCGGTGTCCAGCTCACCTCGCTCAACGTCCAGGTCCACGGTGGCATGGGCTACGTCGAGGAGACCGGCGCGGCGCAGCACTTCCGTGATGCCCGCATCGCGCCGATCTACGAGGGCACGAACGGCATCCAGGCGATCGACCTCGTGGGCCGCAAGCTCCCGTACCGGGGTGGGCAGTTCATCAAGGAGGTTCTCGCGCACACCGGCCAGCTCGCCGGCCAGCTCGAGGCTGCCGGCGAGGACTTCGCGCCGATCGCTGTGCAGTACACCGCCGCGCACGCGGCGCTCGCCAGCGCGACGGAGTGGATCTTCGCCAACCGTGAGTCGTTCAGTGATGTGCTGGCCGGCGCCACGCCGTACCTCGACCTCTTCGGGCACGTGCTCGGAGGCTGGTTCCTGGGACGCGAGGCGCTGAAGGCCCGCGAGCTGCTCGACAGCGGCGACACGTCCTTCCCGAGGGAGTACCTCGAGGGCAAGGTGGTCACCGCCCGGTTCTACGCCGAGAACCTCCTGCCGAAGGCGCAGGGGTTGCTCCCGGCGGTGACCGCGGGCGCGGACGACCTGTTCGCGATCGAACCGGCAGCGCTCACCAACTGACGCCCTCGGCCGACTGGCCGAGGGAACCGACACCCCGACCGAGGTCCCGGTGACAACGATGGACATCGCCGCCAAGCCGCGCCTGCGCGGGTGGCTGCACGGAGCCGCGACGCCGCTCGCGGCCGCCGCGGGTGCCTGGCTGTGGTGGCAGACCTATCAGCGCACCGAGTTCCACTGGAGCGTGCTGGTCTTCGGTGTCGCGTCCGTCATGCTGTTCGGGATCTCGGCGACCTACCACGTGGGCCGCTGGGACGAGCGCGCGCGCTACATCTGGTCGCGCGCGGACGTCGCGATGATCGTGATCTTCGTGGCCGCCGCCTACACACCGATCGGCACCCTGGGCCTCGATGGCGCCTGGCGGACCTGGAGCCTGGTGATCGCGTGGGTGATCGCCACGGTGGGTGCCGCCATCGCTGCGTCACCGGTCACCGGACCGCGCTGGCTGATCTCGGGGTCCTACATCGCGATGGGCTGGCTCGGCATCGTCCCCGTGGCGAAGCTGGCCTTCAGCATCCCGTGGCAGTCCGTCGCGCTCATCGTGGCCGGAGGCCTGCTGTTCACGATCGGTGGCGTGGTCTACGCGAGGCGACGGCCCGACCCATGGCCGCATATGTTCGGGTTCCATGAGGTCTTCCACCTGCTCGTCGTCGCCGGGGTCGCCGCCATCTTCGGCGCGATCTGGTACCTCGTCGGCTGACGTTCGGCCCTCGGACGGCCGCTGTGTCTGAGGCGGCGCGCTCGCAGGCCGCGATGTACGTCCGGGCCTTCCTGTCCCCGATCGCGGCCGACGAGCTCATCGCGCGGCTCCCCGCAGACCTCGAGGGCACCGACCTCGTGCGCGAGGCCCGGGCGATCGTCCACGAGCGGGTCGACGTCCCGGCCGACGAGGACCTCGCCGTCCTCCACGAGGACCTCGGCTTCGGCATCTGGCGGATCGCGACGGTGCTCGACCTGCCGCGCCACCGGGTCGCGCAGGCGCTGGTCCGCGCAGGCCACGACGTGGACCTCCCTCCGTCAACGCCCGCGCCAACGCCCGCGCCAACGCCCGCGCCAACGCCCGCGCCAACGTCCGCGCCAACGTCCGCGCCGGAGACCACCGAGGCGAACGAGGCCACGCGCGAGGAGGACACCGAGGACGCCGAGCCCACGCCGCGCCCCCTGGCCCCGCTCCGACGCGGCACGGGGACGCTGCGCCCGGCGCCTGAGGAGCTCCTGCCGATCCCGGACGAAGGTGCCACGCCCGACCCCGTCGAGTTCGTCGTGCCGCGACGACAGGAGGTCGACGAACGGCACGCGGCGGAGCGACGCTCCATCCTGGCGGCGGCGGGTGGTGGGGCGGTCATCCTGCTGCTGCTGGTCGTCATGGTCCTCGTCGCGACTCGCGGAGGTTGGGGCGACGACTGCACGGACGATGCGTCGGTCGCGATCACCCGGGCCCGGTTCCTGGGGCTCTCGGAGGAGCTGGGCGGGGCGTTGCCCGCCGGCGCTCGGCTCCAGGTCGAGATCAGCTTCGAACCGCGCGCCAGCGACCCCATCGACCTCGCGGTCCAGCTCACGCGCGACGGATCCGAGGTCCTGAACACGCTCGTCTCCCTCCCACGGCAGCCAGGCAGCACCCTCATCCTCGACCTCCCGCCCGAAGGTGCGGGCGCCGGTACCAGCTACACCGCCACCGTCAGCGACGACGGCTGTGCACTCGCGAGTGTCACGGCGGCGGTGGCCAGTTGACCGACGCGCCTACGCTTCGCCGCATGACGATCGATGACACCAGCCACCGGGTCGAGCGCTACCTCGCCGCGTTCCTGCCGCCCGCCCGGGTCGCCGAGCTGGTGGCATCGCTGTCGATCGACGGGGGCGACCAGCCCTCGGACCTCTTCGCCGCCGCGCGTCGCGCACTGCACGCTGCGGTCACCGTCAGCGAGGACGACGAGGTCGTCGTTCTCGCGGAGGATGCCGAGCTCCCGCTGGAGGACGTCGCGGAGCTCGTGGGCCTGCCGGAGTACGTCTGCCGCGAGATCCTCGTCGAGGAGGGCATCGAGCTCGAACGCGAGATGGAGCTCGTCGCGCCTGCCTCGCCGAGCCCCGCGGAGGCCGCGCCCGTCGAGGGCGTCGCGGCCGCCGACGACGTGTCCAACGATGTCGTCTCCGCACTCGCGGCGGTCCGATCGCTCACGCCGGAGCAGCTCGCGCAACAGGAGGAGGCCCAGGCCCTCGAGCGCATCCGCGCTGCCGAGGAAGCCGTCCTCGCGCGGTCCGAGCGGCCCGGGACGGAGCTGCGACTCAGCCGGGTCGCGGTCGGCGTGGCGATCGCGCTCGGCGCACTGCTGCTGCTGCTGATGTTCGTCGTCGTCTGGCGCGCGAACCAGGTGGAGCCCGCGTCGTCGTGTGCCGGGCGCATCGAGGTCACGAGCGTGCACCTGACCGTGGGCCCACCGGGCGCCGAGGGGGGCGCCCCGCGCGACACGTTCACGGACAGCGACGACATCCAGCTGTGGGCGTCCTTCGAGCGCGCCGCCGAGGCCCCGGCAGAGCTCACCGTGATCTGGTACCGCGACGGCGAGGCCCTCTACTCGTCGCCGTTCGCCCTGCGGGCGCAGGACTGGCTGGCCCTGCGGTTCTCGCCGCTGTTCGCCCAGCCGGGCAGCTACCGGGTCGAGCTCCTCGACGGCACCTGCGTGCTGGGCGAGTCGACCTTCAGCATCGGGTGAGGGTCACAGCTCGTTCCACGCGGTGATGCGGACGATGCCCTCGAGCGGCAGGTTGAGGCCGCCGTCGAAGGTCAGGCTGATGTTGCCGGAGATCGAGTTCTCGTGGACCGGTGAGCCGGGCACGTCACAGGCATCCTCGGCCTGGATCGCACCGACCATGCTCGGGTTGCCGCTGAGCTTGACCTGCTCGTGCGCGCTGTAGAAGCCGGCGAAGTCCTGGTCGGGGTTGCCGGTGATCTGGATGTCGCGGTCCGCGATGACCGCGACGCCCGTGCCGCCCGTGGGCAGCGGGTTGCCGAGGAACGGGAACCACACGGTGTTGCCCGACATCGTGAAGTTGCCGGAGAGGCTCCCGTTGTCGCCGACCGCCGCGACGCACGGGTTCGGGGCCGCGTGGTCCGCGGGCAGCGCCTCGACGAGGATCGTCATCTTCACCCCGTCGGGCACGCCGTCACCGTCACGGTCCGTGGTGCAACCGTCCTTCTTCGAGCCGGGGTTGCCGCTGATGGTGGCGTTGCGCCCGAACACGTAGTAGATGCCGTCGAGGTCGCAGGAGTTCCCGCTGATCTGCCACTTGGCTCCCGATGGCTCCCATCCGCGGAACTCGGCCGTCGTGGCATCCCACAGCACCTCACCGCTGCACGGGTACCTCCCCGCGGGCAGGCCCGGCGGGTAGAACGGGGCCGTCAGCGGGTCGGGGGCGTCTGCGGTGTCGATGTCGGGGGCGCGCACCTTGCCGTCGGGGCACAGGTCGTACCAGTCGCCGGTGTAGGCGCCGCCCGACGTCGCGTAGTGCCCGAGCGCCTGTGGGTAGAGCGACCTCGCGGTGGCGGCCGTCAGCGGCTCGGGAGGTGCGGCCGTCGCCGTGCCCGTCGAGTCGCCGACGAGCGTCCCGGAGTAGCTGAGGTCACCGCTGATCGACACCGAGCCGCCGCTGACGTTGAGGTCGCCGTTGCTGTGCACGTTGCCCTCGAGGCCCCCGATCGTCGCGTTGCCGCTGATCGTCAGGTCGCCGCCGGTCACGATCGCCTTCGACGGCTTGAAGAAGCCGCGGTCGAACTCGATGCGGACGACGCGCACCTTGGACGGGTTGGCCCGCGTCGGCACGTACCCGACGCCGTAGATCACGTTGAGCGGTCGTCCACTGACGACGTCGACGGGCCTGATCCCGCAGGTCTCGCCGAAACCGGTCTCGACCAGCGTGCAGTTGCCGTTGGCGACCGACCGCGCCCAGGCGAGGCGATCGGCCGGGGTGCTCACCGTCGACGGGTCGAGCGCGTGTGCCCCGGACGGGCCGGAGGTGAGGTGGTCACGGTCGTCGTTGAGGGCGGCGATGACGACGTCGGCCCCGGCCTCGGCGACGTGGATCGCGGCCTCGAAGTCCCGGGCCTGCGCGGTGGCGCGCAGTTCGGCACGGGCGAGCGACACCATCACGGCGGCGATGCCGCCGAGGATGATGATGGCGAACAGCGCGAAGATCAGCGCGACGCCCTCTTCTGAGCGCATCCGGTCATGGAGCATTGCGGAGCCTGACTCTGGCGGACGTCGTCCACACGTCGGGACCACGGTTGGTGGTCACGTCGAGGTCGAAGGTCATGTCGATGACGTCGGTCGTGGGGGAGTAGGAGAACGGGTCGGCGTTGCGCAGGGTCCGGACGAGCACGCGGGCGCCGCTGGCCCCGACGTCGGCGGTGTAGCGGACGACCTCCCAGCGGTCCGGCACGCCGCTCACGGGCACGACGTCGTAGGTCACGACCTCGTCGAGCGAGCGCAGACCGTCGGCGTTGGCGTCCACCCAGAAGCGGATCTCGTCCGGCTGGTCGAGCTCGACCTGCCTGGCCTGGCGCAGCTCCTCGCGGATCCGCTCGAACGTCACGCGCGACTCGTCCATGACGGTGCGCAGCTGCTGGGAGTACTGCTGGGTCCGCTGCGAGCTGATGAGGACCGACGTCGTCGCGGCACCGATGATGCCGACCATCACCATCACGACGAGTAGCTCGACCAGGGTCAGCCCGTCTTCGGTGCGCAGGCGGCCGGTCATGACTGGAACCCCAGGACGACCGATGCGGGCTGCGACGCGGTGTCGAACGCGAGGTGGCAGTCGTCGTCCGAGACGTAGGGCGTGCCGCCGAACGTCCCGTCGACGCAGGCGAACGAGACGCGGATCCACTCGTTCTTCGCGACCGACCGCGCGGCCACGGGCGTGCCGGAGAAGTTGATCCCCGCGACGTCGACGACCTCCCAGCCGGCGCTGTCGTGCGTGTAGGTCGCGTACCCCGTGTACAGCGTGGCGGTGAGGTTGCGGGCCGTGTCGAGCTTCTCGATCCGGATCTCGTAGCTCAGCTGCCTGGCGGCCGGCGAACCCACGGCGAGCGCGTCCTTCCACGACGACCACAGTCGCGGCGTCGCGGTGCCGTTGAGGACGAGCGGCGCGTTCGACTTGTTCTGGAAGTCGAACCGTGCGACGTGCGCCGGCGTGTTCCTCGCGAGTCGCAGCCCCGGCAGGTTGTCGGCGTCGGTGTCCGGGCTGGTGCCGTCGTAGTCGACGAGCGTGACGGCGGTCGGCACCGCGGTGCCCATCAGGTGCAGGCGCGTGTTGATCGAGCTCGCCTTGTTGACGAAGTCGA
Organism: Nitriliruptorales bacterium; assembly: GCA_041591915.1. Classification (GTDB taxonomy): domain Bacteria; phylum Actinomycetota; class Nitriliruptoria; order Nitriliruptorales; family Nitriliruptoraceae; genus JBFHRB01. The sequence goes on from JBFHRB010000004.1 coordinate 25,685, forward strand.
GGTAGTAGCGGGTCGTCGTCCCACCCCCGGGGCCGGGTGCGCCGATCGTGATGGTGTGCGTGAAGGTCTCCTGCACGCTCGGGTCGAACGCCGAGCGCACGAGGACGTCGAAGGTGTTGGTCCCGGTGGCCCCGGACGGGACGTCGTAGCAGAGCTGCAGGGGCAGCGCGGCGTTGCGGTCGAGGAAGACCTGGCTGTCGGGACGCGCATCGCCGTTCTGGTCGACCGCCGGCAGCGGGAGCGTGCTCGGTGGCGGTAGCGGGTTCGGCGAGACCCCGATGAACGGGTGCACCACCCAGGCGCCGACGTTGATGGTGGTGCTCGCGTCGGTGCCGGTCATCGGTACGCCGTTGAGCACGGCCGCGGCGATGGTGACGTCGTGGCGGTCGCGCTCGCCGAGGTTCACGATCGACTGGGTGAGGCAGACGCTCGTCGCGGTCGCCGCGGTCAGCGGAGCCGGCACGCCGGTGATGTCGAAGTCGGGGGCTGCGAGTCCGCGCTCGGAACGCGCGATGATGGTCGACTCGCGGACCTGTCCCGGTCCCCGACGGGCGTCGAACCAGGTCACGACCGTGGTCACGCGCTTCTGGGTCTGGCCCGCGTCGGCCCAGGTCACGTAGGTGCGAACGGTGTAGCGACCCGTGGACCGCAGGTAGGGGTCGAGGCCGCCGGCCGTGTCGACGACGAGGTCCTCGAACGTCGTGCCGCCGCCACAGGTGGACTCGGGCCCGGCGCAGTCGTGCGCGAACCGCTTCGTCCCGGAGGCGACCCGGACGTAGGGGTCGACGAGTGGGTCGACCTGGGCGTCGAGCATGACGCTGTCCTCGAACCCCAGCCCGCGCGCGAACTCGAGCTCGGCGGAGGCGAGGTCGGTCGCCTCCTGCCGGTTGCGCCCCTGGCGGAGGCCGGTCAGTGAGTCGACGGAGACGGCCGCGATCGCGAGGACGGCGATGCTGAGGACGAACACGGCGATGAGGGCCTCGATCAACGTGAGGCCTGCCTCGGGGTCGGATGGCGCCGCGACCCCGTCCGGTCGCACCCTGCGCGTCATGGTCATGTCCCCCGAGGTGTCGGGCGCGGCCGGCGCCCCCTTGACCAGCGGCGGCACGAACAGGCACATGTGACCATGGTGTCACTGGTCAACGGATCGGTCGCGTCGAGTGGCCGCATCACGCGACTCTAGGCCGCGGGTGCCGAGCGGCTCGCGATCAGAAGCAGGCGGGTGCCAGCCACGGGTACGGGTTCACCTGGCCGCCGCCCGGGCTCACCTCGAAGTGGATGTGCGGCGCGGTCCCGCGGGCGTTGCCGGAGTTGCCGTTGTACGCGATCAGCTCGCCGGCCTCGACCCGCTTGCCCGGGCGGATGCCGTCGGCGTAGCCGCTGAGGTGGGCGTAGTAGTAGCGGACCCCGTCGTCGCCGCGGAGGTACAGGACGATGCCGCCGAGGCGGTTGGTCTTCAGCGTGGAGATCGTGCCGTTGGTGAAGGCGTAGACCTGGGCGCCGTACTTGCCCATCACGTCGGTGCCCTTGTGCCGCCGGCCGCCGCTGCGCGCGAATCCCCAGGAGTCGATGAAGTGGTAGGGCGGCGCCATGATGCAGGCGTAGGTGCCGTTCTGGACGCCGTTGCTGATGATCCGCTGCCGCTCCTCACGGCTGCGCAGCTCGGCCTCCTTGTCCAGCACGCGGTCGAGCTGGCCCCCGAGCAGCTCGGCCTGCGCGGCGAGGTCGGCCTCGAGGCCGGCGAGCTCCTCGGAGCGCTCGACCATGAGGGTGCGCACCTGCTCGAGCTGCTCGCTGAGCGCCTGTGCGCCCTCGATGGTGCCGAGCTCGCGCTTGTTCACGGCCTCGAGCAGTCGTGCGCGGTCCATCGCGATGCCCGGCGAACCGGAGCTCAGGATGAACGACGCCTGCTCGGCCGGTCCGCGACGCATGTAGGTCGCGCGGGCACGGAGCTCGAGCTGCTGGCGCACCACGGCCATGGTTGCCACGAGCTCCGCCTCGCGGTCCCCGAGTGCCGCGAGGTCGTCCTCGGCGGAGGCGATGCGCGAGCGCAGGTCCTCGAGCGTGGCGACCGTGTCGTCGAGCTCGACCTCGAGTGCCTCACGCTCGCGTACGACATCGTCGAGGTCCTGCGCGATGACGCCTGCGGGGAGCAGCGTGACGAGCGCGGTCGCCAGTGCGAGCGCGCGCGTGAGCGTGGCGGGGAGACGAGGCATGGGGGGAAGTGACCTCGGGGACGGGCCCGGGTGCGCGGGATGTAGTCACGAACGGTACAGCGCTTGCAGGAGTTAGCAAGCGCTGGTGTGCAGCACGCGCTCAGTGCCGCTGCGGCTCCGGCGGCCGACGGTGGGGGCCGTTCACCGCACTGCGCACGCCAGTGACCAGTCGTAGGTGGCGAACTCGACCACGGGCGCGTCGAGGGCCGCCACCTCGGCCTGGGTGGCCGGGTCGAGCCAGGGTTCGAGCGCCTGCAACACCTGCTCGCCGCGGACGGGGAGCAGGGTGGGCATGCGGCGCGGGTGGGTGAAGTCCCGCCCGTACCACTTGAGGATCCGCGACAGCACGATCGTCTGGCCGGCGACGTCGATGCCGCCGTGTGCCAGGAAGTGGCGCATCTGGTCGTCGAGCTGGCCGTCGAGTGCGTCGCCGTCGAACGGCTCGCCCAACAGCGTCGGGCAGGACGCGCTCGCGCACACCAGGGCGGCGTGGATCCGGGGGTCGCCGAAGCGCCGCACCTTGCCGTGCTCGATGCCGTCGAGCGAGAGCGACTCACCCGCGATCTCGAAGCGGGGGCTGCTGAAGGCCCCGGGCAGGCTCCAGGCGCTGGCAAGTCCCGCTCGTCGGGCTTCGACCGCGACCGCGACCGCACCGGCGTTGTAGAGGTTGAGCCAGTACGCCAGTGCCTCTGTGCGCGCCAGGGCGTCGGGGTCGGCCGTGCCGAGCGCGTGCAGGTAGTCGCCCAGCTCGACCTCGCGCTCGACGACGGCGTCGAGCCCGCCGTCGCGCAGCGCGTCCAGCAGGGGCTGGAAGGCGGCGTGGTCGAGGCGCCCCGAGCCGAACGGGCCGGGCGGGCGCAGGAGTCGACTCCTGGTCATCGAGGCGAAGGCGGCGGTGAGGTCGGGCCCGTCCGTCATGCTGGCAACGCCAGCACCAGGGCCGCCCCACCGGTCTCGGCGTGCTCGGCGTGCCGGGTGCCGCCGAGCGACTCGGCCAGGGTGCGGGATGTGGCGAGGCCGATGCCCGTTCCGGGGACGTCCTCGGCGCTGGACGACCGCGCGAAGAGATCGAAGACGTGCTCGAGCTCGTTCATGCCGATGCCTCGCCCGTTGTCGGCGATCCGCACGACCCAGCTGTGGTCCGCGCGTTCGCTGGTGATCGTGACGAGCGGCGCGCGGTCGGGGGCGCGGAACTTCAGCGCGTTGCCGATGAGGTTGCGCAGGATCGCGCGCAGCGCTTCCCGGTCGGAGGTCAGGGTCGGGAGGCCGCCGACGTCGATCGTCGCCGCCGCCTCCTCGATGGCGGGGCCGAACTCGTCGATGACGTCCGCGACGACCGCCGCCAGGTCGACCTGTTCGTGGCGGATCGCACGGCCGTCCAGCCTGGCCATCTCGAGCAGGCCCTCGACCATCGCCTGCATCCGTCGCGCCCCGTTGCGGCTGCGTTGCACGTACTCGACCGCGGTCTCGGGGATCGCGTCGCCGAACTGCATCTCGAGCAGGTCGAGGAAGCCGGTGACCGTCGCGAGCGGCGTCTTGAGGTCGTGCGACACCGCGTAGCCGAAGCGTTCGAGGGCCTCGTTGGACCGGTGCAGTTCGCGCAGCAGCTCGGTGCGCGCGACGGCAGCACCGAGCGCGGCGGCGACCGTGGACACGAACAGTCCCTCGTCCTCCGTGATGTCGCCCATGGCGTCGTCACGGACGACGACGAGCATCCCCACGAGTGCCGACCCGCTGAAGGCCGGGCGTCGGATCGCGCGCAGGCCGGTCTCCGCCTCGAACAGGACGGCCGGCGTCGCGTCGCGCGTGAGCCGGCCGACCGGCAGCGCCTCGACGTCGGTCCTGGACCCGGCGTGGATCCGCTGCCCCGGAGCGGCGTCCTGGACGAACAGCGCGCCGATGCCCTCGATCGCCTGCGCGGTGACGTCGAGCAGGCCCGGCAGCCCGAGCAGGTCGGCTTCCAGCCGGTTCGCCGCGGCGGTGATGTCGGCCACCGCCTGGGTCCGGCGAAGGGTCCGACGCGTCTCCGCGTGGGCCTGGGCCAGGAGGATGACGTTGGCGGCCCGGTTCGCGACCGCCTGCAGGAACGCGATGTCCGTCTCGCGGTACAGGCGTTCGACCCGGTCGAGCGCGTAGAGCACGCCGATCGACTCCCCGCCCGAGATCAGCGGGACCCCGGCGTACGCCGCCAGGCCGGAGTCGCGCAGCATCTGGTTGGCGCCGAACGGATCGTCATCGAGCCGTGCGACCACGAGCGGCTGCTGTCGGTCGACGATCCAGCGGCTCGCGCCGTGGCTCCTGCGCACCCGGCGGGAGGCCTCGTTGTCGCTCTGTTCGGGCACGGTGGAGACGCTCTGCGTGAACGTCTCGCGGTAGTTGTCGTAGAGGACGATGCTGGCCCCTCCCGTCGTCGGCAGGAGCTGGTCGACGGTCTCGACGACGCGGTGCAGCATGTCCGTCGGGTCCTCGTCGGGGGCCCCGGCGAAACCGAGGGCGGCGAGCGCCGCGGTGCGGGCGTCCGCATCGACCTCGGAGGTCCAGAGGTTGCCGTCGTCAGCCATCCGAGCCCACGGCCTCCGCGGTCACGACGCGGTTGCGGCCCGACTCCTTGGCCTCGTACAGGGCCTGGTCGGAGCGCTCGATCACGTCGTCGAGGTCGTGCTCGAGCCCGAGCGCGACGCCGACGCTGACCGTGACGGACAGCGGCCCGGCGTCCGTCTGGATCGGGACGACGTCGAACAGCGTCCGGATCCGTTCGGCCGCCTCGGTCGCCGACGACGGGGTCGCGTCCGGCAGCAGGATGATGAACTCCTCGCCGCCGTAGCGGGCGAGCAGGTCGGCCTCACGCAGTGCGGCGCTCATCCTCGCAGCCACCACCTGCAGCACCTCGTCGCCCACGCCGTGGCCGTGTTCGTCGTTCACTCGCTTGAAGTGGTCGATGTCCACCATCAGCACGCTGTACGGCGACGATCGACGGCGGGAGCGCGCGACCTCTCGGCCGGCCTGCTCCATGAAGCGACGCCGGTTGGCGACGCCCGTCAGCGGGTCGGTCCCGGCCCGCCTGACGAGTTCGTGCATCAGGGACACGTTCTCGATGGTCGTGCCCGCGTGTGCCACGAGCGTCGCGGCGAGCCGTGCCACGGTGTCGTCGATCGGGGCCGGTGTCGGGATCGCGACGACGACGGTCCCGTGGGCCGCCCCGTGGGAGTGCAGCGGGAGCAGCAGGACGCGATCGGTGTCGAGCGCCTGGCAGATCGCGGTCACGTCCTCCGAGCTGCCGGTCTGGTGGACGCCCGTGCGCTGCTGCAGGGCCTTGCGGTACATGTCGGCGACGGCGGCCAGGTGGCGCTCGTCGATCGACTCGATCCCCGGACCGACGGCCAGGGGACCCGGGTGCAGGATCGGCGACTCGTCGGTCGTGAACAGGACGGTCGCGTCGGACTCGAGGATGCGTGCGAGGCCGCCGAGGGTGCCCTGCACGATGGTCGTCGGGTCGTCGAGCGTGCCGAGCGCGGCGCTCACCTCGTAGAGCGCCTCGGCGCGCTGCAGCGACCGCTCGGCTGCCTCGTGGGCGCGCTCGCTCTGGATGACGAGCGACGCGCGGTCGGCGACGATCCGCAGGAACCTCAGCTCCTCCTCGTCGTACTCGTGTGGGTCGCGGTTGATGGCGTACAGGACGCCGAGCGGCCCGTCGACCGACAGCAGCGGCGTGCCGACGTAGCTCTGCAGCCCGTGCTCGACCAGCATCGGGTTGGCGCCGAACTCGTCCTCGGCGACGTTGGGCACGATCCGGGGCCGGAGGTTGTCGACGATCCAGCGCGTGGCGCCCTGTGACCTCACCCGCGCCGCCGTCGTGCCTGCCTCCTGCCCCGGCACGGTGGTGGCGCTGGTGTGGAAGGTCTCCGAGGCGGCGTCGTAGAGCACGATGCTGGAACCGAACGCCGGGAGGAGGTTGGTCACGACCTCGACGATGCGCTGGAGGCTGCCGTCGAGGCTGGCGGCGGGGTCGGGTGGGGCCAGTTCGAGGCTGGCGAGCGCCCGGTAGCGGGTGTCGGGGTCTATCCGGCCGGTCACGCTCAGCCCGAGTTGGCGATCGCGACGAACGCGTCGAGGGATCCCGGGTTGGCCATCGCCCCCTTGGAGGCGACCTCGTCGATCGACCGGCCCTTGAGGATGCGCTTGACCGGGACCTCGAGCTTCTTGCCGCTGAGCGTGCGGGGCACGGCGGGGATCACGTGGACGGCGTCGGCCGCGTGCCGAGGGGACAGCGTCGAGCGGAGGTCGCGCTGGATCGCCCCGATGACCTCGTCGTCGATCTCGCTGCCCTCGCGCGGGACGAGGAACAGGAGCAGGCGGTCGTCCTCCTCGAGGTGGATCACCAGCGAGTCCCCGACCGCGGGGTGCGACTCGACCACCGAGTAGAAGTCCGAGGTGCCCATGCGCACGCCGCCGCGGTTGAGGGTGGCGTCCGAGCGCCCCGAGATCACGAGCGAACCGTCCACGTTGAGCAGCAGCCAGTCGCCGTGGCGCCACACGCCCGGGTAGTGCGCGAAGTAGGCGTCCCGCAGCCGGGCGCCGTCGGGGTCGCCCCAGAACATCACCGGCATCGACGGCATCGGCTCGGTGATCACGAGCTCACCGACCTCGCCGACGAGCGGCTGGGCGTCGTCGTCGAACGCCTCGACCTTCGCGCCCAGGTAGCGGCACGGGATCACCCCGGCCCGCACGGGCAGCGACGGGGCACAGCCCACGAACGCCGTGCAGACGTCGGTGCCGCCGGAGACCGAGCCCAGCATCACCGCGGCGCTCACCGAGTCGTAGACCCACTCGAAACCCTCCGGGGGGAGCGGTGCGCCGGTCGACCCGACCCCGCGAAGTGCGCCGAGGTCATGGTCCCTGCCGGGCTGCAGGCCGTCCTTGAGGCAGTTGAGGATGAACGGTGCGGACACCCCGAACACGGTCACCTGCTCGTCCTCGGCGAGCTGCCACAGCGTGTCGAGGTCCGGGTGGCCGGGGTTGCCGTCGAACAGCACGACCGTGCCGCCGCGGAGCAGGCCGGAGACGAGGAAGTTCCACATCATCCAGCCGGTGGTCGTGAACCAGAAGAAGCGGTCGTCCGGGCCGACGTCCTGGTGCAGTGCGAGCGCCTTGAGGTGCTCGAGGACGATCCCGCCGTGGCCCTGCACGATCGGCTTCGGCAGGCCGGTCGTGCCGGACGAGTAGAGGATCCACAGCGGGTGGCCGAAGGGGACGGGCTGGATGTCCAGGGGTGCGTGGTCGGCGAGGAGGTCGACCCATCGCAGCGCGTGCCCGGGCACGAACCCGAGGTCCGCATCGGGGTCGAGGTAGGGCAGCACCACCGTCGCCGTGACGGTCGGCAGCTCGTGCCGGATCGCGGCGACCTCGGGACGCCGGTCGACGCGCTTGTCGCCGTAGACGTACCCGTCGACGGCGAGCAGGACCTTGGGCTCGATCTGTCGGAAGCGGTCGACGACCGAGCGGGTGCCGAACTCGGGCGCGCAGCTCGACCAGACGGCGCCGATGCTCGCGGTCGCGAGGAACGCGACGATGGTCTCGGGCACGTTCGGCAGGTAGCTGGCCACCCGGTCGCCCTCGCCGACACCGAGGCGCCTCAACCCGGCTGCTGCCCGCTCGACCTGGCGTCGCAGCTCGGCGTGCGTCCAGGTGGTCGGTCCGCGGGTCTGTGAGCGCGCGACGATCGCCGGGTGGTCGTCGCTGCGGCGCAGGGCGTGTTCCGCGTAGTTGAGCGTGCCTCCCGGGAACCACTCGGCACCCGGCATGTCGCGGGATCCGAGCACGGCGGAGGGCTGGTCGTGGAAGCGGACCTCGAAGTAGTCGACGATGGAGGACCAGAAGCCGTCGAGGTCGTCGACCGACCACTGCCACAGGTCGTCGTAGCCCGCGAACCGGAGGCCGCGCTCGGCCTGCAGCCAGGCCAGGTAGCGGCCGAGTTCGGACGCCTCGACCGCCTCGGGCGTCGGCTCCCACAACAGCCGCGGCTGGTCAGCCATCCTGTCCTACCCCCTTCGTGCCGGCAACGGTAGTCGTCGGGGGTCAGGCCCCACCGGGAACAGAAGGTCGTCGATGGGGTTCCCCAACCGGACGACCGCGGGCGACGAACCGCAGGGGATGGAGATGCGCAGACGGACCGCGATGCTCGCCGGGTTGGCGGGCAGCGCCGCCGTGGGCGTGCTGCTCGGCTCGGGCGAGTTCCTCGCCGGGGTCTTCGAGGGCGTGCCGTCGCCGCTCGCGAGCGTCGGCGCGCTCGTCGTGGACAACAGCCCGCCGGCGCTCGAGGACTTCGCGATCGGGCTGTTCGGCACCAACGACAAGCTCGCGCTCGCCCTCGGGACGACCATCATCGCGCTCGTGATCGGGTTCGTGGCCGGTCGAGCCGCCGCCCGGCGGTTCGCGGGCGGGCTGTGGTGGCTCGGCGGCCTCGGGCTCGTCGGCATCGTCATGGCGCTCAACCAGCCGCTCATCTCGCCGCCGCTGGTCCTGTTGACCTACGCGCTGGCGTTCGGGCTGTCCGTGCTCGCCCTGAAGCGGCTCGTCGACCTCGTGGTCGAGCCGGGCCACCTGTCGTTCGGTGAGCCCCAGGACCCCACCGACGCCCTCCCCGAGAGCGCCTCACGACGTCGTGTGCTCGGGGCCGTGATGGGGACGGGTGCCGCTTCCCTCGTCGGTGGCGTCGTCGGCCGCTCGCTCAGCACGTCGACCGCGCCGTCGGTCGACCTCGCGGAGGTCCCCGACGCGGCGACCACCGTGCCGCCGCCGGGGCCGCAGAACCGGTTCGACATCGCCGGGCTCGACCCGATCGTGGTCCCCAACGACCGGTTCTACCGGATCGACACCGCCCTGGTGATCCCGCGGGTCAACCCCGACACCTGGTCGCTGCGCATCCACGGCATGGTCGACAACGAGGTCGAGCTCACCCTGGCGGACCTGCAGGCGATGCCCAACGTCGAGAAGTACGTGACCATCGCCTGCGTCAGCAACGACGTCGGCGGCGACCTCGTCGGCAACGCCAAGTGGACGGGCGTCCGCCTGACGGAGCTCCTCGACATGGCCGGCGTGCAGTCGGGCGCCGACCAGATCGTCGGCCGCTCGGTCGACGACTGGACGGCAGGCTTCCCGACGGAGCTCGCCTACGACGGGCGTGAGCCGTTGCTCGCGCTCGCGATGAACGACGAGCCGCTCCCCGCCCGCCACGGGTTCCCGGCTCGACTGATCGTGCCCGGCCTGTACGGCTACGTGTCGGCGACCAAGTGGATCTCCGACATCGAACTGACGACCTGGGAGGGATTCGACGCCTACTGGATCCCGCGCGGCTGGGCGAAGGAGGGCCCCATCAAGACGCAGTCGCGCATCGACGTGCCGCGGGATTCGTCCGTCGTCGCGCCCGGTCGGGTACAACTGGCCGGCGTCGCGTGGGCTCCCACCCGTGGCATCAGCAAGGTCGAGGTGTCGATCGACGAAGGGGAGTGGATGGAGGCCGAGGTCACCTCGCCGCTGTCCGACGATGCCTGGGTGCAGTGGCGCATCTTCCTCGACCTCGAGCCCGAGATCTACGTGGCCCACGTGCGCGCGACCGACGGGACGGGCGAGACCCAGACCGCCGAGATCGCACCCGCACGCCCCGACGGAGCCACCGGCTACCACCGGGTCTTCTTCCGCGTGGGCGACGCGTGAGCCACGCCGCGGCGGTCGTCACGGTCTCCGACGGGGTGTCGGAGGGCGTCCGCGAGGACCGCTCCGGCCCGGCGCTCGCGGCGATCCTCGAGGCGGCCGGTTTCCGCGTCCTCGCCCGCGAGGTCGTGCCGGACGAGGCCGACCAGATCGCCGCGATGCTCGTCGCGCTCGCCGAGGGCGTGCAGCTGATCGTGACCACCGGTGGGACCGGCTTCTCCCAGCGCGACGTCACCCCCGAGGCCACCCGCAGGGTGATCGACCGCGAGGCCCCCGGGCTGGGCGAGGCCATGCGGGCCGCGGGCCGTGCGAAGACCGCCATGGCCGACCTCTCCCGCGGCATCGTCGGTACGCGCGGCGAGGCGCTCATCGTCAACACGCCGGGCAGCGTCCGGGGCAGCTCCGAGTCGCTCGAGGCCATCCTGGACGTGCTCCCGCACGCGCTGGACCTGCTGGCCGGCAACGTCGACCAGCACGGCCCGCACTAGACCCAGCGGTCGAAGGCGCTCACCGCGAACGCGCCGCGCTGGCGAGCCCAGGCGTCGACGAGGATCCGACGCCCCTCGTCGGTGTGCGCATAGACGGCACGGGCACGCCCGAGCTCCTCGTCCACCGCCCGCGCGAGCCTGTCGGCGCGCGCCCGTGAGCGCGCCAGCTCGTCGGGCACCGCGAGATGCGCGAGCCGACGTCGGCCGACCTCGAGCAGGTAGCGGGGCTGGTCGAGGTCGCCGAGGAGCCTGGTCATCGCGACCGCGAACGCGTGGGTGTCGTGCGACGTCGCAGCCGGGCCGACGGCGACCACCTCGATCCGCGCCGTGGTCGGCCGGGCCGAGACGTGCGATCCCGCGAGCGAGGGGGCGATGCCCGTCTCGACGAGGGCCACGAGCGTCGCCCGACCCAGGGCCTCGAGCAGCTGCGACAGCCGGCGTACGGGCACCTCGCGGCCCGCGACGAGGCGACGCAGCGCGCGGCGGCGGGCCCCGGCGGTGTCGGGGCCGAACGCGAGGCCGCCGCCGGCCGCGAGCCCGGCCGCGAGTGCCCCGCGGGGCCGGATGCGCACGACGCTCTCGGGCCGGACGATGCCGGAGTGGCGCGGGTCCTCCCACGCCTCGCGTGCGAGTCGCCGCTCCGCCATCGTGCGGAAGGCGCGGTTGGTCGCCGCCTCGAGCTCCGCCCAGCCGACGTCGCCGGACTGCAGGCGGTCCGCGAGCTCGACGTCGACGTGTTCCACGCCCCGCACGATCTCTCCTCGTCGGTCGCCCGTGGCGATGACGCCCCACAGCCCGTCGTGGCGTCGTACGAACCGCTGCAGGTCGTTGTCGCCGCGTTCGACGCCGGGTGCCACGCAGACGACGTCCCAGTTGTGCGCGACCTTCTCGGGTGAGGCGGGGTCGAGCCGGAGGGTGCGCCCCCGCAGCTGCCGGGTGGTGGTCGTCGCCGTGATGCCGGTCAGGTCGACCAGGGTGTTGCAGGAGGGCGCGTCCCAGCCCTCCGCGAAGAGCCCGCGGGTGCCCACCAGGCAGCGCGTGACGCCGGCCTCGAACAGCGCGGTCATGGCTGGCACGTAGGTCCGCGGCGACCATCCCGGGCGCGTGCCGACGAGCTCCTGTGCCAGCGACGGCTCACCGGCCCGCTCGACCAGCTCGGCGCGCAGCTCGACGTCGATGCCGCGCTCCGCGTACCAGGTGCGCAGCGCGGCCAGGATCCGCTCGGCATGCAGGTGCCCGACGCGGACCGTGGTGCCGGTCACGAGGACCGGTGCCAGGAAGCGGACGTCGTCCGCGTCCACGAGCGTCTCGTGCAGGTGGCGGGCCGACCCCGCGGCCTCGTCCAGCACGTTGCGCAGCCGGGCCGCGGCCGTCGCTGCCCGGTCGACATCGGTCACGACGAGGGCTCGCAGGCCGTCGCCGTGCGCGGCGCTCTCGGCGGCGAGGATGCGTGCCGTCATGCGCGCCTTCGCCTCGGTCAGCGCGAGGATCAGGTCGCCGGGCGGGCGTCGCTGGCGGAGCCCGGTCGGCCCGACGCTCAGCCCGAAGCCCTCGAGCGCGGCCTGCAGGTCCGCGAGCTGCCGGGTCGCCGTCGGCGACGGGTCCGGGAGCAGCTCCGTCACGGCGAACCGCTCGACGAGCAGGAGCCGGTCCTCGGTCGTGAACGGCTCCTCGGCGTCGGTCGGGATGGGCACGCCGGCTGGCAGCGTGAAACCACCGTGGACGTGCGCCCGCAGGACGGCGCCGGCGAAGCGATGGTCGTCGCGCAACCACGCGCGCCACGCCGTGTCGTCGAGGTCGCCGCCGTGCCGATCGGCGAGAGCGGGCCCCAGCGCCGCGCCGGTCACCCAGGCCAGGAACCGCTCGCCGGTGGTGATGGCGGTGAGCTGCTGCTCGAAGATCGCCTGCGCGTCGGCCAGGAATCGCTGCTCGTGGGGGAGTGGCTGCACGAACGCGGCGAGGTCGCGGTACGGGGCAAGGGCACCCTCCTTGACCACGAGCGGCGTCGGGATGTCGACGTCGACCTCGCCGAGGAGCCGCAGGTAGTTCTCGGACTCCCTGGCCGAGTCGGGGGTGGGCAGCGTCGCGGTCAGCCCGACGACGTCGACCGACCCGTGGCGCTCCTCGAGGCGGTCGATCAGGTCGGTCACGACGACCGCCCAGTAGTCGAGGAGGTGGTGGCACTCGTCCAGGACCACCGTGCCGACGCCGTGCTCCACGAGCCGCTCGACCAGGGCTTGCGCGTTGGGGTGCAGGAACCGGTGCACGCTCTCGTGCTCGGCCTCGAGCATGGCGTCACGGAGCCGGCGCGCC
>JBFHRB010000005.1:0-35188 GCA_041591915.1 Nitriliruptorales bacterium
CTCGGCGTTCTCGATGATCATGATCGTCGCGTCCGGCACGTCCACGCCGACCTCGATGACGGTCGTCGCGACGAGCACGTCGGCGGCACCCGACCGGATCGCGTGCATCGCCGCCTCCTTCTCGTCGGGGCGCATGCGCCCGTGGACGAGCTCGACCCGCAGGTCGGGGAAGACGTCGTCACGCAGCTCGGCGTGGACCTGTTCGGCGGACCGGATGTCGAGGGACTCGGAGTCCTCCACCAAGGGGCAGACGACGTACGTCGGGTGCCCCTCGGCCGCCTGTTCGCGCACGAAGTCGTAGAGCCTGGCCCGGCGGTGGGCGTCCTCGGGTGGGATGAACTGCGTGACGATCGGCTGGCGTCCCGGCGGGAGCTCGTCGAGCACCGTGACGTCGAGGTCCCCGTAGAGCGTGAGGGCGAGCGAACGCGGGATCGGCGTTGCCGTCATGACGAGCACGTCGGGCAGGGTCGCCTCCGCCCCGGTCGCGGCGGCCTCGGCCTCGCCCTTCTCCTTGAGCTTGACCCGCTGCGCCACCCCGAAGCGGTGCTGCTCGTCGATCACGACGAGCCCCAGGTCCGCGAAGCGGACGCCCTCCTCCAGCAGGGCGTGCGTGCCGACCACGATGTCGACCGTCCCGGACAGGAGCTCACCCAGGATCCGCCGCCGCTCCGACGTGGTCGTCGCGGAGGTGAGGAGCTCGACCCTGACGCCGTCGAGCACGTTGACCCCGAGCGGCGCGAGGAGCTCGGTCAGGGTGCGTTCGTGCTGCTCCGCCAGCACCGCGGTGGGGACCATGAGCGCCGCCTGGCGGCCGTTGTCCACCGCACACAGCATCGACCAGGCGGCCACGAGCGTCTTGCCGGCGCCGACATCGCCCTGCAGGAGGCGGTGCATCGGCCGCTCGGCTCCGAGGTCCACGCCGAGCTCGTCGAACGCGCGGCGCTGCGCATCCGTCGGCTCGAAGGGCAGGGCCTCGAGCAGCCGCGTCGCGAGCCGGCCATCGACCGGCGAGTTGACCTTGCCGGCGACGCCCGCCTCGAGCCGGTGGCGGCGCCAGTGCAGGCCGACCTGCAGCGTGAAGAGCTCGTCGAAGGCCAGGCGGCGGCGTGCCGCCGCGGCCGCCTCGAGCGACTCGGGCGCGTGGACCTGGCGGAGCGCCGTGTCGAGGTCGAGCAGGTCGCGTTCGTCGAGCATCGACTCGGGCAGGTGCTCGGCGAGACGCGGCAGGCCTTCGAGCGCCGAGGCGACCATCCGCTCGATGCGCCACGACGGCAGCTTGTCCGTCGCCGCGTACACGGGGATCAGGCGCTGGTGGTCCAGCTCGTCCGCCTCACGCCCGCCCAGGGCCTGCACCTCGGGCGACGTGAGCTTGAGCTTGTCCCGGAACCGCTCGAGCTTGCCGCTGAACGCCGCGCGGACGCCCCGACCGAGCTTGTTCTCGCGCCAGGGCTGGTTGAAGAACGTGACCGTGAAGGTGGCGCCGCGGTCGTCGCGCACCGTGGCCTCGCTGATCTTCAGCCGGCGGCGCTTCTGGGGCGAGAAGTGGCGCCACGACTCGATCGTCCCGATGAGGGTCACGGGGTCGCCGACGGCCGCGTCATCGAGGGCGGTGACGTCCCCGAGGTCCTGGTAGCGGCGGGGGTAGTGCTCGACGAGGTCGCGGACGGTCTCGATGCCGAAGGCGCTGCGGAGCGTGGCCGCGCGCGTTCGGCCGACGCCCTCGACGGTGTCGACGCGGTCCGTCAGCGACAGTGGCACGGCCGGCTCACTCGACACCGAGGAAGTAGCGCACGGGGCGCTGCTCGCCGTCGACGACGTCGATCTCGGTCCGGTCACCGGCGGCGCCGGCCACCGTGTCGATGGCCCGCTCGGCCTCCGAGGGCCCGACCTCGGCGCCCACGACCAGCGTCACGACCTCGCCCGCGCCGACGTCCAGGCGTGCGGCGAGCTGGCCGAGCGCCTCGATCGCGTCATCGGCCGCCGCAAGCACGTCGCCCTCGACGACGACGAGGAACTGCCCGACCCGCACCTCGCCGATCGGCGTGTTGGCATCGCGGACGGCCGCCACGACCTCGCCCGTCCGGCAGGCCTCGGCGGCCAGTGCCATGTCCTCCACCACGGCCTCGCCACCGTCCAGGTCGCAGACGGCGAGGGCGGCCAGGACGGCCGGCGGCGAGGTCGCCGCCTCGATGACGACGAGCTCGCGGCCACCCTCGGCGACCGACACGTCGGACGCCTGGCGAGCCGTGGGCACGACGTTGGGGTGTCCCGGCAGGATCACGATCCGCTCGGCGGCGGTGCCCCCGATCGCGTTGAGGAGGGTGGCCACGCTCGGGAGCTCGCCAGCGGCGCCGTCGACGACGGTGCAGCCGAGCTCCTCGGCGATGGCCCGCAGGCCGGGCCCGGGCAGCACCGCCACCGGTCCGATGGACCGGCCAGCGACCGCGTGGGCCTCGAGCGCCTCGGCGATCTGGTCCTCGAAGAGGGTGACGTGGATGTCGGAGGGGCGGCCGAGGGCGAGCCCGGCCTCGATGGAGGGCCCGATGTCGTTGGTGTGGACGTGGACGTTCATGAGGCCGCCGGCCGCGATGACGACGACGGAGTCACCCAGCTCCTCGAGGCGTTCGCGAAGGGCCGGTGCACCCTCCTCCGGTGCCTCGAGCAGGTACTGCACCTCGAACCGGTACTCGAGCGAGCCGCCCTCGCGCGGCGCGACGTGCGAGTCGCGGTCGACGATGCGGCGCCGCGGCGGCGGCGCCGCGTCGAGCGGCTCCCCGGCAGCGTGGGCGTGCAACGCCTCGAGGAAGACCTCGAAGCCGCGGGCACCGGCATCGATCACCCCGGCCTCGCGGTTGGCCTCCAGCTGGTCGCGCGTCGCCTCGACCGCCTCGTGGACCTCGGAGAGCAGGTTCGACAGCCCGTCCCGCAGCGGCCCGCCGTCGAGGGCCACGGGGGCCGATTCGGCCGCGACGCGGATGGCCGACAGGATCGTGCCCTCGAGCGGATCGCCGACGGCCTCGTAGGACAGCACGCGCGAGCGCTCGAAGGCCTTGACCAGGCCGGCGCGCGCGTCGGCCTCGGGGTCGGTGAGCTCCTCCGCCAGCGCCCGCAGCACCTGGCTGAAGATCACGCCGGAGTTCCCGCGCGCCCCCGTCAGGGCTGCCCGCACGATGGTGTCGCGACGACCGGCCGGGTCGCCGGGGGTGACGGCGAGCAGCGCGTCCGTCACCGCCGTGACCGTCAGCAGCATGTTGCTGCCGGTGTCACCGTCCGGCACCGGGAAGACGTTGAGGTGGTCGATCTCGTCGCTGTGGGCGGCGAGGGCCGTCCGGACCCGCTCGAGCAGTGCAGCCAACCCCTCGCCGACGAGGGGTGCCGACTCCGCGTCCGCTGACACGGATGCTCCTCCGAGGACGACTCCGACCGGGCGCCGCGAGCGTACCGACGGCCCGTGACGTGCCGGCGGGACCTCCACGGTCTCGTCCACGGTCCGCCGTATCGTCGCGCTGCGAACCTGCGACCAGCGAGCGAGCACGTGCTCGAGATCCGACACATCACCGACGCCGGGGTCCGGCGCCTGCAACCCGAGGACCTCGCCGACGGCACGCCGGGCGACGGCTACGTCTGGATCGACCTGCACGACCCGACCGACGACGAGGAGTCGATCCTCGAACTGGCCTCGCTCGGCATCGAGCCGATGGCCATCGAGGACATGCGCGAGGACCTCCACCTGCCGAAGCTCGACGTGTTCGAGGACCAGTTCCTGCTCACGGTGCACGGGATCGCCGTGCAGCAGTCGCGGATCGAGATCGAGACCGTGGAGGTGGACGTCCTGGTCAAGCGCGACGTGCTGGTCACCTTCCACGAGGACGAGGTCGCCTCGGTCGATCGCGTGCTCAAGGCGCTGGACCGCCGCGGCAACAAGGGCCTCACGCGCCCGATCGAGGCGCTCCACCGGATCCTCGACGTGATGAACGACGTGTTCGTGCCGTTCCTCGACCTGATCGAGCGGCGGCTCGACCTGGTCGAGGAGGACATCCTCACCGAGCCGACCGAGATGACCCGGCGCGAGATCTACGAGCTCCAGCGCGACGTCATCCAGCTCCGGCGCGTCGTGGTCCCCCAGGCCGAGGTCCTGCGGCGGCTGGGGCGCGACCAGGTCGGGCTGGTCGAGGAGCGGGACATGGCCCTCTTCCGCGACATCTACGACCACCTGTACCGGATGGCGGAGTTCAGCGACTCGTACCGCCAGCTGCTCGACAGCGCGATGGACAACTACCGGTCGGCGCTCAACGACGACCTGAACGACATGCTGAAGGTGCTGACGCTGTTCTCGGCGATGCTCCTGCCGATCTCGGTGCTCGCCGGCATCTACGGCATGAACTTCGCCCAGATGCCCGAGCTGCAGTTCCGCTGGGCCTACCCGGCCCTCTGGGCCGTGTTCATCACCGTGCTCGTCGGCGAGTTCCTGTGGTTCCGGTCCCGCGGCTGGGTCGGGGGGCGCGCGGAGCGCGAGGCCATGGAGCGACGCCGCTCCGCGTTCGCGGAGGTCCTGCACATCCCGGTGCTCGGGACCGTGCTCAAGGTCCCGGCGTACGGTGCCCGCGCGGTGTTCGCGACCGCGGAGCGGGCCAGCGAGCTCCCACGCCGGCTGACGCGCCGCCTCGCGGAAGAGGGCCTGTCGATCCTCGACCCGGACGACGAGCCCGAGGTCTACGAGGGGCCCGAGGGAGCCGACTGAGGCCTCGCCCGGTGTGCGCGGGGCGTGCCCTCGAGGGTGCGCCCGGTGAGCGGCTCGTGTACGCTCCTGCGCACGCCGCCCCCCTCCGGGCGGCCATCTCATGTGATCAACCCGTCGGCGATCCCGGTCCGCGCACGCACCTCAAGGGACGCCCCCACCACCGACCTGGAGAGCGACCGATGGCTTCCTCCGTCTGCGAGATCTGCGGCAAGGGCCCCTGGTTCGGCAAGCAGGTGAGCCACAGCCACCGCCGCTCGTCGCGCCGCTGGAACCCCAACGTCCAGCGCCTCAGGGTGCTGAAGGACGGCCGCACCCAGCGCGTCGACGTGTGCACGTCGTGCCTCAAGGCCGGCAAGGTCCAGCGCCCGCCCGTCAAGGCCTGACCGCGCCTGCACCGACCCGGAGCCGCCCCACGGGGCGGCTCTCGTCGTCGCGGGGCGCTGCAGCCTGCGCCACGACGACCCGGCGCGGCCATAGGCTCCCGCGTCGATGAGTGAGATCAGCGAGAGCTACCACCTCCGGAGCGCGACCCAGCAGGACGGGATCGCGCTCCTGGAGACGACGCGGACTCCCGGCTACGTCCTCCCGGCGGCGAGCGGCTGGGTCTCGGTCGTGGTGGCAGACGCGAACCTCATCCCGCACGCGTCGGTGGTCAGGGCCGCCGGGTTCCCGGTCGTGCACTACGCCAATGCGGCGGACCACGGTTGGTCGTTCTCCGTCTTCGACGCGTCGGGGCAGCGGTTGAGCCGCTACACCGCCTCGTGGGAGGCGTTCGACTACGAGGTCGTGGACGACCAGCTCGACCTCGAGCGGGCGGCGACCATCCTCGGGCTCGAGGCCGAGCAGGTCCGCCTCGTGCGGCCGCTCCTTCGGCCACGCGGCCTCGAGGAGGTCGAGGACGCCGACGGCCGCAACCCCGGCCACCACGTCGCGGCCCTCCTCGGACTCCCCTGGTGGGACCACTTCAGCTACCGGTACCTGTCCGCGGCCGAGGCCACGGGGCGCCCCCTGCCGCACGGCGCCATCCGCGTGGGTGAGCTCCCGAACTACGTGGTCCTGTAGCGGCCCCCAGGCCCGCCGCCACCCACCGGGAACGCGCGACTGAGGCACGGACGCGCGCTGACAACGCACAGGGGTCTGGAGGCATGGCAGGAATCGGGGTCCGGGGCGGCGAACCCGTCGGGGAGGCCAGGAGACCCCTGGCACCCCACCCGATGCGGAGCCCTCCAGATGCGTTCCCTCTTCAAGATCCCCCTCGCGGCCGCCATCGTGGCCGCGTCCGTCGCCGCCGCCCCGACCGTGCAGGCCATCGTCGGCGAGCCGCGCGACGGCAAGGCCGAGGTCGCCGAGTGGCTGATGGAGCGCGAGCTCGCGGCCCACGACGCGCTCGGCCTCGACCTCAGCGAGGGCGCGCCGTGCCAGAACTCGCCAGGTGAGCACGAAGGGCTCGCATCGCGGTACTACCCGTGCAAGAACGTCGACCTCGTCGGCTACGTGCACCTGTCCGAGCTCGGCGGCGCCGCCGGCAACGACAGCTGGGGCTGGACCGACCCCGAGGACGGCACCGAGATCGCCATCATGGGCACCGGCACCGGGACGGCCTTCGTCAAGCTCGACGAGGTCCAGGGCGTGCTGCGCCCGGTCGTCCTCGCCTACCTCGAGCAGGCCGGCGCCCGGCACACGGGCGCTGGTGGCGCCGTCTGGCGCGACGTCAAGGTGAACAACGACCACGCCTACATCGTCACCGAGCGCGGCGGCGGCATCCAGGTCTTCGACCTGACCCGGCTCCGTGAGTACTACGGGAACGTGTCGTCGGCCCAGAAGGCCTTCGTCACCGCGGACACGACCTTCGGCGGCCCGGCGTTCATGAAGGCGACGAACTTCCACAACATCGTGATCAACGAGGAGACCGACTTCGCCTACGGCGTCGGCGGCAACTGCAACGGCGGCCTCTACATGGTCGACATCTCCGACGCGAAGAACCCGGCCTGGGCCGGCTGCTTCGGCACCGACGGCTACACCCACGACGCCCAGTGCGTCGTCTACCGCGGCCCCGACACGGACTACAACGGCAACTACGCCCCGGAGTTCGACGCGGACGGCGACCTGTCCAACGGCTCGCAGGCGGAGATCTGCTTCGCGTACAACGAGGACTCGGTCACCATCGTCGACGTCAGCAACAAGCTCGCTCCGAAGATGCTCTCGAAGGTCACCTACGACACCTCGAAGTACACGCACCAGGGGTGGCTGACCGAGGACCACGAGTGGATCGTCTTCAACGACGAGATCGACGACCAGGCCCCCGGGCAGACCGTCAGCAACACGACGACCTACATCGCCAACGTCGCCGACCTCGACGCCGACGTGGAGGACGAGGACGTCATCCGCTACGTGCACCCCACGCTGTCGGTCGACCACAACCTCTACATCAAGGGCGACCTGATCTTCGAGGCCAACTACAACGCCGGTCTGCGCATCCTGCGCTTCACGCCGGAGACCCTCGCGACGGGCGAGCTCGAGGAGGTCGGCTACTTCGACGTCGACCCGGGCCTCGATGCCCCGCACTACGGCGGCGCCTGGAACGTCTACCCCTACTTCGAGAGTGGCACGATCGTCGTGTCCACCCTCGACGAGGGCATGTTCCTGCTGAAGTTCAACGACCCGGCCGACGCCAGCTGAGTCACCCGCATCACCACGAGACCCCGCCCACCGGGCGGGGTCTCGTCGTTGCCGGGGCGGCCGACGCGCCGGTCAGCCGCGCAGCTCCCAGGCGTGGTCGACGGGGCCGATCCCCTTGCCCACGCGAACCCCGCGCTTCAGCGCCCCGGTGAGGTAGCGCTTGGCCTCCTTCACCGCGGCGGGGACGTCCGCCCCCTTCGCCAGCTCCGCCGCGATGGCCGAGCTGAGCGTGCAGCCGGTGCCGTGCGTGTCGCGCGTGTCGAGCCGCTCGGCGGTGATCGGCTCGTAGGTGTCACCATCGGACAGGAGGTCGACGGCGTCGAGGTTGTCGGGCAGGTGGCCGCCCTTCACGAGGACCCAGCGCGGCCCGAGCGCGAGCATGGCATCGGCGGCGGTGCGGAGGTCGTCGACGCCCTCGACCCGCACGCCGGTGAGCAGCTCCACCTCCCCGAGGTTGGGCGTCGCCACGGTCGCCAGCGGGAGCATCACCGTCCGCAGGGCGTCGACGGCCTCGGGTCGCAGCAGCGCGTCGCCGTGCTTCGACGCGGCCACCGGGTCGATGACCACCGTCTCGACGCCGTGCGCGGCGAGCCCGGCCGCCACCGCCTCCATGATCTCGGCCGAGCTCAGCATCCCGATCTTCACGGCGTCGACGCCGATGTCGGCGAGGACGCTGTCGAGCTGTCGTCGGACGAACGCGGGCGGCACCTCGTGCACGCCCTGCACGCCGACGGTGTTCTGGGCCGTGAGGGCGGTCAGCACGCTCATGCCGAAGACCCCGCGTGCCTGGAAGGTCTTGAGGTCGGCCTGGATGCCGGCGCCGCCACCGGAGTCCGAGCCGGCGATGGTCAGTGCGCGGGGCGGGGTCGCGGTCACCGATCGTCTCCTGTGTGCTCCCACCCCTGCAAGGTGATCTCCTCGCGGTCGCCGTTGGCCGCCACGAGCGTGACCTGGCCCGCAGGCCCGTCGACCACGCGTCCGATCCGTCGGGCGACGACGCCGTCGGGTGGGTCCAGCGGGGTGTCGGCCGGGACGGTACCGACCAGTGCGTAGTCGTCCCCGCCCGCGACGACGAACCGGTCCGCGTCTCGCCCGAGCAGGCCGGCCGCCTCGCGGACGTCGTCGTCGGCTCGCACGGCAGGACGCGCGACCTCGATCGCGACGCCGGACATCCCGGCGATGTGCGCGACATCGCGCCCCAGCCCGTCGGAGACGTCGATCGCGGACGTCGCCCCCGCCGCGAGCAGCGTCCGTGCGGTCACCGGCCCGACGAGCGGGCGCCGGTGCTGGACCGCCAGCCGCTCGAACACCTCGTTGGCGGTGATCCCGGCACGGTGGAGGGCCAGTGCGGCGGCGGCCCGCCCGAGCTCCCGCCCGTCGAGGTGCACCAGCACGAGGTCGTCCCCGACCCGCGCGCCGTCCCGGCGGAGCGGACCGGTTCCCAGCAACTCGCCGAGCACGGTCACCGACACCGCCACCTGCGCGGCCGAGACGGTGTCGCCTCCGACCACGGCCAGGCCGTAGGTCGCGGCCGCCTCGTCGATGCCGGCGTACAGCTCGTGCACGTCGGCGTCGGGCAGGCCCGCGGGACGCTGGAGCGACACGACGGCGGCCCGCGGGCGAGCCGCGACCGCCAGCAGGTCGCTCACGTTGACCGTCACGGCCTTCCAGCCGACGTCCGACCACGACGAGAGCGTGCGGTCGAAGTGCACGCCGTCGACGAGGGTGTCCACGGCGATGGCAACGGCAGCACCCGCGACCTCGACGACGGCCGCGTCGTCGCCCACGCCGAGCGGCACACCCGGCCCGTCACCGGCCAGCACGTCCGAGAGCTGGGCGAGCAGGGCGAACTCCGGACTACCCATGCGTTCCGCCCTCCTTGGTCGGAGAGGCAAGAGTAGGCTCGGCCAGGGTTGGAGCGACGAGACGAGACAGGGGGCCGCAGTGGCCGTGCAGGCGTACATCCTCATCCAGACCGAGGTCGGCAAGGCCGCCGAGGTGGCGACCGCCGTCGCCGACATCGAGGGCGTCACCGCCGCCGACGACGTGACCGGTCCCTACGACGTGGTCGTGCGCGCCGAGGCGGCCAACGTCGACGAGCTCGGGCGGCTCGTGGTGTCGCGCATCCAGCAGATCGGCGGGATCACGCGGACGCTGACCTGCCCGGTCGTCCACCTCTAGGGCGCGTACTTCGCGTCGCTCGCGGCGGCATCGAGCGCGAGCGACACCAGCCGGTCGACGAGCTCGGGGTAGTCGACCCCCTCCGCGGCCCACAGGCGCGGGAACATCGACGACGGCGTGAAGCCGGGGATCGTGTTGATCTCGTTGAGGTACAGCTCGCCCGTCACCGCCACGAAGAAGTCGATCCGCGCCATGCCGCGACAACCGATCGCGAGGTAGGCCTGGCGCGCCATGTCGTCGACGCGCTTGCGCAGGTCGTCATCGATCTCGGCCGGGATCACCAGCTCGGACGTGTCGAGGTACTTCGCCTCGAAGTCGTAGAACTCGTGGGAGGGCTTGATCTCCCCGGGTGCCGTGACCTCGATCGAGGCGTTGCCGAGCACGCCGACCTCGATCTCGCGGGGGTCGTCGAGCCCCCGCTCGACGATGGCCACGCGGTCGTACTCGAACGCCTCCTCCAGCCCTGCGACGAGCTCGTCGCGGCCCTGGACCTTCGAGATGCCGATGGAGCTGCCCTGGCGGGCCGGCTTCGTGAACATCGGGTAGCCGAGGGCGCCCTCGATCTCGTCGAGGAGCGCCCCACGCTCCGCGTCGTAGCGCTCGCGGCGGACGCTGAGGTACGGCAGCTGCGGCAGGCCCCGCGCCTTGAAGGCGTTCTTCATCGCCCGCTTGTCGACGCCGACGGACGATGACGTCACGTCGGCACCGACGTAGGGCACACCGACGGTTGCGAGCAGCCCCTGCACGGTGCCGTCCTCGCCGTAGGGGCCGTGCAGCACGGGGAACGCGACGTCGACCGATCCGAGGTTGGTGAAGCGGTCCTCCTCGTCGAAGCGGACCAGCACGGGGCCCGGCTTGCCGTTGACGAGCGAGACGGTCGGTCCGTCATCGGCGACGTGCGGGAGCGCCTCGCCCGGGAGGGTCTCGATGATGCCCTCGGTGAGGGTCCAGCGTCCGTCCCGTGTGATCCCGACGGGGATGACCTCGTACCGATCGTGGTCGATCGCCCCGAGGACCGACCGCGCCGACAGGCAGGAGACCTCGTGCTCGCTGGAACGGCCGCCGTAGAGGATCAGGACGCGGGGGCGGTCGGTCACGGGCCTCTCCTCCTCGGTACCGCTCCGTCAGTGCACAGTGTCGCAGGGCGCGGGCGCCCACGTGGGGTCCCGTCTCCGTACGAGCGGGCGCGGCCGCGCTCGGGCTCAGTCGGTCCCGCTCACCAGGCGGAGGCGGGCCAGCACCCGTTCGAGGTGGTCCTCGCTGACGAAGGACCAGACCTCGTACCGGCAGGACTGGCCTGGCACCTTGATGTGCGCGAGCCAGTGGCTCGGATCGCTCGCCCGGCTCCAGCCGACGACCGACCCGTCCGTGTACTCGATGACCTCGTCCTCGTCGTCGGCGGGGGACTCGCCGCTGTCCCACTCCTCCGGCAGGCCGGCCACGCCGAAGGCGCCGCGGCCGCAGTCCTCGCAGCGGTCACCGCTCTTGGCCCGTCCCGGGCCGTCGGGCAGGTCGAACGCGACGCCCCAGCCCCCGATGAAGGTCGCGCCACGGATGTCCCACCCGTCACCGAGCGGATCGATGTCGACGAGGCCGAGGGCGGCGCACTCCGATCGGTTGGACGCGTCCTCCCACTCCCCCACGGTCGTCACGGCGTCGCTTCGCGGGATGGTCCGCGACCACGGGGCGTTGCCGGACCGTGGCAGCGAGGCGGTGTCACCGCTGTCGGCCGTGGGCTCCTCGGTCGGCTCCTCGGTCGGCTCGTCCGTGGGCGTGGCGTCGGGCGTCGCGGTCGGCGCCGCCACGACGGTCGGCTCGGGCGAGGGCTCCACGAAGTTGGGGTCCTCGCTGGCCTCGATGACGGGCAGGGGCGGCAGCGTCTGGGTGTCGCCCACGAGGTTGCAGGCCGTCGCGGCGATCGCGAGGACGGCGAGTGAGGCGTGCAGGCGGAGGTGGCGGACCATGGGCGCGCAGGCTACGCGACCGGGGCACCGACCTCGTCCCGCACCACGGTGCGGACCGACGGGCCCGCCCGCGGCGCCCGAGGCGTTGTGAGGCGCTGTCGGGCGGCCACTAGCCTGCGGCCGATCCGCCGGCGCTCGGCCGGCCGTGGACGTCTCTCGCAGGCGCAGACCCGAATCATCAGGAAGGATCCACCGTGGCCCAGATCGACTTCGACGGACGTGTTGCCATCGTCACGGGCGCAGGCGGTGGCCTCGGCCGCAGCCACGCGCTCCTGCTCGCGAGCCGTGGGGCCAAGGTGGTCGTCAACGACCTCGGCGGGTCGCGCGACGGCTCGGGTGCGGGCTCGGAGATGGCCGACCAGGTCGTCGACGAGATCAAGGCGGCCGGCGGCGAGGCCGTGGCCAACTACGCCTCCGTGGCGGACCCCGAGGGCGCCAAGAGCATCGTCCAGTCCGCGCTCGACGCCTTCGGCAAGGTCGACATCGTCATCAACAACGCCGGCATCCTGCGTGACACCTCGTTCAAGAACCTCACGCCCGAGACGCTGGACCTCGTGCTGAAGGTGCACCTCTACGGCGGCTTCTTCGTCACGCACGCCGCGTGGGAGCACCTGCGCGAGAACAACTACGGCCGCATCATCAACACCACGTCCGGCTCGGGCCTGTACGGCAACTTCGGCCAGACCAACTACTCGGCTGCCAAGTCGGGGCTGGTGGGCTTCACGCGCACGCTCGCGCTCGAGGGCGCGAAGTACAACATCCACGCCAACGCCATCGCCCCGGTCGCCGCGTCGCGCATGACCGAGGACATCATGCCGCCCCAGATGCTCGACAAGCTCCAGCCCGAGAACGTCTCGCCGCTCGTCGCGTACCTCTGCTCCGAGACGTGCAGCGCCAACGGCCAGGTGTTCTCCGTCGGGGGCGGCTACTACTCGCGCGTCGCGCTCATCGAGGGCGAGGGCGTGTCGTTCGACGAGGTCCCGACGGTCGACCAGATCGCCGACAACTTCGAGAAGATCGCTGACGTCGGCTCGGGCCGCGAGCTCAACGGGGTCATGGAGCAGACCGCCAAGATCATCGAGGCGCTCGGGATCAGCTTCGAGTGAGGCCCCGCCCCTCCGCGCTCCTCGCGGCGTTGGCGCTCCTGGCGGGCGCCTGCGCCGGCTCGACCGACACCCGGGTCGCTGCGTCGCCGTCGCCGACGGTGGCGAGCCCCATCCCCGAGGAGCCGACGGGCGAGCCGAGCCCCGAGGAGTCGCCCTCCCCCAGCGAGGAGCCCCCACCCGAGGCGGTTGACGAGGATGGAGCGGTCGACCTCGCCGATGGCGTCTCGGTGGCCTTCTCGCGCGACGGCACGCATGCCCTGGTCCTGCAGGAGCTCGCGGAGACCGGCGGCTGCGAGGACGGCCCGAGCTACGCGCTGCGACGCGTGGAGCTCTCGACCGGCGAGGCGAAGCCAGCGCTGGCCGACGGCAGCGAGACGGACGCCGCGCTCGTCCGGGGACCGGGTGGCGTCGTGGCGCTGGTCGGCCAGTGCGAAGGCTTCCTGTACCAGCTGCACGTCGGCCTGGAGCGGGCCGACGGCCTCGTCTCCAACCTGCAGGAGGTGGACACGAGCGAGCTCGGCGAGGTCGCGCCGTGGACGTTGCGCTGGACGGCGGACGGCTCGGCACTGACCGTCGTCGCGTCGCCGTTCGACCCGCGCGGCACGGCCGTCGTCGTCATCGACCCCGGCACCGGCGCCGCCCAGGAGGCCTTCCGTCGACCCGGCGTCTTCCAGGCGGAACAGCTGGCCGACCGGCGGTTCGTGATCGCCGACGAGGCCGGCGTCCACGTGCTCGCCGACGACCCCGCGTTCGCGGTCGAGCGCAGCTACGTCGCCTCGGAGTTCACGGTCGGGCCCGACGGCCGCCTCGCACTTCTGGACCCCGAGGTGGGCCTCGTGGCCGTGGCGGTCCCGGGCGAGGACGAGCAGATCCTCACGGACGACCTCGCGTGGAACGCCGGCTGGTCCGCTGACGGGGCGTGGCTGACGTACATGGAGACCCCCGACGACACCTACGACGTCGTCCGGATCGGCGTCGTGCCCACGGACGGCTCCGCCGCTCCCTCCTACCCGGTCGAGGACGCCGGCTTCGGCCAGCCGCACCTCGACGCGAACGGTGGCCGCCTGCTCTTCACCCGCGAGGAACCGACGGACGACTTCTTCGGTCGGCCCGTGGCCGCGTTGCTCGGGCTCGGCTGACCGCCCTACCGCTCAGTCATCCATCCCGTACAGCTCGGCCTTCGGGTCGCGCTGCATGAGCGCCTTGACCATCTCCGCGGCCCCGAGGCCCTCGTGGACCACCTTGACCACGCCGTTGGCGATGGGCATCTCGACGCTGTGCTTGTCGGCGAGGCCGACGATGGCCTTCGAGGACTTGACCCCCTCGGCCACCATGTTCATCTGCGAGATGATCTCGTCGAGGGTCATCCCCGACCCGAGCTTCTCGCCGACCGTCCGGTTGCGGGACTTGGGCGAGGTGCAGGTGGCGACGAGGTCCCCGACACCAGCCAGCCCCGAGAAGGTCAGGGGCTTGCCGCCAAGCGCGACCCCGAACCGCTGCATCTCGGCCAGCCCGCGGGTGATGACGGTCGCCTTCGTGTTGTCGCCGAAGCCCATCCCCTCGGCGATCCCGGCCGCGAGCGCGATGACGTTCTTGACCGCCCCGCCGATCTCGACGCCGACGCGGTCGGGGTTGGTGTAGACCCGGAAGTAGGGCGTCATGCACGCCGCCTGGACCTGCAGCGCACGGTCCTCGTCCTCGCAGGCGGCGACCGTGGCCGCCGGCTGGCGCTGCGCACACTCCTTGGCCAGGTTCGGCCCGCTCACCACGACGATGCGGTTCGGGTCGCAGTCGAGGCCGTCACGGATGACCTCGCTGCCGAAGCGCATGGTCTCGACGTCGACGCCCTTGATGAGGCTGACGAGGGTCGCGTCCGCGGGGATCGCGGGGCCCCACTCGCCGAGCTGGGCCTCGATGCCGATGGACGGGACGGCGAGGACGACGACGTCGGCCCCGGCGAGTGCCTGCTCCGGATCGCTGGTCGCCCCGAGCTCGGGCTGCAACTCGATCTCGGGCAGGTAGCCGCTGTTGCAGTTCTCGTCGGCGATCTCGGTCGCGACCTCGGGACGTCGCGCCCAGATCACGGTGTCCTGCCCGGCGTCCTGGCACATCATCGCGAAGGCGGTCCCCCAGGAACCGGCCCCCATCACGGCGACCTTGCCCACGATCGTCTCCCTCGATGCCGCTTGTGGTGCAGCGAACCTAGCGGGTGCCTCCGAGCCGCGGCCCGGTCGGCACGGCCGACGGGACGGCCCCCGTTACGCTGCGCGCATGCCACCCACCGCCCTCATCCCGCTCCGGGCACCCGGCGCCGGCAAGTCGCGCCTCGCCCCGGGGCTGTCGCGGGAGGAACGTGCCGCCCTCGCCGGCGCGATGCTCGCGGACGTGGCGGCAGCCCTGCAGGCGGCCAGCCTCGAGCCCATCGTCGCGGCGGCCGGCACCGAGGCGGTCGCCGCAGCCGCGGCGCTCGGGCTCGACGCCGTGATGGACCAGGAGGGCGCGGGCCTGGACCGGGCACTCGCCGACGCCCATCACGCCATCGGCGCGCCTCGCGACCTGCTCGTGGTGATGGCTGACCTCCCGACGCTCTCGGGCAGCGACGTCGAGGTCCTTCTGGCACAGGGACCGGCCGTGGTGGTCGCCCCGACCGACGACGGAGGCACCGGGGCGTTGCTGCGGCGGCCGGCGAACTCGATCCCGACCGCCTACGGGCCTGACTCCGCGGCGCGCCACATCGCCCTCGCGAGGTCCGCGGGCGTCGAGCCCGCCGAGGTCGACCGCCCGGGCTTCCGGCTCGACGTGGACACGCGGGCGGACCTCCTGCACCTCGTGGAGCGCCGACTCGGCGTGGCGACCGCGGCATTCCTGCGCAACAGCGGCATCGCGGACCGACTCCGCGACACGGGGTGACCGGCGCGCGAATCCGCCGCGCGACGGCGTCCGATCGCATCGCCGTCCTGCGCGCGCTCGCGGTCGCCGCCGACTGGCGCAACGACCCGCCAGCACGGCTCGACCTGACGGACGACCAGATCCTGCGCTACGTCGAGTCGTGGCCGAGGTCGGAGGACCTCGGTGTCGTCGCGGAGGTGGGGGACGAGATCGTCGGCGCAGCATGGGCACGCTGCTTCGACCTGCACCGGCCCGGCTACGGCTTCGTCGCGGACGACGTGCCCGAGCTCACGATCGGCGTCGAGGCCCGGCACCGTGGTCGTGGCATCGGCCGAGCGTTGCTGGATGCCCTCGCCGAGCAGGCCCGAGCGCGCGGGTTCGACGAGCTGTCCTTGTCCGTCGAGACCGACAACCCCGCCCGCCGCCTCTACGAGCGCAGCGGTTTCACCGACTGGCACCGGGGGGAGGGCGCCATCACGATGGTGCTGCACCTGTCCTAGATGGACAGGTCGACGGTGGCGATGACCTCGGTGCCGTCGTCCTCCAGCTTGTAGCGCACTCCCAGCGAGTCGAGGAGCCGGAAGAGCCCGGTGTTCTCGCGGAGGATGAACCCCACGGCGTAGACGTAGCCCTCGTCGCGAGCGGCGTCGAAGAGGGCGCCGAGCAGGATCCGGCCGAGGCCCTTCCCCTGCCAGGCGTCCTCGACGACGATGGCGAACTCGACACGCCGGTCGTCGAGCTCGGCGTAGCGGGCGACCCCGACCGGCTGCCACGCGATCAGCCGGTGCCGGACCTCGGCGACGATCGCCTCGCGCTCATGGTGATCGACCACGACGAGCTGTCGAAGCTCCTCGTCGCTCAGCTCGCTGACGGGCGCGTGGAAGCGGAGCCATCGGGTCCGCTCGCTCAGCCGGGCGAGGCCACGCCGCAGCTCGACGGCGTCGTCGGGGACGATCGGGCGGAGCCGGATGTCCGTGCCGTCGGGCAGCTCGCGGCGCTGGACGCGGTGCTCCGGGTACGGGGCGTCCAGCGCCCCGAGATCGGGCTCGGGCGTACCGAAGCGGCGTAGGAGTCGCGGAGGCTGCATGTCGGTCGGTCACTGGGCGGCTGCCCCAACCGTAGCGGGGCCGTCCGGCCGAACGGCCGGGTCAGCGGCCCTTGAGCTGCTTCTTCAGCTGGCGACGGGTGCGCCAGCCGTTGGCGACGCCCACGAGGAGCCCGAGCCCGAAGGCTGCGGTGAGCAGCAGGATCAGCGGGACGCCGCCGCTCACACGCTCACCCCCCTGGTCGACGACCTCCGTGCCGCCGACCACCCAGTTGAAGTCGACGTACTGGAAGTTGAAGACCGCGAAGACACCGAACAGGACGGCGGCGACGATCATCACGAGACGGCCGACCTGCTGGGTCACCGGCGCGCCCTTCGGCGCCGGGACGTGGACCTCGCCCGGCGTGGTCGCCGGGGCCGACGAGGCCTCCTCGGGAGGCTCGGGCGTCTGGTGCTCTTCCTGCTCGGTCATCACGCGGTGTCCCTGTCGTGTCGGGGAGGAGTCTGACACGTCGCCCGCTCGGAAGTGACGCAGGCCCGTCCTCCGCTCGTGGCGGGTGGCGGGCTCGTCGCGGGTATCCTCCGCGGCCACTGCCACCGCACGCGAGGAGCGCCCGGGATGCCACAGGGCACCGTGAAGTCCTACGACGCCACCAGCCAGACCGCCGTCCTGCTCGACGACGGGCTCAAGGAGCTCTCGGTGGACCGCGAGGCCTTCGCCGCGTCGGGGCTGCTGGAGCTCCGCATCGGACAGCGCGTGCGCTTCGAGATCGAGGACGACGCCGGCGAGCCGCGCGTCACCAACCTGAACATCGTCTCGCTGTAGTCGTGGGCCATGCGGTCGTCGCGCGCGGCCTGGTCAAGCGCTACGGCGCGCTGACGGCGGTCGACGGCATCGACCTCGACATCCCCATCGAGGTGTCCTTCGGGATCCTCGGCCCGAACGGGGCGGGCAAGACGACCACGATGCGCATGCTGAGCGCGGCGATCGAGCCGACCGCCGGCTCGCTCGAGGTCCTCGGGCACGACATCAACCTGACCGCCGAGCAGCGACCGCTCAAGCGACGCATCGGCGTCGTTCCTCAGGGCGACACCCTCGACAAGGACCTCACGGTCCGCGAGAACCTCATGGCGTACGCGCGGTACCACGACCTGCCGTGGCCACTGGCTCGCCAGCGCGCCGATGAGCTGCTCGGCTTCGCCCAGCTCGAGCAGCGAGCCGACGCACGGATCGACGAGCTGTCGGGCGGCATGCAACGGCGGCTGCTCATCGCCCGAGCCCTCGTCAGCGATCCCGAGCTCGTCATCCTCGACGAGCCCACGACCGGGCTGGACCCCCAGGCACGCCACCTCGTGTGGGAGCGGCTGCGCAACCTCCGTCGGCGTGGAACCACGCTCGTCATCACGACGCACTACATGGACGAGGCGGCCCGGCTGTGCGACGCACTCGTCGTCATGGACCGGGGCCGGATCATCGCCGCGGGCACGCCGACGGGCCTCATCCGCGATCACGTGCCGCCCCGTGTCACCGAGATCATCGGCGCCGGGGACCTCGAGGACGCCAGCCGCGTCGTCGACGGGATCGCGCAGCGCGTCGAGATCATCGGTGATCGCGTCGTCGCCTATGGCCGGGACAGCCAGGCGATCAGCGATGCCGTGCGTGCCTCGAGCCTCGACGGGGTGACCCTGCTCGAGCGCGACGCCACGCTCGAGGACGTCTTCCTGTCCCTCACGGGCCACGTGCTGGTGGAGGACTGACGATGGCCGCGGTCGCCACGGAACCTCGCAGCCGGAACACGTTCGTGGACGTCGTCGCCTGGCCCCGGATCTCGGTGCGCTCGGCGTGGCACATGTGGGAGCGCAACTTCATGCGCTTCCGCCGCGGGATCTTCCAGTACGTGCTGCCGAACTTCCTCGAGCCGATCCTCTACCTCCTCGCGATCGGCCTCGGGCTCGGGCTCTACGTCGGCACGCAGATCCTCGGCGTCGAGTACGTCGCGTTCCTCGCACCCGGCCTCGCCGCATCGTCGGCCATGTACGGCGCGGTCTTCGAGGTGACGTGGAACTCCTACTTCAAGATGAAGGTCGAGCGGAACTACGACTCGGTGATCGCCACCCCGCTCGGTGCCGAGGAGGTCGCGCTGGGCGAGCTCCTCTGGGCGACGACCCGATCCGGCATCTACGGCACCGCGTTCACCATCGTCCTGGTGGTGCTCGGGCACGCCGAGTCGTGGCTGGTCGTCTTCTCGCCCCTCGCGCTGCCCCTCATCGGGATGGCGATGGGCGTCATCGGCATGTCCTTCACGATCCTCGCCAAGCAGATCGAGTACCTGACCTACTTCTTCAACCTCTTCGTCATCCCGCTCTTCCTGTTCAGCGGGATCTTCTTCCCCGTCTCCGACCTCCCGGGCTGGGCACGGACGCTCGCGTGGTTCACGCCCCTCCACCACGGAGTCGAGATGAACCGGGCGCTCGTGCTCACCGGTGATGCCGGCACGGCAGCCCTCCACGCCCTCTGGCTCGTGGCGTTCATCCTGCTGCTGCTGCCGATACCGATGAACCTCCTCCGACGCTTCCTGCGCGTCTGAGGCCACGGGCTCCAACCGCCCGCCCGTCCGAGAAGGGCTCCTCGGTTCCTGCGCGAGCTCAGCCCTCGGCGGAACCGACCTCCTCGAGCACCATCGCGGTCCGCATGAACAGGGCGCGGGCGGGGGTCGTGCCGTTCTCCTCGGCCCACTGTCGGGTCTCGTCGAGGGTCTCGCGGAGCGCGGCGACCGCCTCGGGCGCGTCGTCCTCGGCCTCGGTCAGCGCAGCGGCCGCGACGCTGTCCGGGTCGACCTGGATGAGTTCACCGATGAGGTCGCCCTCGTCCTCGGTGTCCCGCCATGCCAACGCGCAGGCGGCGTTGAAGGCCGGGCTGTCGAAGTCGCCGTCGGCCGTGATGATCGCGAGGTGCATCAGCGCCTTCGCGCTCAGGCGATCGTCGTCGGCAAAGCGCGCCACGAGCGGCGCGAAGTCACCGAGCGCATCGTCGCCGAACAACGGCGCGTGCAGGCTCAGGTACTTGTTGCGTATGGGCGTGTTGACGTGGACCTCGAGGTCGTCCGGCAGCTCGCCGTCCGCCTGCCACGCCGCCAACGGCCGCGCGCTCGACCAGTAGGCGGCGGCGTCACCCGCGCGCTCGGACGCACGGTTGGCGAGCGTCTTCGCCGGGTCCACCGTGTAGCTCACGAGTCCGGCGCCGAACTCCTCGTGCGTGCTCTTCGCGTGGTCCAGGGAGACGAAGCCCGAGACGCGCTTGCCGTGTGCGTAGCGACCGGGAGCCGCCCGGTCGAAGTCATCGATGGGACCCAGCAGGCCGGACATGTCGGCCCTCGTCCGGAGCCCCTCCTCCTCGATGAGCGGGAGGCGACGGGGCGGGGTCAGGTGGTAGACGGTCACGCGCGGCACGGCAGAACCTCGAGAGATCGCGACGGATGTCGGAGACGGTCGGCGCAGCGTACCGAGGGCGCTCAGCCGTGCCGTTCGAGCTCGGCCTCGAGGCGCTCGAGCTGGGCCTCGGCCTTCTGCATGTTCTCCGTCGCACCGTTGCTGATCGCGATGAGGCGGCGCTGCCAGCCGGCTCGCTTCTCACCGTGGACGTTGGCGTCGCCGATCCGCTCGCGCGCGAGCTTCAGCCGTTCGTTGAACGCGAGGAAGCGTTGGGCGTCCATGGTCCCATCCGACATAGCCTCGGCTCCCTCGACCAGCTCCCCGCTGGCGCACGGACGCAAGCGTAACCCGCCCGGGAGTCCGATGACCGACCTGCCGCCGCCGCCCGGCTTCGCCGCGCGTCGGCCGACGTGGGACGACCTCGACGACGTCGCGGCCCTGTACGAGGCCGTCGCCCACGACGTCGAGCCCGACGCACAGGCGGCGGGCCGTGCCGCACAGGACCTGCGGACGAGCTGGGTGGAGGCCCCACCGTTCGACGACGCCCTCCTCGCGGAGCCCCGGGATCGTCCCGGCACCATCGCGGCCTACGCGGCCTTCCACGAGGATCGTGACCCGTGGACGGGCGAGCTCGACCTCTACATCGAGGCCCTGGTCCACCCCGATCACCGCGACCGCGGGCTGGCGACGTGGCTCCTCGCGCGCGCGGTCCGCCGCTCGAGGCGCGCCGCACCCGGCACGACGGTCGACCTCCGGACGCTCGTCCGCGATGCCGACGAGCAGGCTCGCGCGTGGTACGCGCGCCGCGGGTTCCGACCGCAGCGCCACCTCCTGACGATGCACCTCGAACTCGGGGCGGGCCACCCGACGCCGATGTGGCCAGCGGGGGTGCGCTGCCGCGCGTACGACCCGCAGGCCGACGCACGCGCCCTGTGGGCCGTCCTCCAGCGTTCCTTCGAGCGACGTTGGGACCACGACCACCTCGACTTCCCGGACTGGCGCCACGTGAAGATCGACCGGTACGAGGACTTCGACCCCTCGTTGGTCCTCCTGGCCGAGGTCGACGGGGGCGATGCCGGCGAGGTCATCGGGGCCGCGCTCTGCCGGCCGTCCCTGCCCGAGCGTCCGGGCTGGGGCCGCATCGAGGACCTCGGCGTCCATCCACGCTGGCAGCGGAAGGGGGTCGCCGGCGCCCTGCTGCGCGAGGCCTTCACGCGGTTCGCGAGCCGCGGCTACCGGGGCGTCGCACTCGACATCGACGAGGTGGACCTCGCCTCCGGTGTCCTCACCCTCTACGAGCGAGCCGGGATGCGGGTGGCGCACCGCGAGGACGTGTACGTCCTCGAGGTTCAGCCCGACGGCTGACGTTCAGTCGATGAGCTGGCGGAGCCGCTCGAACCAGTCGTCGGAGTCCAGGAGGCGGTGGAACTCGATCACGTCGTCGGCGGTGAAGTCCGGCGCGACGTCGATGCCCTCGGCGACCGTCGGCGCGGGTGGCGACCACGCGGCGAAGCGCGAGCCCTCCGGCACCACGCCCGCTGCGAGGAGCAGCTCGGCAGCGATCGAGTCGGCCTGGCGGTGGCCGTGCTGGCCGCACGCGGTGCAGTGGAAGCCGTAGCGCCCGCCGTCCAGCGCGGTCTCCTCGTTCCACTCCAACCGGAGTGTGACCTGGGCCGGGCGCAGGTCGTGCGCCGTCCCACACCGTGAGCAGGTGGTCCTGATGAGTGCCATCGTCCGCCTCCTTCCGGCTCCTGGAACAGCGGCCTCACCAGTAAGACGCAGCCGACGGCCCCATGGATGCGGCTCGACCCTGTCCGGGCGACCACATCCGGACATCCATGAGCCCCGGCCACCACCGAACGGACGGGGCGCACCCCCGCCACACGGCCATGGCCGGCTCAGACGGGCGGCGTTCCCGGTACCGGCTCGAGGTCACCGTCGCCGAGCGCCGGATCCGCGGCATCGGCGGCGTCGACGTCGTCACGCCGGATGCCGAGCACGAACAGGATCGCGTCGAGGTACGGCACCGTCAGCGACGTGTCCGCGACCTCTCGCAGGACCGGCTTGGCGTTGAAGGCGATGCCCAGCCCCGCCTTCGCGAGCATCTCGAGGTCGTTCGCCCCGTCGCCGACGGCGACGGTCTGCTCCAGCGGCACGCCCTCTCGCTCGGCGATCTCGACGAGCAGGTCCGCCTTGCGCTGGCGGTCGACGATCGGGCCCACGACCTTGCCGGTGAGCCGGCCATCCTCGATCTCGAGCTCGTTGGCGAAGGCGTGGTCGAGTCCGAGCTCCGCCTTGAGCGAATCGGTCAACGCGGTGAACCCGCCCGACACGATCGCGATCCGGAACCCGAGGCGACGGAGCGTGCGCACGAACGTGCGCGCACCGGGGGTGAGCCGCATGCGGTCGCGGACCCGCTCGATGGCCGCCTCGTCGAGGCCCGCGAGCATCGCGACGCGTTCGTGCAGCGCCTGTTCGAAGTCGAGCTCGCCCTGCATCGCGCGGTCGGTGATGGCCCGGACCTCGTCGACCCGGCCCGCCTCCTCGGCGAGGAGGTCGATGACCTCGTCCTGGATGAGCGTCGAGTCGACGTCGAGGACCACGAGGCGCTTCGCCCGGCGCTCGAGGCCCTCACGTTCGATGGCGACGTCGATCTGGTGCTCGGCGGCGGCTGCGACGAGCCGCGCCCGCATGTCGGCGAGGTCGCCGTCGACGACGACGAACTCGAACGAGACGACCGGGTAGCGCGCCAGGCGCAGGATGCGGTCGATGTTGCCGCCGCCGGCGGCGATGGCCTCGGTCACCCCGGCCAGCGCAGCCGGGAGCAGCGCAGGGTTGCCGATCGCCGTGACGGCGAAGCGCGGCAGTCCGGCACGCGCCGAGTGGTCCTCGACCACCTCGAAGTCGACCTGGAGCCCGCGCTCCCACCCGAAGAACAGCAGGTCCTTCAGGACGGTGTCGCCGCTGCCGTCCTCCGGGGAGCCGATCAGGATGTCCAGCGTCAGGCGCTCGCGAACGACGACCTGCTCCATGTCGAAGACCGCGATGCCGCCGCGGGCCATGATGCTGAGGAGCCCGGCGGTGATCCCGGGCTCGTCCCGTCCGGACACCCGGACGAGGATGGTGCGACCATCTGCCATCATCGCGCGCAGCGTACTGGCCGGCCCCGGGCCGACCTGACAGGCGAGGTGCGTCGTGCGTCAGGTCCGGGCCGAGCCTCGGGCCGGCGCCGGAGCGCCGGGGACGCAGGCTGAGCCGGCCGCACGACGTCGTAGAGTGCGCGCCATGGTGACCTCGAACCCGGCCTTCGAGCAGCTCGGCGGCTACCCGCTCGCCCGGCTGCAGGACCTCGCGCGCGAGATGCGTGCGAGCGGCGAGACCGTGCACGACTTCGCGATCGGTGACCCGGACGAGCCGACCCCCGAGTTCATCCGACAGGCGCTGATCGACGCCCTCGACCCGGTGAGCAACTACCCCACCGCCGCGGGGCCCCGCGAGCTGCGGGAGGCGATCGCTGGCTGGCTCGCCCGTCGGCACGGTGTCGACGTCGACCCCGACGCCCACGTCCTCCCGAGCGCCGGGAGCAAGGAGGGCATCTTCCACCTGCCGCTCGCCGTCATCGACCCGAACGGGCCGAAGCGGCACGTCGTCTGGGGCGACCCGGGCTACCCGGTCTACGGCCGCGGCGCGCTGTTCGCCGGCGGCGTCAGCGACCCCATCGCGCTGACCGATGACGACGGCTGGCGACTGGAGCTCGCGGAGCTGCAGCCCGCCCGGCTCGACCGGACGGCGATCGCGTGGGCGAACTACCCGCACAACCCGACAGGGGCGACGGTCGACGCCGACTACTACCGCCGCCAGATCGCCACCGCCCGCGAGCACGACGTCCTGTTCTGCTCCGACGAGTGCTACCAGGAGATCTGGTTCGACCAGCCCGCCCCGTCGGCCCTCGAGGCCACCGACGGCGACCTCAGCGGCGTCCTGGCGTTCATCAGCCTCTCGAAGCGGTCGGGCATGACCGGCTACCGCTGCGGCGCGATGGTGGGCGACCCCGAGTTGATCCGACGGCTGCGGGTGCTGCGCCCCAACATCGGCACCGCCAGCCCGGACTTCGTCTCGGCCGCCGCCGCCGCGGCGTGGAGCGAGCAGTCACACGTCGACGACCGCCGGGAGATCTTCCGCTCCAAGCGCGAGATCGTCCTCGGCTTCCTGCGCGAACGAGGCTTCGAGGTGAGCGGCAGCGAGGCAACCTTCTACGTCTGGTTCCGGGCGCCCGGAGGAGACGACATGGCCTACGCCGAGGCCCTGCTCCCGGAGGGCATCGTCGCTTCGCCGGGCCGCTCGTTCGGCGACGCCGGCACGGGCTGGATGCGCCTCGCACTGGTCCCGACGGTCGAGGGCTGCCGCGACGCCGTTGCCGCGTGGGGCGACGCGATCGACGCCGGGCGACTGCCTGCCTAGTCGGCCGCCGCCACATCGCCCGGGTGCACGGTGGCCTCGGCCCCCAACTCGCGCCGCCGGATGACCGTGCCGCCGACGACCATGATCGCGGCCGCGACACCCGCGAGGCCGACGGCCAGGGTGACCTCGCCACCGACCGGCGCGCCGAGCCGGACGTCCTCGATCCCACCGAGGTCGTGGGGCCAGGGCCACAGCACGCGCAGGGAGCCGACCATGAGGCCCACCAGGGATGCCAGCACGAGGTCGTGGTAGCGGTCGAGCAGCCAGTTGAGCGCCGTGGAGAACAGCGCCAGGCCCACGGTCGCGCCGAGGCCGACCGTGGCGATCAGCGGCAGGTCCCGGCCCGAGATCGCACCGATGACCTCCTCGTACATCCCGAGCATCACGAGGATGAACGACCCCGAGATGCCGGGCAGGATCATCGCGCACACCGCCAGGGCCCCCGACCCGAACGCGACCAGCAGCGAGGCGTCCTCCACCGGTGTCCCGCGGAGTCCGAGGGCGAGGAAGGCGATCAGCGCCACGGCCCCCGCGAGCGGGTAGAGCACGGGGCGCGGGTCCTTGAGGTAGCCCCAGGCCACCGGCACCGAGCCGAGGATGAGGCCGAAGAAGACCGCGGACATCCCCACCGGGGACGTCTCGAGCAGGTGCTCCAGCCCTCGCGACAGGGCCAGGATCGCCGTCAGGATGCCCGCGAGGAGCGGGAGCAGGAACCACCAGTCGACCTCGCGCAGCGCCGCGATGCCGCCGCGGAGGTCCAGGCGGACGAGCCGCCCCAGCGCGTGGGCGCCCTGCCGGATCGCCGCGACCAGGCGCTCGTAGATCCCGAGCACCAGCGCCATGGTCCCCCCGCTGACCCCGGGCACGAGATCGGCCGTGCCCATGACGAAGCCCCGGGCGACCTGGCTGAGTGG
This sequence comes from Nitriliruptorales bacterium, assembly GCA_041591915.1. GTDB lineage: Bacteria > Actinomycetota > Nitriliruptoria > Nitriliruptorales > Nitriliruptoraceae > JBFHRB01. Next base: position 25,413 of record JBFHRB010000005.1, read on the forward strand.
CTCTCTCACGTTGCGGTGCCTCTCCGAGCGGTCCGGGCTTGGGTCCGACGACGCCGGACGGTACCGACCACCGCCGACCGTCCGGAAGCAGCTACCTCGGCGGAGGGCCACCCTCCTACGCTGCCGGCCGCACCCACCCCCAGGAGACGGCGCCCATGCACGACGACCTCCGCAAGGTCATCGAGTCCGCGTTCGAGGCCGACGACGACAGCTGGAAGTCCGCCGAGGTCCGCGCAGCCGTCAAGGCGACGCTCGACCTCACCGACCGAGGGGAGCTCCGCGTCGCCGAGAAGGTCGACGGGGACTGGCAGGTCAACGGGTGGGTCAAGCAGGCCATCCTGCTGTTCTTCCGCCAGGCCGAGATGAGCACGCTGGAGGTCGGGCCCTTCGAGTACCACGACAAGGTCCCGCTGAAGCGCGACTACGCCACTCAGGGCGTGCGCGTCGTCCCACCCGCAACGGCGCGGTGGGGGGCGCACCTCGAGCCCGGGGTCATCCTCATGCCCAGCTACGTCAACATCGGGGCCTACGTCGCGACCGGGTCGATGGTCGACACCTGGGCCACGGTCGGCTCCTGCGCGCAGATCGGCCGCAACGTCCACCTCGCGGGGGGCGTGGGGATCGGCGGGGTGCTCGAGCCGCCGGGCGCGCGCCCGGTGATCATCGAGGACGACGCGTTCATCGGCTCGCGCTGCATCGTCGTCGAGGGTGCCCACATCGAGGCGGGCGCGGTCCTCGGCGCGAACACCGTCATCACCTCGTCGACGCCGATCATCGACGTCACCGGCGAGGAGCCGGTCGAGTACCGCGGCCGGGTCCCGGCCCGCTCGGTGGTCGTGCCCGGGACGCGCGCCAAGGAGTTCCCCGCCGGGTCGTACCAGCTCACCTGCGCGCTCATCATCGGCCAGCGCAAGCCCTCGACCGACGAGAAGGTGTCGTTGAACGAGGCGCTGCGCGAGTTCGGGGTCCAGGTGTGAGCGTCGGCGACCGGCTCGCCGAGCGCCTGCTCGACGCCTGCGCCCTCGTCTGCACGACGGGCGACGAGGGCCCGATCTGCAACGCCGTCGAGGGTCGCTATCGCGACCGCGGCGAGGCGGTGGCCCGGGTCGGCAACTCCGTCGTGGTCGGGCCCGTCGGCCAGCCCGGCCGGCCGCTGGTCCTGCTCGTCGGGCACCTCGACGTCGTCCCGCCGACCGACGACGACCGCACGCCCCGTCGCGAGACCGTCGACGGCGAGGACCGCGTCATCGGCCGCGGCGCGAGTGACATGAAGGGCGGCAACGTGGTCGCCATGGACCTCTTCGAGGACCCCGAGGTGCGCGACGGGTCCGCATACCAGCTCGCCCTCGTGCTGTACGCGGGCGAGGAGGGCCCGGACGACGGCAACGAGCTGCGAGCCGTCCTCGGCGAGGTCGACTGGCTGCACGACGCGGCGCTGGCCATCGTGCTCGAGCCCACCGACCTCGAGGTGCAGGCTGGCTGCCTGGGAGGCCTGCACGCGCTCGTTCGCTTCCGGGGCAGTGCCGCGCACTCGGCGCGGCCGTGGCACGGGCGCAACGCGCTGACCGCGGCAGGCGGCTTCCTCGCCGAGCTCGACACGCTCGGTCCGCGAGACGTCGACGTCGACGGCATCACCTACCGGGACGTGTTCTCGGCGACACAGGCATGGACCGACAACGCCCGCAACGTCATCCCCGGCGAGTTCGTCGTCAACCTCAACTACCGGTTCGCGCCCTCACGGTCCCTCGCGGATGCCGAGGCCGAGCTCGTCGGCCTCGTCGGCGACCGGGCCGAGGTCGAGATCATCGACCGGGCCGCCCCCGCGCCGCCGCGCCTCGACGCCCCCGTCATGCAGGCGTTCCTGAGCTCCACCGGCGCGTCCGTCACGGCGAAGCAGGCCTGGACCGACGTCGCCCGGTTCGCCGAGGTCGGTGTGGCCGGCGTCAACTACGGACCGGGGCTCACCGCACAGGCACACCAGGCCGGCGAGTACGTCCCCGTCGCGGCCCTGGCCGAGGCGCACGGGACGCTGCGCCGGTTCCTGCTCGGCTAGGCGCGACGCCACTCCCCCACCTCGGCCGGCATCGCCTCGAGGACGTCGATGGCGTCGTCGAGGAGGGCGCGCATGCGCCGCGGCGGGAGCTCGGTGTCCATCCCGACGAGGAGCCACCTGGGCGCGATCTCGACGCGGGTCCCGCGAGGTAGCGAGCGCAGGACCGACCGGAACGTCGGTGCCAGCAGCAGCTCGGCGAAGAGCCGGTCGCCGGTCACGAGGGCGAAACGGTCCTCGACGACCTCGTCCGGCTCGAACGACTTCGGGTGGTCGATCAGCCGTACGTTGGGGACGTCGAGCCCGTGATCGACCAGGACCGCCGTGCGGATCTGGTTGCGACCGGCGCCGTACCAGCGGTCGGCCGGCAGCAGGTCGCGCTCCCGTGACGGGAGCGGGTCGTCGTCGGGGCGTACGACCCGGATGTCCACCACCGTGACGGGGCGGTCCCGCCAGATCCCCCAGATCGTGGCCTCGATGCCGCGGTAGCGATCGCCCGACAGCCATGCCACGGGGATGCCCGCGACGCGCTGGGCGTCGTCAGGTGCGTAGGCGAACCCCAGCTCCTCGGCGAGGGCGGCACGGCGGGTCGGCCGCCGAGGCCGGCGCCCGAGCGCCCGGAAGGCCACCACGACGACCCCACCGACCAGCACCATCCACATGGCACCGAACAGCAGGTTGGCGGCGTCCACGGTCACCCCCTCGAGCCGGCTCAGACGCTAGCCGCCATCGGCCCGGCACCCACTCAAGCCGTCGCGTCGGGGCGGCCGCCCGCCGACGTGCGGATGACGCGACGCTCCGTGACGATCGCCGTGACGAGGTCCGGCGGTGTGACGTCGAAGGCGAGGTTGAGTCCCGGCGTGCCCGGCGGCGCGCTGCGGAGCCCGCGGTAGGCGACGACCTCCTCGTCGTCGCGGACCTCGATCTCGATGTCCGACCCGGTCGGCGTGTCGAGGTCCACCGTCGACTCGGGCGCAGCGACGATCATCGGCACGCCCGCTCGGTGCGCCGCCAGCGCGATCGGGTAGGTGCCGATCTTGTTCGCCACGTGCCCGTCGGCGGCCACCCGGTCCGCTCCGACCACGACGGCGTCGACCCGACCCTGGGCGAGCACCGACGCGGCCGCCGAGTCGACGACGACGTGGTGCGGCACACCGAGCTGGTCGAGCTCCCAGGCCGTCAACCGGGCGCCCTGCAGCAACGGGCGCGTCTCCGTCGCGTACGCCTCACGGAGCCGGTCCTCGGCGTGGAGCTGGCGCACCACGCCGAGGGCGGTCCCCCACCCCACGGTCGCGAGGGCTCCGGCATTGCAGTGAGTCAGAACGGCGACCCGGTCGAGGCCGAGGTCGCCCAGGAAGGACGCTCCCAGCTCACCGATGCGCCGGTTCGCCGCCTCGTCCTCGTCGAGGATGGCGAGCGCCTCCGCGAGCACCGCGTCGGCACCCTCGTCCAGACGCGCGAGCACGCGATCGACCGCCCACGCGAGGTTGACGGCCGTGGGCCGGGCCCGGCGCAGCTCCTCGGCGTCCCGCCGCACCGCCGCCGCGTCGTCCCCGTGCCGCCGGGCGGCAAGTGCGACCCCGAGCGCCCCCGCGGCGCCGATCGCCGGCGCGCCCCGGACGCTGAGCCGCCTGATCGCGGCGATCAGGTCGTCGTTGTCGGTGATGCGCAGGGAGACGAGTTCCTCCGGCAGCCGCGTCTGGTCGACGAGCACGACCGCACCGTCCTCCCAGTCGATCGTCCGCACAGGGGCCACCTCCGCTCCGCCACGACGGTAGCCCGTCCGCCAGCGGCGGAGACGGGCCGACAACGACCGAGCCCCCCGGCCGAAGCCGGGGGGCTCGTGTACGTACCCCCGAGCAGATTTGAACTGCCGTTACCGCCTTGAGAGGGCGGCGTCCTAGGCCGCTAGACGACGGGGGCCTGTGTGTTGTTGCTGCACCGTCCGGAGACGGTGGGTGCGCCGACTCTCAACCGGCGCGACCGGGGCGGGATGGTACCGACCCGAGCTCGGGGGGAAGGACTCGAACCCTCAATAACTGGACCAGAACCAGTCGTGTTACCGATTACACCACCCCCGAATGAGGTGAGGCGGCGGGGATGGTAACGCTCCGCGCGCTCGCATACCAACGCCGTGCGCTGGCTGGTCAGGCACCGCCCCGGCCTGCGATCGGCCGCCCTCCCGGGCGGATCAGACCGCGCCCTCCCGGGCGGATCAGACCGCGCCCTCCCGGGCGACCTGTATCGCCGCCTCGATCCGGTCGAGGACGAGCTGCCTGGGCAGGAGCGCGACCGACTCGAACAGCGGCGGGCTCACGGACGACCCGCTCACCGCGACGCGGACGGGCTGGAAGACCTTGCGCGCGCCCATCTCGAGCTCCTCCAGGAGCCCGCGCAGCGTCTGCTCGACACCGGCGTCGCTCCAGTCCTCGAGCGCCGACAGGGCGCGGTGGGCAGCCTCGAGCGCATCCGCCGCCCCCGCCTTGTGCAGGACCTTCTCGACGCTCGTCGGGTCGAGCTCGATGTCGTCGACGAAGAAGGCCGGCGCGTACGTCTGCACCTCGTCGAGGCGCTGCATGCGCTCCTGGACGAGCGGCACCAGCCCCTCGAGCCGAGACTGCTGCTCGTGGCTCGGTGGAGACGTGACGAGCGCATCGCCGAAGGTCCCGTCGAGGAACGGCAGCAGTCGGACGGCGAGCTCGGCCTCCGACAGGTCGCGGATGCGCTCGCCGTTGAACGCCGTGAGCTTGTCGACGTCGAACGCGGCCGCGGCCTTGCCGACGTTGTCGAACGCGAACGCCTCGACGATCTCGTCGCGGTCCATGCGCTCACGGCCGTCGCCGGGCGCCCAGCCGAGCAGCGAGATGTAGTTGATCAGCGTCTCGGGCAGGAACCCCTGCCGCTCGAACTCCTGGATCGCGACCGAGCCGTGCCGCTTCGAGAGCTTCTTGCGGTCCATCCCGACGATCATCGAGAGGTGCGCGAACTCCGTCGGGTGGGTCCAGGAGGGGTCACGCGGCGGCAGGCCGCACTCCTCGAGCGCGTCGTCTATGAGGCCGTCTCGCGTCAGCAGGTCGTAGAGGAAGATCTGGCGGGGCGTGACCGACAGCAGGTCCTCGCCACGACAGACCAGCGTCACGCCCTGGGCGACGTCGTCGGTCGTGTTCGCGAGCGGGTAGGTCGGCGAGCCGTCGGAGCGGACGAGCACCGGGTCGCTCTCGTGGGCCCAGTCCCACGTGACCTCGCCGCGCACGAGGTCGGTGACGGTGATCGTGCCCTCCTCCGGCAGCGCGAGCCGCAGCGTCGCGGGACGGTCTCCGGTCGCGGCCGGCGTGGTCGAGCGCTTCGTGATGGGCGGCAGGCCCGCCTCACGGCGTTCGTCACGCCATGCCTGCGTCTCCTCGGCCGTCCGGTCGTCGCGATACAGGTGCCCGGCCTCCTCGAGGCGGCGTGCGACCGCGCGGTGCAGGTCGCCCCGCTCGGACTGCCGGTACGGCCCGTACGGCCCACCGATGCGGACTCCCTCGTCCCAGTCGAGACCGAGCCAGGTCCACGCCTCGAGCATGGAGTTCATGGACTCCTCGGTCGCTCGCTCGGCGTCCGTGTCCTCGATGCGGAAGATGAACGTGCCGCCGTGTCGGCGGGCGTGCAGCCAGTTGAACAGCGCCGTGCGGACGCTGCCGACGTGCAGCCAGCCCGACGGTGCGGGCGCGAAGCGGACGCGCGGGGACGAGGTAGCGGCCACAGCAGGGGCTCCGGGAGGTGTCGGGATCAGGGGCGGATGGTAGGGCCCAGGCGCAACTGGCCCGGGCCGGGGTCGTGCTGCGTCTGCTGCTGCTCAACAGCTCCGGTGAGAAGGTCTGGTACCGGCCGGTCGTCGACCAAGACGATGTCGGGATGGTGTTCCCGTTCTACAGCACCGCGATCAGTGAAACGGGACGCATCTGCGTCGGCGTGACACAGACGACCGCAACTCGGGCCGAGTACGGGTCGGCGGTGCGACCACATCACCGTCGAACGGCGCCTCAGTGTTCCAGATCGGCCCTGACGGGTCGTGGCTCGCCCCCTGACGCACCCCGTCAAGAGACCTGATGTCTCTGCGGTTGTGCGTCGGTTGCCCAGACACCCCAACGCGGACCCGTCAGCGTCCCGATCGAGCTCTCGGGAGATGCGGCCGCGCGGTTGCGGGCGTTGGTGGGATTCCGTCAGTCCCTCAGCGCTAGCACTGCGACTTGTCGCAGATGCCGCGGCTGAAGTCGCCCTTCATGGACAGGATGCGGAAGTCGAAGATCTCGCCGGCAACGTGTTCCGCGTGGACGAGGACCGTCAGGATCATGTCCTCGTCGTAGCTGATCGGGTTCGAGCAACTCGAACCGACCGAGCCCTTCTGTCCGGGACGTTCACCCGATGGTGAACCCAGGAACTCGATCCGGTCGGGTGACACCGTGAAACTGAAGGCCGTGGCGCTCCACTGCGTCACGCCGGTCAGGACGACGTCCTCCCACCCGCAGATGCCGTTGATGCTCCAACGCTGCAGTCCATCGTCGACGACACCTGACGCCCGAAGGTCGGCCGCCGAGGTTTCGATGAACGTGACGAGGTCGGCGTGCGAGCCGGTCACGACGAACTCCGCAGGACGGAGCGGCGCGAAGTGCAGGACATCCGGATTCGTGGTCTCGATCGGAAGGACTGCCGTCAGGAACGGCACCATCGCGACCAAGGCCACCAATTGCAGGAACCGTCCACGGCGCATACCGCCTCCGTACGCTGCGTAATCGCAGCCTACGGAGCGTGATGGGGTTTGGGAAGGGTCGCCGCGCGGTCACGCGTGGGTGTCGACCGTCCGCGCGCCGCCCGGACGATCGGTCCGAGCAATCTCATCCGCCGCTCTCGCCGGTTGTGCGTCTGCCCGCCGGCATCGCGTTGACGGCCGGGTTCACCCCGAAGTACGCGGCGACGCCACGGCCTCGCCACGGTCGACCCGGCAGACAGGGCATACGGCACCCCCGGCGCTGGACACCCGTGACACGTGCACGGACCGCCGGAACTCGATGAAGCGGCCGTTGCGGTTGACGAGCTCGCGCGTGGGCCGGAACCCGAGCCTCAGGCACACCCGCTGGGACGGGATGTTCGTGTCGAGGATCGCCACGCGGAACTCGCGGGCTTCGGGATGCCGCTGGCGGGCGGCGCTCAGGAGCGCGAGCGCGAAGTGCTGCCCTCGGCCACGGTGCATGCGCTCGGGGTGCAGCCCCGCGCCGACGTCGAGCACGCCCGGGTCCTCGTCCTGGCCGGGGACCCGCCCCTCGGCACCGAAGCAGCCGTAGCCGACGAACGTGCCATCGGCGTCGTCGACCGCGACGAACCCGGCCGCGCTCGTCGCGGTCTCACCATCGAAGTCGTACGTCGAGTAGAAGCCGGGGTAGCGCCACCTGCCGATCTCGGCGGCATCCTCGGGGCGGATCTCGCGGACGCGATACTCCACGCCTACAGGATCGCGCCCGGGGTGTAGCCGGCCGCGTCGGGGTGGCGCTTGACGACGTCGTCGACCTGGCTCACGAACGCGGCCACCTGCCGGGTCGCCGCACCGACGAACGTCAGCGGCTCGTCGAGCAGCGCCTCGACGGCCGCCGCGTCGAGCGGGAGCCGGTCGTCGGCCCCGAGCCGCTCGATGAGGTCGTTGCGCTCTGCACCCTCCTCGCGCATGGCCAGCGCGACGGCGACCGCGTGTTCCTTGATCGCCTCGTGCGCCGCCTCGCGCCCCGCGCCCTCCTTCACCGCAGCCATCAGCACCTTCGTCGTGGCCAGGAACGGCAGGTAGCGCCGCAGCTCGCGGTCGATGACCGCCGGGTAGACGCCGAACTCGTCGAGGATCGTGAGGAAGGTCTCGAACAGCCCGTCGATCGCGAAGAACGCGTCCGGCAGGACGACCCGACGCACCACCGAGCAGGACACGTCGCCCTCGTTCCACTGGTCGCCGACGAGGCCGGCCGCCATCGTGAGGTGCCCTCGCAGCACCGTCGTCAGCGCGCTGACGCGCTCGCAGGAACGGGCGTTCATCTTGTGTGGCATCGCCGACGAGCCGACCTGACCCGGCTTGAAGCCCTCCGTGGCGAGCTCCTGCCCGGCCATGAGCCGCACCGTCTTGCTGAGGTTCGCGGGACCGGACGCGAGCTGGACGAGGGCCGAGACGACGTCGAGGTCGAGCGAACGCGGGTAGACCTGCCCGACGTTGGTCAGGGTCGCGTCGAAGCCGAGGTAGGTCGCGACCTCACGCTCGAGCCGGTCGAGCGCGTCGAGGTCACCGCCGACGAGGTCGAGCTGGTCCTGTTGCGTTCCGACCGGCCCCTTCAGGCCCCGCAGCGGGTACCGGGCGATCAGCTCCTCGAGGCGGGTGAAGGCCTGCAGCAGCTCCTCGCCGGCGTTGGCGACGCGCTTGCCGATCGTCGTGGCCTGCGCCGGGACGTTGTGGCTGCGCCCGGCGACCACGAGCTCGGCATGCTCGGCCGCGAGGTCCGCCAGCCGTGCGAGCGTGGCGACGACCCGGCCGCGCACGAGCTCGAGGGCCTGGCGGACCTGGAGCTGCTCGACGTTCTCCGTCAGGTCACGGGAGGTCATCCCCTTGTGGACGTGCTCGTGGCCCGCGAGGGCGTTGAACTCCTCGATGCGCGCCTTGACGTCGTGGCGCGTGACGCGCTCGCGCTCCGCGATGGAGCCGAGGTCGACCTGGTCGACGACCGCCTCGTAGTCGGCCAGGGCGGCCTCGGGCACGTCGACGCCGAGGGTGCGCTGCGCACGCAGGACCGCCAGCCAGAACCGGCGCTCGAGCACGACCTTGTGCTCCGGCGCCCACAGCGCCGCCTGCTCCGCCGACGCGTAGCGCGAGGCGAGGACGTTGGGGATCGCGGGCTTCAGAGGAGCTCCTTCACGTTCTCCGGCGGTCGTCCGAGGACCGCCCGGTCCCCGACCACGACGATCGGTCGCTCGATGAGCTTCGGGTTGGCCACCATCGCCTCGATCCAGCGCTCGCGATCGTGGTCCCAGTCGCGCAGGCCCAGCTCCTTCGCGATGGCCTCACCCATGCGCACGACCTCCCACGGCTCGCGCCCGAGCCGTGTGAGCGTGGCGTCGAGCTCCTCGGCGGTCGGCGGGTCGTCGAGGTAGCGGCGGACGGTGGGTTCGACGCCGGCCTCCTCGATCAGTGCGAGGGTCTGCCGGCTCTTCGTGCAACGGGGGTTGTGCCAGATCTCCACAGCGCGTCCCGGGTCGTCGTCCTGGCCCAAGTGTTCCACCGCGACCGACGTCGACGCGAACCACGCGCGCGCGGCGGCCGAGAGCAGGGTCGTGGCGCGGTCTCGCCGCCGCGTGGTACGAACGCGGCCATGGAGCCGCCACCCGCATCCGAGGACGGCGCCGCCGGCCGGGCGGCGCCCAACCCGTGGCTGGCGTTCGCGGCCTTCCTCGGCATCGCGTTCCTGACGGCCGGCGTCGGGGTCGCGCTCAGCGGCAGCGACGTCGCCGGGACCTACGACCGGCTGGTCCTGCCGTCATGGGCCCCGCCGGCGTGGCTGTTCGGCCCGGTTTGGTCGGTGCTCTACGTGCTGATCGGTGTCGCCGGATGGCGGGCGTGGCTCCGGGCCGGCGGGTTCGGCGATCGCCCGGCATGGCAGCTCTACGGCGCGCAGCTCGTCCTCAACGCCGCGTGGTCGCCCGTCTTCTTCGGGGTCGA
>JBFHRB010000006.1:0-32286 GCA_041591915.1 Nitriliruptorales bacterium
ACCGCCGCCGGACTCCGGCGCAGGCACGGGCACGAGCGCACCGTCGACGGTCGATGTCGCCATCCCCGACCGCCGCTTCGCACCGAGCGCGGTGACCGTGGCTGCCGGCGGGACGGTTCGCTGGGTGAACACCGACGGGGCGCACACCGTGACGGCTCGCGATCGGTCCTTCGACTCGGGCATCTTCGATGCGGGAGCCACCTGGGCCAGGACGTTCTCGACCGCGGGGACGTTCGCCTACCTGTGCCTGCTGCACCCCGACATGACGGGCACCGTGACGGTCGTCGCCACTGACGGCTCGACCGGCAGCGGACCCGCGTCCGCGCCGACGACGTCGGGGACGGGCGGGACGACCGCCGGCGGCTCCGTGGCCGCGACCGGCGACACCGGGTCGAGCGGGGGCACGGCGAGCGGCGCGTCGAGCGGTGATCCGACGAGCGCACCGGGAACCACGGCAACGTCGACGGCCAGCTCCGGCACCGCATCCGTGTCCATCGTCGACCTCGCGTTCGCGCCAGCGGGGCTCCGCGTCCCGGCGGGGACGACGGTCGCCTGGACCAACGACGGCGCGGCGCTCCACACCGTCACGTCGACCGGCGGAGGGCCCCTCGACTCCGGCCTCCTCGAGCCCGGCGCCTCCTACCGCGCGACCCTGGGTGAGGGGGTCTACGACTACCTCTGCGTCCTGCACCCGGAGATGACCGGGCGGATCGTCGCCGAAGCCGCGGCAACCGACGTGGCCACCGACGTCGCGCCTCCCGCTCCCGCCCCGCCGGCCACGACGTCCGAGGTGCCAGCGACCTCGGGCGAGGGCAGCGCTGAGGGTGCGAGCGTGCTCGATGCCACCGGCAGCCGGGCGACGACGACGGCCGTCGCGGTCCTCGACTTCCGGTTCTCGCCCACGACGCTGCGGGTCCCTGCCGGGACGACCGTCACCTGGCGCAACGACGGGCGCGCCCCCCACACGGTCACCTCGACCGACGGTGGTCCACTCGACTCACCCATCCTGTCGACGGGGGAGACGTACCGACGTCGGCTCGACCGCCCGGGCACCTACGCCTACCTGTGCACGCTGCACCCCGAGATGGTCGGCCGCGTCGAGGTCACCGCCGCGAGCGGTGCCGGGCCGCCGGCGCCGTCCGAGGACGGGTCGACCGACGACGGGTTCGCGGCGGAGTTCCTGACCGGCGACGCCCAGGGCGGCAGCTCTGCCTCGGTCGAGGCGGTGGTCGTCGAGGCCGCGGCGCGCGCGTTCACCCCGGCGAACCTCGAGGTCCCGGTCGGAACGACGGTCCGCTGGGTGATGGCCGACGACGAGCCGCACACGGTGACGGCCACGGGCGCCTTCGACTCGGGCGTGCTCGCACCCGGCGAGACCTTCGAGCTGACGACGGACACCGTCGGCACGTTCGCCTACCTCTGCCTCGTGCACCCGGAGATGACCGGCACGTTGCAGGTCGTCGCCGCTGCCGACGGCGCCGGACCGATCGCGCTCGGCGACGCCGATCCGCAGGATCCCGTCCTCGGAGGGGAGCAGCCCGTTCGATCGACGTCGTCGGGGCTGCCGTTCGCCGCGACGGTGCTCACGATCGGGATGCTGGCCGCGTTCGTCTCGGGGCGGGTGACGGCTGGCCGGCGCTGACCCCTACGTGAGGAGGAGCGCTGCGTCGCCGACGCGCACGGTCCCGGCCGCGACGACCTCCGCGTAGGCGCCGCCGCCCCAGTCCGCGTCGAGCGCGGCCTGCAGGCCCGCGTGGCTCTCCTCCATGAGGCGACAGGGCCGCGTCTCGCCCCGGATCACCAGCCTGGCGCCGCCCAACGCGAGCTCGCGACCCCGGCTGTCCACGAGGTCGAGCCCGCGAACGACCACGTTGGCGCGTCGCAGCACGGGGTCGACGTCCTCGCCCAGCTCGTCGCAGACCCGCTCCCAGCGCTCGGCGGAGAGGATCGTGACGTGACGTGGCGGCTTCTGGTCGGCGTTGCCGACGATGCCGGTGCCGAGCGCGATCTCGAGCTCGTCGACGGGATCCATCGGGCCCCCCGCGAACCGCTTCACCCACAGCCGCTCGATCGTCCCCATCACAGCGTGTCGAGGATCGCGCGCACGTGGTCGGCAGTGGTGCGGGGGTTGATGAACGCCATCCGCAGGATCGGCTCCCCGTCGTGCTTGCTCGGGACCACGAACGCCTCGCCCTGCTCGCGCAGCGAATCGGACCAGCGGTCGTAGTCCGCCTGTTCCCAGCCGGGGCGGGTGAACGCGACGACCGAGAGCTCCGGCTCCTCCAGCAGCTCGAGTCGCGGATGCGCGTTGACCAGGTCGGCCGCGATGCGTGCGGTCGCGATCGTGCGCTCGACGGCCGCGGTGAAGTCGGACGTCCCGTGCGACGCGAGCGCGAACCACAGGGGAACGCCCCGCGCCCTGCGGGACAGGCCCACCTGGAAGTCGGCCGGGTTCCAGTCGCCGGCCTCGGCGCCCTCGGTGAGCACGTCGAGGTAGCCGGCCTTCTGCGAGTGGGCCGCGCGTGCGACGAGCGGCTCGCGGTAGACGACCGCGCACGAGTCGAACGGCGCGAAGAGCCACTTGTGCGGGTCGACGATGAAGGAGTCGCAGCGTCCCAGCCCGGCGAACCGGCTGGCGACCGACGGAGCGACGATCCCGGCGAGGCCGTAGGCGCCGTCGACGTGGAACCAGAGGTCCTGCTCCTCACAGACGTCGGCGATCTCGTCGAGTCGGTCCACGCGACCGAGGTTGGTCGACCCCGCGGTCGCCACGACGGCGGCCACGCGCCCGCGGAGGTCGTCGCGCTCGAGCACCTCCGCCAGGTTGCGGCCGTCGAGCCGCTCGCCCTCGACGGCCACGGACTGGCAGCCCGTGACGCGCGCCATCTGCGCGACCGAGCTGTGCGCGTGCTCGCCGCAGACGATCGCCCAGCCGTCCTGCCGCACGCGCTCGGCATCGAACGACGACCGGCCGACCGCCGACTCCCGCGCGGCGACGATGGCCGAGAGGTTGCCGTAGGTGCCCCCCGGCGCGAAGACCCCGCCCGCGCCCTCGGGCATGCCGGCCAGCTGCGCGAGCCAGCGGATGACCTGGTTCTCGGCCCAGACCGCCCCGGAGCCCTCCAGCCACGAACCCGCGTAGACCGAGGACGCGGAGACCAGGACGTCACCGAGGACCGCGAACTCCGACGGGGCCTGCGGCACGAACGCCAGGAAGCCGTGGTGGTCCACCGAGAGGCAGGAGGGCTCGAGCACCTCGGTCCACAGGCGCAGCGCCTCACCGGCGCCGAGCCCGTCCGGCGTGATGGTCGCACCGGCCAAGGCATCGAGCTCGGCCGGCGTCTTCGGGTCGCCCAGTGGCAGCTCGCCGCGCAGGTCGGCCTCGACGCGGCGCCGGGCCGCGTCGAGCGCCGCGTCGACGACGTGGTGCTCGTTGCCTTCGAGCCGGTGCATCGAGTCAGGCACGTGGACCTCCTACAGCCCGGCCACCTCGGCGAAGCGCGTGTCGAGCGCGTCCTCGTCGTCGAGGTCCATGCCGCCCCAGGTGAACAGCCGGCGTGCCGTCTCGTCGTCGGGGAAGAGGATCGGGTTGTTGGCGAGCGTCGACTCGCCCTGGGCCACGAGCTGTTCCTGCACGCCGAGCACAGGGGAGATGTACTGCACGAACGAGGTGATGCGCGCCGCGTTCGCCGGGTCGTAGACGAAGTCCATCCAGCGCGCCGCGGCCGCCTGGTTCTCCGCTCCGGCGGGGATGACCATCGAGTCGAACCAGCGGATCGCGCCCTCCGCCGGCACGATGAACTCGAGATCGGGGCGCTCGTCGGTGAGGATGACGGCATCGCCCGACCACGCCATCGACGCGACGTACGTGCCGTCCTTGAGGCCGTCGGCGAACTCGTTGAAGGTGAAGGCGGCGACGTGGTCGGTGGCGTACGCCCGCTCGATCCGGTCGAGCGCCTCGGTGGCCGCGGTGACGCTGGCCGCCGACGGGTCGTCGCCGTTGGCGAGCATCGTCAGCCCGACGGCCTCGCGCATCTCGCCGATGAACGAGACGCGCCCCGCGAGCTTGGGGTCGTAGAGGTCGGCCACGGTCTGCAGCGGCCGACCGAGGAGCGCCTGCGCCGCCGACGGGTCGAAGGCGATGCCCGTGATCCCGGCCTGCCACGGCATGTGGAAGCGCGCCCCACGGTCCCAGGGCATGCCGAGGTACACCGGGTCGAGGTTGACGTGGTTGGGGACCAGCTCGAGGGGGACCGGTTCCAGCCAGCCGTTCGCGAGCATCCGCTGGACGAGCCAGTACGTCGGGGTCACGACGTCGAAGCCCGTGGGGTCGCCCTGCCCGAGCGTGGGCTCGAAGATCTCGGCGAGGCCCTCGTAGTTGCCGATGTACTCCGGTCGGTAGTCGACCGGGATGCCCGTCGCCTGCTGGAAGCGCTCGATCGTGTTGCCGGCGCCCTCGTCGATGTAGAGCTCCCAGTTGAGGACGCGGAGCTCGTCCTGGCCGGTCGGGGTGACCGCGCGTCGGACACCGGCGGCGCCGCAGGCCGAGGCCAGCAGGGCTGCTCCCGTCAGCCCGCTCGCGCGCAGGAAGCGACGCCTGGTGAGCAGGTCCGGGAGTGGACGTGGATGCGTTGGCATGGGACGTCCTACCGGTAGTCGTTGAGTCGGGCCTGCACACCGCCCCAGAGGGCGGCCGCGGCGAGCAGGGGCAGCACGAGCGCGATCCACACGAGCCCGGCGAGCCGGCGGTCGGCGTCTGCCAGGCCCTGCAGGAACTGGTCGCGGTTCGCCGCGAGGACACCCTCGAGCGTGAAGTTCACGGCGTTGAAGTCGGTCGCGACGGGCCCGGCGAGTCGCGCGGCAGCCTGTTCTGCTGGCACGCCGAGCGTCGACTGCAGGCTGCGCTGGTAGGCCGAGAAGCGCGCGAGCAGCTCGGCTGCCGCAGCGCTCTCGCGCGGTGAGTCGGCGGTGCGCGCGAGGTTCGCCAGCTCACCGCTGCCCACGACGGTGCCGTTGCGCACCATCACGACGTCGTTCTCCGCGACGACACGGTCGAAGAGCTGGTCGAGCGCGGCCAGAGCCCGCTCGACCTGGCTGCGGTCCTCGGTGATGACCGCCTCCGTCGCGGCCGCCTTGGACTCGAACACGAGCGACTGCACCTCCGACGTCTGCACGATCGCGTCGTAGCCGAAGACGGCCGCCTGTCGGGCCGTCACGACCGCGGCCTCGGTGGCGGTACTCAGCCACACGATGGCCGCGATGGTGAGGATCGTCGCGGCGAGGGCGCCGACGTTGAGGATGCGCCGGGTGCGTTGGAGCAGCATGGC
This sequence comes from Nitriliruptorales bacterium, assembly GCA_041591915.1. Lineage (GTDB taxonomy): Bacteria > Actinomycetota > Nitriliruptoria > Nitriliruptorales > Nitriliruptoraceae > JBFHRB01. The sequence goes on from JBFHRB010000006.1 coordinate 5,328, forward strand.
CTGCGCGTACAGCAGCGCGGCCAGCGCCGCGAGGCCGACGACCAGCGCCACGGTGGCGAACCCGGACTGCTCGGCCGTGTCGGCGTCGAGGCGCGTCTGGGTCTGGGCGAGCAGCGCGTCGGCCGAGCCGGCGATCTCGGTGTCCAGCAGCGTGACCGCCTCGAGGAGGTAGGACTGCGAGCCCTCGGCGCCGATGAGCCGGGTCGCGCGCGCGGCCTCGACGAGGGACGCGTAACGGGTCACGTCGGCGGACAGGTCCTTCAGCACCTCGTGCGCGACGGGGTCGTCGCCGATGAGGGCTGCGACGTCCTCGATCTGCTCGTTCGCGCGCTGCAGGGCGTCGAGGTAGGCACGTCGCTGGCGCGGGTCCTCGTTCGGCGCGGTCAGGAACGCGGCGACCGCGGCCGCGTCCGCCTCGGCCAGGCTCGAGCGCAGGTTCTGGGTCGCGACGAGCACCGGTCCGGTGTTGTCGCGGACCGCCTCCGTCGCTCGATCGGTCGCCGCGGCCGAGAGCGCGCCGATGACGGACGTCGCCACGAGCAGGCCGACGGCGACGGCGCGCACGCGGCGGAGGAGGCGCGGCGTCGACGAGCGTTCGGTCGCCGCGCTGCGCGCCGATGCCTGCCCCGTCGTCGACGCGGTCGACGGCGGGAACTGCAGGTTCGCGCTGGCGCCGCTGCGCTGGCGCGGATCCGGTGCCTGGACCTGGCTCACGAGCCCTCGCCCTCCTCGCCGCCCTCCGGCGGGTCGGTGGGTCCGGCGACGGCGAACCGCGTGAAGGCGCCGAGGTGGATCACGTCACCGTCCTTCAGCGTGACGCCGCTGTCCGCGCCGAGCTGCTCGCCGTTGAGCCGGGTGCCGTTGGTCGAACCGATGTCGACGATCTCCCAGCGGTCGTCGACCGGCCGGAACTCGGCGTGGCGTCGCGAGACCGCGACGTCGTCGTCGCCGGTGCTGAGATCGATGTCGGGGTACCAGCCGTTCGCCTCGTCCTTGCGGCCGACCGTCACCGACGACCCACGGAGCTCGACGCTGCGGGAGGTGGGCGGGTCCGGGAACTCGACCACCCGTCCGGACTCGGCCTCGTTCTCGTCGTACCACTCGCGGTCAGGCGTGATCTCGATCGACCACCCTGACGCACCGCTCTGGGTTGCGGGCGTGGGCGCGGACGGGGCCTTCGGCAGCTCGCCGGTGGAGAAGTCGAGGCCGCACACCTCGCAGAACGCCTCGTCGCCGACCCGCGGGGTTCCGCAGTTCGGGCAGGTCCCGACCGAGCTGGCCTCGCCCGAGGTCGCCTCGGATCCCGCCGCCGTCTCGGTCGCGGCCGTGCCCGCCGTGCCGATCGGCGCGCCGCAGGTGTCGCAGTAGTCGGCGGCCTCGGAGTCGTGCCCGTTGGGGCAGGTGTGCGTCGACATCAGCTCCCCTTCGCCGAGACCCGCACGGTGCGCGTCGAGCGCGTGTCGAGCTCCATCTCGTCGAGCTTCTCGACGTTCTTCTTCAGCCGCACCGTGCCGGTGTTCGGGTCCTCGACCTCGACGACCTTCTTGAGGAGGCGGACCGTTCCGTCGTTGCCGGACTCGTGGGCGAGCTTGACGGCCTTGCCCAGCTTGACCGTCGCCGTGGCCTCGTCGCCCGCCTTGCGCGCCGCCAGGCCCTCCTGGATGGCCTGCGCCAGCTCGGCCTGCCCGGTGTAGTGCGCGACCTGCGGGTCGATGCGGGTCGTGAGGGCCGTGTCGTCGGTCCAGATCGCGCGGACCAGGCCGTTGCTCACGTCCTCGCCGTCGACGTTGAGCCGGACACGTGCGGCGAGCTTCTCCTCGCCGACCGCGCCCGCGGGCACGGTCACGCAGACGTGGTAGTCGCGGGACTCGCCCCCCGACCACGCACCGGTCGGGAACGCGGTCGTCAGCTTGCCCGCGTCGGCTCCCCGGTCGCTCAGGTCCTCGATGTTGGGCGCGACCTGCTTCACGAACTTGATCGTCGAACCGACCGGCGCCCAGACGTTGAGCGAGACGTTCGCGACCGCCTTGCCCAGGGCGCGCTTGAGGAACGCCTGGAAGTCCTCGGCCATCGCCTCCGGCTCGCGGACGATGTCGACCTCGCCGAGCAGCGCGTGGCTGATCCGACGGAGCTCCTCCACGACCCAGGCGTCACCCACGCCCCGGGTGTCGCACTGGAACAGTCCACTGCACCGCACGAGCTCCTCGACCAGGTTGCTCTCGGGCTCGGACTCGTTCTTGCCGTCCGTGAGCAGGTACGCGAGGTTCATGCCCTCGTGGCCCTGGAAGAGCTCCCGCGCTGCGGCCAGCCAGGTGGAGATCGCGGTGCCACCGGAGGGCTCCAGCTGGAGGGCGAGCCCCGCCGCCGCCGCCCGCGTGGTGGCGTCGGCAGGGAGCGGGTCGTGCCCGTTCGTGGGGAAGATGACCTCGGCCTCGTGGTCACCGGCGATGAGTGCGAACCGGACCCCGTCCGGGATCTCGTTGACGGCGGCCGCCATGGCCTGGCGGGCGGCCATGATCTTGCTCATCGGGTTGCTCATGGAGCCCGACGTGTCGCAGATCAGGATGAGGTTGCGCTCCATGGCCGCGGCCGCCTGCACGTCGGCGCCGGCCTCCACGGTCACGATGGCGTGGACCTCGCCGGATCCCTCGGGGACGTACTCGTTCTGGTGCACGGTTGCGGTGAAGCTCACGCGTCGGGCTCCTCGCTCGGATCGGTCGGTTGGTCGGTGTGCGCGTCGGGGGCCGCGCCGGACGGTTCGGGGATGGTCGTGCCCGCGGGCTCGTGGGGCGCGGTCGGCGCGTCGGCCGATGGCCGGGCGACCACGGCGGTCGCGTTGTCGTGGCCGCCGCCGGCGAGCGCGTGATCGACGAGCGCCAGTGCGGCCTCGCCGGCATCCGAGGTGCCCTTGATGACGGAGGCGATGTCGTTCGGCTCCGGTGCGTAGTTCCAGACCCCGTCGGAGCAGAGGACGACCACGTCCTCCTCGCCGACCGCGGCCTCGACGAGTCGCGGCTCCCAGGCGTCGATCGAGTCGCGCCCGAGCCAGCGGGTGATCACCGAGGCGTTGGGGTGGGCGCGTGCCTCCTCGGCCGACATCGTCCCCGCCTCGACCTGTGCCTGCGCCCACGAATCGTCGACCGAGAGGCTCTCGCCCGTCCCGTCCGGGTGGACGAGGTATGCGCGGCAGTCGCCGAGCGTGCCGACCGTGAGGTGGCCGTCAGGCCGCAGGACGAACGCGGAGAAGGTCGCAGAGGGGGCATCCAGCTCCGGGTGGGGCGTGTACGGGACCGCCCGCGCCGCGTCGTCCGCCGCGCGATGCGCCGCGATCAGGTCTCCGCCGGCCAGCAGGACGTCGAGCGCTGCTGCGGCGGCGTGCGTCGATGCCACCTCGGGGGACACCGTGGAGGACACGCCGTCGCAGACGACGCCGTAGGCGACCCCGTCCTCCGAGCGGGCAACGGTGAAGGCGTCCTCGTTGCGGTGGTGGCGGTGGCCGCGGTCCGACACGGCCGCGAGCGCGGCGTCGAGCAGCTCCTCGAGGTGGTCCCGGGGATCGGGCTGCTTGGACCCGCACGTGTCGCACCAGCCGTCGACGAAGTGCCCGCCACAGTCCTCGTGGAGCACCGGTTGCGCTCCCTCGCCTCCCGCGTCGGCGCCGGTGTCGCGAGCCTCGGCGGCGCCGACGAGCTCGGCCGGCAGGTCCTCCCCGCAGGCTTCGCAGAAGCGGCCCAGGGCCGTCTCCTGCGAGCAGTGGGGGCAGGTCAACAGGGCCATCAGAACAGCGTCACGGGCCGCAGGGCGTTGGCTCGGTCGACGAGTGCCTCGCGTTCGGCGTCGTCGTCGGCCGTTCGCGCGAGCCGCTTGATGGCCCGTTCGAGCTCCAGGCGGAGCCCGCGTTCGTCGAGGTCGCGTCCGTCCCACGAGACGCGGGTTCCCGAGCCCGCCCGCCCCAGCGCCGCCTCGAGGGCGTCGATCTCGAGCTCCGCGCGCTGCCGAGGCTCGAGTCCAGCCGCGTCGATCCGCGCGCGCGCCCCCGCGGCGTCGCCGGAGGCCATCAGGATGCGCGCGGCCTCCGCCTGCCCGGCGCTGTGCCGGCGGTGGGTGGCCGGGATGCGGTCGAGCGCGGTGACCGCGCCGGCCGTGTCGCCACGGGCAGCGCGTACGCGTGCCAGGCCGAACGCGGCCTTCGTCCACGACGGGTCGACGGTCGCCACCAGGTCGTAGAGGACGGCTGCGCGATCCGCCTGGCCCTGGCCCTCGGCCGCCAGCGCGGCGCCGTAGAGCGGGGCGAGCTCGCCCGGGACCTCGCTGCGGCACCGGTCGAAGGCGGCGGAGGCGGCGGCGTGGTCCCCACGCTCCAACGCGGCGTAGCCCTGCACCCACGCGGCGCGCCACTCCCACGGGTCCTCGCCGAGGATGTCGTCGAGGATCGGGCCGGCCTCGTCGAGGCGCCCGAGCTCGACGAGGTCGGACGCGTAGCGCAGGCGCACCTCGATCGTGTCCTCGAGGGTCCCGGCCGCGATCGCCTCGTCGATCTCGCGGATCGCGTCGGCGGGCTCGTCGGTCAGGCGGCCCAGGAAGGCCGCTGCGGGGTCGTCGGGGTTCACGGCCAGCCATGGCACGAGCTGGTCGCCCGCCGGCGCGCCGGCGAACACGTTGGACTGAGCCGGCCGGGCGCTGCCGGTCCGCGCGGCCACGAGCTGGCGGAGCACGCCGAGCAGCTGGTCGCTCATCTCCGACGCCGTCTGGAACCGGTCGTCGGGGTGGGGGGCGCAGGCCTTGCGCAGCCAGCGCAGGAACGGCTCGTTGTCGCGCAGCGCGGGGTGCTCCAGCGGGTCCGGGAGGCGGTCGGCCTCGGAGCGGTTGTACTCCGGCCAGTCGCAGGTCAGCACCGCGATCGAGCGGCCGATGGTGTAGAGGTCGGACGCGAAGGACACGCCCCGCGTCGGCACCTCGGGTGCCTGGAACCCGACCGTCCCGTAGATGTCGGCCTCGGGGTCGTCCACGCGGCGGACACCTCCGAGGTCGATCAGCTTCACGTCGTCGCCGACCTGGATCACGTTGTCCGGCTTGAAGTCGCAGTAGACGAGGCCCTGTCCGTGCAGGTACTCGAAGGCCGGCAGGACCGCGAGGACGTAGGCGATCGCCTGCTCGACCGGCAGCGGACCCTCCCCGTCCTTGCGGCGCTGCTTGAGGAGTTGCTTGAGCGAGCGGCCACCGACGAACTCCATGACGGTGTAGCCGGCGCCCTGATGGGTCACGAAGTTGAAGACCTCGACCACCGCCGGGTGCGACACCTGCGCCAGGAACTTGCGCTCGGCCACCGCGGCCGCCATGGCCGCGTCGTCGCCCTGGTTCAAGAGGCCCTTGAGCACGACCCAGCGGCCGGACAGCGCGGTGTCCTTGGCGAGGTAGATCCAGCCGAGGCCGCCGTGGGCGATGGCGCCGACCACCTCGTACTGGCCGCCGACGACGTCGCCGGCCACGAGCTTGGGGTCGTAGTCGAACGGGGTCCGGCAGTTCGAGCAGAAGCCCTTGGACCTGCCCTCGCGGTCCCCCCGCGATCGGCCGACGGCTTCGCCGCAGCTGGAGCACCAGCGCTTGTGCTCGGCCACCTCCGGGACGTCCATGACGACGGTCTGCGGGTCGACCTCGGGGGCCGGCGGCACCGTGACGAGGCCGCGGCCGATGGAGCGCTGCGTGACGCTCGTGCGGGTCGTGTCACGGCGGGTGCGTCGTGACATGCCCGAGACGGACCCGGACGCGAAGCCGCTGGTCCGCAGCGAGGCGTCCAGCCGCACCGCGCCAGAGGCCGAGACGGGCCCGAGCCCGGACGTGGGCGAGGCGACGCGCGTCGCGGTGTCGGCCTTGGTGCCGCAGGTGTCGCAGTAGCCGTCGTCGAGGACGGTCCCGCCGCAGCCCGTCGGGCAGCTGGCCCCGGGTGCCACGGACGCGAGGGCCACGGGCGCGGGCGCTGGCGTGCCCGCGGCCGCGCCGGCCTTGGTGCCGCAGGTGTCGCAGTAGCCGTCGTCGAGGACGGTCCCGCCACAGCCGGTTGCGCATGCCTGGCCGCTCACGTCGTCCCTCCGGCGTTGATGAGGTCGCGGTAGGCGAGCACACGTCGCTCGCCGAGCGCGAGGGGGCAGGGTGCCACCCAGAGGATGTCGCGCGCCGCCTCGTACGCCGCCGTGGCCTCGGGGTCCTCGGCGAACCCGGTGGCTGCCGCCTTCGCGCGCAGTGCCGTGAGGAGCCCGCGGAGCTCGTCCCGGTACCGGATCGGCGCCTCGTTGGCGGCGAGCACCCGCTCGGCGTTGCGTGCCACCGCGTCGGCGACCCGTTCCCATGCCTCGAGCCCGGCGCGCGCCGCCTGCCACTCGCCGCGATCGTGGGCGGCCTCGATGCGCCGCAGCCACGGCGCCAGGGCCTGGGGGTCGTCGCCGTCGACGACCGTGCGGTCCACGGGCGACAGGAGGGCGCCGCCGTCGACGATCTTCTCGCGCGCGGTGTCCAGCGCCAGGGCGCCGCGGGCGATGAGGTCGGGCAGTCGGCTGACGAGCGTCGCAGCCGCGGCGAGCCGGCCGGCGAGGCCATCACGCTCCTCCAGCGCGTCTCGCACGAGCCGTTCGGCGGCCTCGACCGCCTGTTCGGCGATGGCGGGGCCGGCGCCGATCGGGTCGTCCTCGACGGCCTTCGCCAGCGCCTCGACGGCGCCGCGGGCCGCGCGCAGCTCGGGGGCCTCGTGCTTCTCGACGAGCACCGCCCGCTCCTCGAGCGTGCCCAGGCGTCCGCGGAGGGCGTCACGCCGCGGGATGACGTCGTCCCACAGGTGGGCGAACCGCGACGCGGTGTCCTGGACCTCGCGTGCTTCGCGGTGCAGCTCGGTGAGCACGGCCTCCGCGCCCTCCCCGTCGATCCACAGGGCCGCGACCGCACCGTCGACGTCCTTCGTGGCGAGGCGCTCCTCGGCGAGCTCGATCGCCTCCTGCACCCTCGACCACCCGGGCCACAGGTCGCGGAACGCCTCCGCGGCCGAGAGGGCCGCGTCCCGGGTCGCGCCGGACATGGACGACGCGTCGGTGAGGAACAGGACGTGGGGGTCGCTGTCGAAGCGGAGCAGGATGTCACCGAGGTCTGCGAGGCCCTGCTTCAGCCCCGCGATGCGGTCCTGTACGACCGACGACACGGACCGGACCCCCTCCGGGACGGGTGAGGGGGTGACGCTAGTCCGCTCGACGGCTGGCCGAGGCCGTCAGGCTCGACTCCCCGAGCTGGGCATCCGCCGGGGCGGCTGGGCGGTGGGGGGCAACGGGGAGGCTGAGCCGGAACCACGCGCCCGGCTCCCGGTCCACGAGTTCGAGCGAGCCACGCATGAGCGTCGCGAGCTCCGCAGCGATGGAGAGCCCGAGACCGGAGCCGCGCGAGTGCCCGAGGTGGCTCTCCGCCTGGAAGAAGCGGTTGAAGACGTGCCGGCGTGACCTGAGCGGGATGCCGGTGCCGTGGTCTCCGACGAGGATCTCGACGCGACCGTCCACCTTCTCCCAGCTGACCTCGAAGGGTGCCGCACCGTGCTCTGCGGCGTTGCGCAGGAGGTTGGCGAGGACCTGCTCGAGCCGCTCCTCGTCGGCCCACACCGTCGCGTCCGGGCCGTGTGCGCTCGCGGTGATGCCCACCGCATCGATCGTGCGGGCGACCACCGCCGCGAGCTCGACGGCCGCTGGGGCGATGGTCAGACGGCCGCCGTCGATCCGGCTCGCGGTGTCGAGGTCGTCCACGAGGACCCCCAGCCGCCGCGACTGCTTCTGGATGCTGCTCACGAGCGTGCGGGCCTGCGCGTTCCCGAGCGCGCCCGGGAGCCGGTCGAGCGTCTCGCTGAACCCCGAGATGGCGGTGAGGGGCGTCCGGAGCTCGTGCGAGGTGATGGCGATGAACTCGGTCCGCATCCGGTCGAGCTCCTGGAACTGCGTCGCGAGCCGCAACTCCGTCTCGTAGGCGCGCGCGGCCTGGAGCACGAGGGCGAGCTGGTCGGCCACGCGTTCGATGCCGATCACCGCTTCGGTCCCGCTCCCGGGTGGGAGCTCGACGAGGACGATCCCGGCCAGCCGACCCGCGACCCGGATGGGGATGCCGCACGCGAGGTGCTCGTCGGCCGCAGCGTGGACGACCTGCTCCTCCTCGATGGCGCGCGCGATCACGCCACCCGGCGCCAGCGCGGACGTGATGTTGAGGTCGATGGACGTGGACGTGACGAGGTCCGCCCGCTGCTCCTCGCGGTCGTAGGTGAAGATCGCCACCCGGTCGGTGCCCAACTGTCGGCCGAGCTCGTCGGCCATCCGCTCCGCGGCCTCGTCGGTCGTACCCCCGATGCCAGCGAGGATCACGGCGTGCATGCGCTCGACGTCGCGCCGTGCCCGCGATGCCTCCTGCTCGCCGCGCTCGGCGTGCTCGCGGTCCTCCGCTGCCTGCTCGGCGGCCGCAGCCGACATCAGCCCGGCGAGCGTCCCGATCAGCACGATCGTCATCGACCCGTCGATCGTCAGCGGGTTGTCGAAGACGCTCACCTTCAGGACCTCGTAGAGCACCTGGGACGCGACCAGCGACAGGGCACCGAGCCACGCCCCCTTCTTGCCGTACTTGAGGCCACCGATCAGGGGCAGCAGCAGTGAGGGGGGCGGCGAGCCCGAGCCGGCGGCGTAGGCGTGGAGCGGGCGGAGCGACGCCAGCAGGAGGATGTCGAAGGCGAACGTGGACCGCATGAACCGTCGGAGCGGGCGCTCACCGTCCAGCCTTCGGAGTCCGGCCCACGAGTACAGGCCGAGCACGACGATCCCGACGTGGATGGCCTGCTCGACCACGTAGACGTCGGCCGGATGCGTGCTGGCGTCCAGCACCGTGATGAGGATCGCCGCGCTGCCACCGAGGAGTCGGAACAGCATGAACATCCGCTCGGCCCGGAGGGCCGAACGGAGATCCAGGCGGCCTGACGGCATCGCTGCTCCGAGGGTGACTGGGCACCCCTCCCGCTGGGCCAGTCGGCGGATGTTCGGACGCCCTAAGTGGCCGGGGCGCAGGACGCATGTCGGCGTTGCCGACGTGGTCGGTACGCTTGTGACGTCCGGCTTCCGCCGGATGTCGTGCGCGCAGCGAAGTCCGGTACCAATCCGGCGCTGTCCCGCAACGGTGATGCTCCTCCGTGGAGACGAGCCCGGTCGCCTGCCGCCACGACCACGTGAACGAGTCCTCGGAGGAAGGACTGTCCGTGCGGCATGCCGGGGCCCAGGGCGCATCCTCCGCGGCACCAAGGATGCGAACCCCATGAACACCTCTCTCCGCTGGCTGCGCGCCAGCGTGCTCACGATCACCGCCGCACTGGTCCTCGGCGCCTGTGCCGGATCCACCGAACCGGTCGCGGACGCGACCGACGACGCCGACGCTGCGACCGACGTGCCCGACGAGGGCACGGAGGATGCCCTCGAGGGCGCTTGGCCCGTGACGATCGCCGCGACCAACGGCGACGTGACCGTCGTCGGCCGACCGCAGCGCATCGTCTCGCTCAGCGCCGCGTCGACCGAGATCCTCTTCGCCATCGGCGCGGGGGAGCAGGTGATCGCCGTCGACGACCAGTCGAACCACCCGCCCGAGGCCCCCGTGACGGACCTCGCGGCCTTCACGCCGAACGTCGAGGCGATCCTCGAGTTCGAGCCCGATCTCGTGTTCACGTCCTTCGATCCCGGTGACCTCGTGTCGGGTCTCGAGGCCGCCGGCGTGACGACCATCGTCCACGACGCCCCGGCGACCCTCGACGGTGCCTACGCGCAGATCGAGCAGGTCGGTGCCGTCACCGGCAACCTGGCTGGCTCTGCCGAGGTCGTGGCGACGATGCAGTCGGACATCGAGGCGATCGTCGGCGAGGTGCAGGCCGCGGACGCGACCTACTACCACGAGCTCGACAACACGTACTACTCGGTGACCTCGACCACGTTCATCGGCGAGATCTACGGCCTGCTCGGCCTCACGTCGATCGCCGACGGGGCCGACGGGGCCGAGTTCGGCTTCCCGCAGCTGTCGAACGAGTACATCGTCGAGGCCGACCCGACCTTCGTCTTCCTCGCCGACACCAAGTGCTGCTCGGTCACCGCCGACTCCGTCGCGGAGCGCCCCGGCTGGGGCCAGCTCACCGCCGTGCAACAGGGTCGGGTCGTCGAGCTCGACGACGACGTCGTCAGCCGTTGGGGGCCGCGGATCGTCGAGTTCCTGCGGACGGTCGCCGACGCCGTCGCGCAGTACGAGCCGGCCAGCTGATGGCCATCGCGACGTCCGAGACGCGAGCGGCCGGCACCGCCGACGCCGCTCGCGTCCGGGCGACGCGGCTCCGACCGCTGGGCCTGGGGCTGGCGCTCGCCATCCTCGTCGCCGCGGTCCTCGCCGGAGTGCTGACCGGCGCGGCGTCGCTGCCGGCCCGCGGCGTCCTGGCCGAACTCCTCGGTGCCGTCCCGGGCGTCTCGGTGGATTCCGGGCTCAGCGAGCGACAGGCGGCGATCCTCTGGCAGATCCGGCTCCCGCGGGTCGTGCTGGGCGCGCTCGTCGGTGTGGCACTCAGCGTCTCGGGCGCCGCGTACCAGGGCGTCTTCCGCAATCCGCTCGCCGATCCCTACCTCCTCGGCGCTGCGGCAGGGGCAGGCCTCGGCGCGACCCTCGCCATCGTGGCCGGCCTCGGAGGCGACCCACTGGCCGTGCCGCTCTCGGCGTTCCTCGGTGCGCTCGGCGCCGTGGCGATCACCTACGCCGTCGGCCGGTCCATCGGCGGCCGCAGCAGCGGCACCATCATCCTCGCCGGTGTCGCCGTCGCCTCCTTCTTCACGGCGTTGCAGACCTTCGTGCAGCAACGGAACTCGGACACCCTGCGCGAGGTCTACGCCTGGATCCTGGGCCGCCTCGGCACCGCCGGCTGGGGCGAGGTCGCACTGGTCCTGCCCTACGTCGTCGTCACGGCGACGGCGATCGTCCTGCACCGACGCCACCTCGACGTCCTGGCCGTCGGCGAGGGGGAAGCCCGGGCGCTCGGCATGCGGGCCGACCGGATCCGCCTCGTCGTCATCGCGGCTGCCACCCTGGCGACGGCCGCGGCGGTCTCCGTCAGCGGCCTCATCGGGTTCGTCGGCATCATCGTCCCCCACACCGTCCGGCTCGTCGCCGGCGCCTCGTACCGTGTCGTGCTCCCGCTGTCGGTGGTCCTCGGCGGCGCGTTCCTGGTGCTCGCCGACCTCCTCGCGCGCACGGTCGTGTCGCCCGCCGAGCTGCCGATCGGCGTCGTCACCTCGTTCTTCGGAGCGCCGTTCTTCATGCTGGTGCTCCGCACGAGCCGGCGGTCGATCTCGTGAGCCGGGTCCGGGTTCGCCGTGTGGCCGCCGCGCTCGGTGGCCAGCCGGTCCTGCGCGGGATCGACCTCGACGTCCGTACGGGGGAGTGGCTCGCACTCATCGGTCCCAACGGGGCGGGCAAGACCACCCTCCTGCGCGCGATCGCCGGGTTGCTGCGGGTCGACGGGCAGGTCCTCATCGACGCCGACGACCCGGCCGAGCTCAGGCCCCGCGACCTCGCACGTCGGGTCGCGCTCGTACCGCAGCAGCCGACGCTTCCGCCGGGGATGACGGTCACCGACTACGTCCTGCTCGGACGGACGCCCTACATCAGCTACCTCGGTGTGGAGTCGAACGACGACCTCGATGTCGTCGCCGAGGTCCTCGGCCGCCTCGACCTCGAGGGCCTGGGTCACCGGGAGCTGTCGTCACTGTCGGGCGGGGAGCTCCAGCGCGCGGTCCTGGCACGGGCACTCGCCCAGCAGGCACCGGTGCTCCTGCTCGACGAGCCGACCAGCGCCCTCGACATCGGCCACGTCCAGCAGGTGCTCGAGCTGGTGGACGGGCTCCGCCACCTCGACGGGCTGACCGTCATCGCCGCGATGCACGACCTCACCACGGCTGCCCGCTACGCGGACGAGGTGGTGCTGCTCGCAGACGGGGTGGCCGTCGCGTCCGGCCCTCCGGAGGCCGTGATCACGACCGAGACGATCCGGACGCACTACGGCGCGCACGTGCACGTCATACCGACGGATGACGGTCCGGTGGTCGTACCCCAGCGGTTGGGCCGGCTCCGTCGTGGGGCCGGCGTCCCGGCGCTGGACGAGCGGGCCTGACAGCCCGGCCCGCACGCGTCGGGTCCTTCGGCACTGCCGGATGTCGCGGGCGTGAGGTGTCATCGGGTGATGTCGTCCCGCGGGAGGCCCAGCCGTGCGCACCTACATCGACCTCAGCAGTGAGCTCCAACAGCCGCTGTGGCCGTCGGTGGAGCGTTGGGTCGGGGACCCGGCCGGCTGGCTGCCGTCGCCAGCGCATCCGCTCAACGGCGAGACCTGGCGCGTCACGGTCCACGCGGGCCCGATCAAGCGAGTGGTCGACGTACGGGTCGGCTCACCGTGGGCGCTGACCGATGCCTGGGAGCGCACCCTGCACTGGGAGCCCGAGGGCAGGTCCGGCCTGCTGCCCGAGTTCGATGGTCGACTCGTCCTGCGCGAGCACGGGCGCGACGCGCCGACGCTCGAGCTGCACGGGCACTACATCCCGCCGGGCGGTGCGCTCGGCTCGCGGGCCGACGCGCTGGTCGGCCACAACGTGGCCGAGGCGACCTGCCGCGCCTTCCTCGAGTCGATCGCTGCTCGTCTGGCGAGCGCCGCCGAGTCCTCCGAAGCAGCGGACCAGACCCGTCAACGCCGGTAGGTTGCCGCCGACAGGTACGGGCAGGGACTCGCCCAACGAGCGGCGAATCCCCCTCGTAACGCCCGTGGGGGGATCGATCGATGCGTCAACTCCGCAGCATCAGCCTGCTGCTCGTGCTCGCCTTCCTGGCGACGGCCTGCGGTGCACGCCTCAGCGAGGACGTCCGCGCCGTCGCGATCGAGGGCATCACCACGACGACCAGCGATGCTGGCGCCCAGCCGGTCGCAGCTGACCAGCCGGCGGCGGATCAGGACGTCGAGGCCGTCGCCGCGCCGGACCCGGCCGCCGACGGCACGGCACCCGGGCCCGCGACCGACACACCCAGCACGGATCAGCCGGCCGACCAGCCCGTGGCCCAGCAGCCGACGACCTCCGACCCGGGGCAGCAGCAGCCGACGCAGGAGCAGCCCACGCAGCAGCAGCCCGCGCAGGGGCCCTGCGCCCCGCAGCCCGTCGACGAGCCCGGCATCACGATGGACAAGATCGTGGTGGCCAACGTCTCCGACATCTCCGGCGCCGTGCCCGGCCTCTTCGAGGAGGCGCAGCTGGCCACCAAGGCCGCGCTGGCCGAGTTCAACGCGACCAAGGGCACGATCTGCGGCCGTCGCATCGAGTTCCTGGGCCTCGACGCGAAGATGGACACCAACGCCAACCGCACGGCCTACCTCGAGGCCTGCCAGCAGGCGTGGGTCGCCGTCGGCTCGATGTCGGCCTTCGACGCCGGTGTGACGCCCGCGCTCAACGCCGACGACTGCAGCGGCTTCCCGGACCTCCGCACCACCGCGCTGACGCCCCAGCTCCAGCTCCACCCCCAGGCGTGGCCGGCCGACTCGATGACCCCGTGGGTCCAGCCGATCACGGAGTACCGGCACCTCTCGCAGAAGTTCCCGGGGGCCGGCGACAACGCCGCCTACCTCCGCATCGAGGGCGAGGTCACCAAGTTCCAGACGCAGCAGGTCATGGAGGCGACCGAGCGGGCGCTGGGGTTCAACTGGACCGTCATCGACATCCAGGTCGCCGAGTCGAACTACTCCGCCTTCGTCATCGAGCTCAAGCGCAACAACGTCACCTGGGTGTCGTTCCAGGGCGCCTACCAGCAGGCCATCCGGCTCGCACAGGCGATGCGCCAGCAGAACTACTGGCCCGAGGTCTACCTGCTGCAGGCCAACGTCTACACGCCGGACTTCCTCGAGCTCGGCGGCGACTCCATCGAGGACGCGTACGTCCAGATCGTGTCGGTCATGGGCGAGGAGGTCAGCCAGCACCCGGAGCTGCAGAAGTACTCCCAGTGGGTCCAGCAGGTGAAGCCGGGTGCCCGCGCCACGGCACTGGGCGCCTACGGGTGGTCGATCACGAAGCTGTTCCTGCAGGAGGTCGAGAAGCTCGGGCCCGCGCCCACGCGGGCGAAGCTGATCGAGGCCATGTCTCGGGTGCGCGCCTGGGACGGGTTCGGGATCCATCCGCCGCAGGACATCGGCGGCCGGACACCCAGCGACTGCATGATCGTGCTGCAGGTGAGGGGCGGGAAGTTCACGCGCGTCCACCCGGCCGGCGGTGGGTTCGACTGCGGCAGCGGCGCCGTCGATACCCGCGACCTGCACTGATGACTGGCGCACGGGGGCGCTGACGTGCGGACCCGCCTGCTGGCCCTCGGAGGGTTCGCGGTCGCCATCGCGCTGGCCTTCGGCCTCGGGCTCGACGACGCGCTGCGTGATGGTGGCGTCGAGCGGCTGGCCACCGAGACCGGCGCCCTCGGGCCGGTGCTCTTCGTCCTGTCGATGTGGCTCGTCCAGCCACTCGGGGTCCCCGGATGGATCTGGATGATCCCGGCGGGGCTGTGGTGGGACTGGCGGTTCGCCTTCGCCCTCTGCTGGTTCGGCAACATGGGCGCATCGACGCTCGCCTTCGCCTTCGCGCAGTGGGTGGGGCGTGACTGGATCGAACGGCGCATGCCCCCGTTCCTCCACCGCTTCGACGCGCGCCTCACCAACGGTGGCGTCTTCGCGGTCGTCGTCGTTCGGCTGCTCACCGGCCAGCTCCCACCCGCCGACTGGCTGCTCGGGGTGAGCGGTGTCCGGCTCTTCCCGACCTTCCTCGTGGGCACCGCCATCGGGATCGTCCCGGTCACCCTCTTCTTCGTGACCGTCGGGTCGAGCCTTGGGGCGTGGCTGCTGCAGCAGGAGGGGAGCACGTGGCTGGTGATCGCTGCGGTGGCTGCGCTGGTCGTCGTCGCCCGTCGGCGGATCATCGCCCGCGCGAACGAGCGTCAGCTGGCGGAGGAGTCCGTCAGCTGATCCCCGTCGCGCCTCGGCAGCGCGAGCCGGAAGGTCGTCCTGGCCGCCCCCTCGACGTAGACGAGGTCGCCCCCGTGCAGTCGTGCCGCCGAGCGTGCGAGCGGGAGGCCGATGCCCATCCCGCCCTTCGCGCGCGTGGACGTGGGGTCCACCTGGTTGAACGGGTCGAACACGGCGTTCTGCTGCTCCGGCGGGATGCCCTCGCCGTCGTCGCTGACGTCGACGGTCACGAGGTCGTCGCTGGTCGCCACGACCACGTCGACGCGACCACCCTCGGGGCCGAACTTGTCGGCGTTGCCCAGCAGGGCCGTCAGGACGCGGCGGACACGCGGCCCGTCGACGAGCACGATGACGTGCTGCTCGCCTGACACCATGACGCGGTCGGCCGGAATGTCTGACGCCACGATCGCCGCCTCGATCAGCTGGCCGATGGGTTCGGGCACGAGGTCGAGCTCGATGTCCTCGTTGCGAGCCGCCGCGATGTCGAGCACGTCCTCGATCAGGCCGTGGAGGTGCTGGAGCTGCTCGCGCGCCCGGCTGAGGACGATCTGGAGCTTGTCGGGCTTGTCCATGAGCCGGTCGGTCAGCTGCACCGCGGACAGCGCGACGGTCAGCGGCGTGCGCAGCTCGTGCCCGATGTTCTGGATGAACAACCGCTGCAGCTCGCGCAGGCGTGACTCCTCGGCCTCGGCCCAGCGGTCACGCTCGAGCGTTCGCAGCCGCGCGCACAGCCCGAGGATGACGGCGGCCTGCAGGGCATCGCTGGCCTCGATCTCCTCACGGAGCATCTCGGCGGGCAGGACGAGGGCCTCGACGTCGGAGACGGCGTAGACGGAGGCCGATCGGGACTGGTCGTCGAGGACCGAGATCTCGCCGAAGAAGGTGCCGGCTCCGAGGTCGCGCCGTGGGCGGCCCCCAACGACGACCCGGGCCTCGCCCTCGGCGATGACGTAGAGGGAGTCGCCCGCCCCACCCTCGCGCACCATCGCCGCGCCGGCGGGGTACGACCGGCGGTCGCACCGGCTGGCGAGCCTCTCGATGATCTCGGTCGGGGCGCCGGCGAAGAGGTCGACACGACCCAGGAGGGCCGCTGCGTCCATCATCGCTCCGAAGGGTGGGTGCGACCGAGACTAGGCCGCCGCCCCGGCCCTGCGGACGAACTCGAGGAGGTACTCGCCGTCACGCGGGTCCCGCACGCCGGTCACCGCCCATGGCGTCGATCGGTCGTCGTCCTGCTCGACGCAGATGCCGCGGACGGTGACGCCGTTCTGGATCGTGAGGATGAGCGTCGCCTCGGCGCCTTCGGCCCGCGCCAGCGTGCCGTTCACCCTCGCGGTCCCGTCGGCGTCGATGGTCAGTTCGACCTTCGCGGTCACGGCGAGCGTGCGGTTGGCGTCGACGCGGTCCTCGCTGCCCGCCAGTTGCAGCGTCCGCACGGTTCGGGCGTGGTCGAGGTCGACGTGGACGGAACCCGACACGGTCGGGTGCAGGCTGATGATCGCGTGCTGGATCGGCTCCGTGGTGTCGACATCGGGGCGTGCGAGCTGCCATGCCGCGTGGACGATGCTCGGCGCCGCGGCCGTCGGGGCAGCCGGCCCGGCGTGTTGGGGGCTCGGCGCGCTGTCGACGGTCTGGGGCACGTCGGGGCTGGTGCGCACGGTGGTCCTCCTGCCCGGGTCCTCCTGCTCCTGGGCGGAACCGTGCCATCCGGGCGTGCCCGGGACATCCGTATCCGCTACGTAGATGCCGCTCGTGCGGTGGTTGCGTGGGCGCCGGGCGCTCCCTGGTGCGCGCCGAGTGCGACGCCGGGAGGCGTTGGGCGGGTTCGCCGGGCCCGAGCCGGGCGCCGAGCGCCCTCGGATACCCTCCGGCCTCGTTCCAGCGCGCGGTGCGCCACCTGCGCGTCGGGACGGCGTCGCCCCTCGTCGACGGGGTGACCAGCCCGCTCGACCACCACGGAGGGCCCGTGCGCTCGACCGCCGCCGACCGCGCGATCGTCCGCGCGCCGATGCTGGTTCGGCTGGCCTTCGTCGTGTCCGCGATGGCGTCTGCGCTCGTCCTGCTGGTCGTACCGGCTGCCGCCCACTCGCAACTGCAGGCGGCGGAGCCCTTCGACGGGCAGGTCCTGGACGTGCCACCGACGCAGGCGAGGCTCACGTTCAACGAGCCGATCGAGGTGCCCGTCGCCGGCATACGCATCTTCGACTCGACCGGCGAGCGGGTGGACGACGCGAACGTCGTGAGGCCGGCCCCGGAGGTCGCTGCCGTCGGCGTCGGGTCGGACCTCGGTGCCGGCTCCTACATCGTCACCTTCCGGGTCGTCTCGGCCGACGGGCACCCGATCAAGGGCGCCTACGTCTTCTCCGTGGGCGCCGAGGCTGGTGTCGACGACTCGGTGTTCGCGAGCGTGTTCTCGGCCGACGCCGACCGACCGTTCGCGGTGCTCGGGGCGCTCCTGCGCTTCGCCAGCTACGCGATCGCGTTCGTGCTCGCCGGCGGGTACGCCTACGCGCGCTGGGTCGAGCCGGTCGACGGCGCGCTCGTCGCACCGGCGAGGCGCCTCGCCTGGGCGGGCGTCGCGCTGGCCGTCCTCGGCATCCCCGTGCAGGCCGCGCTCGAGACCGGCTTCGGGATCTCCGCAGCCTGGAACGGGTCCGCCCTCGGCGCGGTCGTCGTGTCACCGTTCGGGCAGGCGAGCATCCTGCGCGCCGGTGCGCTCGCGGTCGTCGGCGGCCTGGCAGCCTCGCCCGGGGTCGGCCTCGCCGCGTCCATGGCCGCCGTCCTGTCGTTCGTCCTGGAAGGGCACACGCGTACGACGTCGCCCGCCTGGCTCATGATCCCGGCGGACGTCGTCCACCTCGCTGCCGGGGCGATCTGGACGGGGGGCCTGCTGCTCCTGCTCCGCTCGATCCGCGCAGCGCGGACCGACGACGACCCGGTCGCGGCCGCCCGCGCGACGGCCACCTTCTCCGGCATCGCCACCTGGTCCCTCGTCGCCGTGGCGGTCGCCGGCTCGGCGATGTCCTGGGTCGAGGTCCGAGCCCCGCGCGCGCTGACGTCGACCGACTACGGCTGGACGCTCGTCGCGAAGCTGGTCGTCGTGGGTGCGATCATCGCCCTCGGCACGTACAACAACCGACGCCTCGTCCCCAACACGGTGGCGGCCGTCGCAGCGGCGCGGCGTCGACGCGCCACGCCAGAGAACGGGGGCACCGACGAGCCCGCCGAGGAGCTGCCTCGGGAGGGGGAGCGGCCCACCGCGCCGCCGTGGGGCGTCCTTCGCCGCACGATCCGCCTGGAGGCCATCGGGATCGTGCTCGTCCTGCTCGTGACGGCCGTGCTCGTCAACCTCCAGCCGGCCGCACAGGAGGCGGGCATCACCGGCGCCTTCTCGACGTACCAGCCGCTGGGCGACGATGGCATGGAGATCAACGTCGTGGTCGACCCCAACCGCGTCGGGGTCAACCAGGTCCACCTGTACGTGCTCGATGCGAGCGGCCGACCGATCCGCGACGTGGACGTCCTCCTCCGGCTGAGCCAGGTCGAGCGCGACATCGGCCCGATCGAACGGACGCCCGAGGACGCGGGGCCCGGCCACTGGGTCCTGATCGGACCGGAGCTGAGCGTCCCGGGCGAGTGGACGATCGAGGTCGTCGCCGGCATCGACCGCTTCACCGAGGAGCGCGCCTCGGTCAACGTCACGGTCAACCAGTGACCGCTCGGCCAACCCCTACCGTCGCACACGTTCCCGAACGGAGCTCACCGTGAGCAAGCGCATCCTGGCCGCCTCGGCGGCCGTGCTCGTCGTGACCGCCGTCGGTGCACCCGCCTTCGCCCATCCCGCGTTCTCCCCGCGTGAGGTCGACAAGGGGGCACAGGCCGTGGAGGTCACGTTGCAGGTCCCCCACGGCTGCACGAACGGGGAGCCCCCGCCGCAGCCCGGCGAGGAGGTCCTCCCGACCAACGAGATCGCGCTCGAGGTGCCGGACGGCGTGACGATCGACTCGGTCGCCGAGGTCGAGGGCTGGAGCCACGCGATCGACGAGGGCGAGCCGGTCGTCATCACGTGGACCGCCGACGACGGCGAGGGCACGACCGATCTCATCGAACTGCCGTTCGTCGCCTCCTTCCCGGACAGAGACATGGCCCTCGGCTGGAAGGTCTTCCAGGCGTGCACCGAGGGCAACTACCGCTGGATCGGCGGCTCGGACGACGCGCTCCCTCCCGCCAACCTCGTCGTCGGTGACGCCGACGCGGCCTCGCACGGTGAGCACGGCGAGGAGATGGCCGAGGGTGACCACGGCGAGGAGATGGCCGAGGGTGAGCACGGCGAGGAGATGGCCGCAGGTGAGCACGGCGACGAGATGGCTGAGGGTGAGCACGGCGACGGTGAGCACGACGGGATGCGGATGAGCGATCTCGGCGCGAACGCCCTCGACGTCGGCGACGCCGAGCTGGCCTCAGCGTGGCCGCGCACGGTCGGCATCGTCCTGGCGGTGCTCGCGGTCCTGCTCGTCGGGTCGGGCCTGTTCGTCCGGACGAAGCCCGAGTGATGTCCCGAGTCCTCGCGTCCCTGCTCGCGGCCGCGCTGCTCCTCGTGGGTGGCGCCGCCCCGGTTCTCGCCGACCCGGCCGTCCCGACCAACTACCTGTCGGTCATCACGGACGTGACGCCCGACCTGCCGGAGCTCGAGACCGCGGTCCTCGGGGGCGATGCGTTCATCGAGTTCACCTGGACCGGCGACGTCGAGCTGTTCGTGCTCGGCGAGGGCCGCGGTGAGATCCCACCCGAGCCCGTGCTGCGGTTCGCGCCGGACGGCATCGTCAGCGCGAACATCCGCTCGCCCTACTGGTACCTCATCGAGGATCGCTACGCGGCGGTGGAGATCCCCGACATCGCCGACCCGGCCGCGGCGCCGGCCTGGGAGATCGTCTCGACGAACGGGACGTACGTCTGGCACGAGCACCGCATCCACTGGATGTCGCCGCAGCCGCCGCCGTCCGTGCGCGAGCGCCCGGGCGAGGTCGTCGAGGTCTTCGACTGGTCGGTTCCGATCCGCATCGGGGACCAGGAGGGCGCGATCACGGGCACGCTTCGGTGGTTCCCGTCCGACGCCCCGGTGTGGCCGGTCGTCGCGCTCCTGTTCGTCCTCGTCGTGGGGATGCTCGCCCGCCTCGACCGGGCACGCTCCCGAGTCGTCGCCGCCGTCGCGGCGATGGCTGGTGGCCTGCTCGCGACGGCCGTGGGGTTCGGAGAGGTGAGCGCCGGGCTCGTCGACGCCACCGGCTCCTTCGTCGGACTGGGCCTCGCGGGAGCGGCCGCGGTCCTGGGGCTCGTCGCCGTCGTCACCGTCCGGCAGCGGCCCGACGACGTCGCGCGCCTCATCTACGCGGCGTCGGCCCTCGTCGTCGCCTTCACGGTGCCGAGGTTCGGCGTCTTCACCAAGCCCGAGCTGCCGACCGCGCTGTCGACGACCTCCGCGCGCGTGCTGCTGGCCGCCGCGCTCGGTGCGGCGCTGGGCGGCGCGGTCGCGCTCCTGATGGGCCGCGGATCGGACCGCGCCCCTGCGGCCAGCCCGACCGCGGCCGGCGGTGACGCCGAGGCCTCGGGCCCCTCCCCGGGCGACGCTGCCGACACGCGCCCCCGCCGGCGTTCCCGCACCAGGGACCTCCTCGCCGAGCTCGACGGTGCCGACGACCAGCCGCCCACCTGACGAGTAGGGGCCGAGCCGAGGCGGCCGGACCTGCGGGTCGATCAGGCCCCGCGCTCACCCCGGTCGTGCAGCACCGCGGCGAGGCCGAGTCCGACGAGGCCGGTGACCACGGCGCCGCCGCCGGTTGCCGGGAGGCCCGCACCGCCCGCCCCGACGTCGGCCTCGTCCGCGCCGTCGCCCGTCGCCCCGTCGCCGGGATCGGGGGCCCCGGCGACGCAGTCAGCGCGGTCGGCGGCCGCGACCTCGGCAGGGGTGTGGCCGTGCCAGTCGCGGTCGGTCCCACCGATCGCCATGTCGGCGGGCCACTCGGCGGGTGCGACGTTGCCGAGGGTCAGTGACGTCGAGGCACCGGACCGGTTCCCGACACCGTCCCGCAGGCCGCCGACCGGCACCTCGGCCGTGGCGCCGGTGCGGTCACCCTCGAGCGACGCGACCCAACCGCCCTCGTTCGCGTCCCAACCGGCCGAGTGCGACGCACCGTCGAGCGTGAAGGCCAGCGTCCCGCCCGTGGGGGAGCGGTCGCGGTGGCGGAGGTGCGTCGTCGGCTCCGGCGGCGGGTGCTGGGCCCGGAAGGTCACGCGCGTGGTCCCGGCATCGGCCGCGGCTTCCGCGCCGAGGACCCGGAGGTCCTCGTTGACGACGACGTTGAAGGGCTCGGTCGTCACCTCGTACCGAGCTGCGGTGACCCGGAAGCGGTACGCGCCGAGCGGGGCGTCCGGCGCCGCCTCCCAGCGAACCGCGTGCACGCCGTCCTCGTCGCTCGACCACTGCATGGCGATCCCGAGATCCGAGTCGACGGGCACCCAGGCGTCGCCGACCTGTCGCTCGACGAGCACGAACGGCGCGCCGACCGGACGGTCCAAGCCGCCGGCGCCCCCTTGCCACTTGGCCGTCGCGACCTCCATCCGCGGCACGTCGCACGCCGGCTGCGCGACGATCGAGCCAGCCTCCGCGCCCGCCCCGACCCCGCCGCCGGGCCCGCCCTGTGGTGGGTAGGGCGAGGTGCGCCCCTCGGCCGGCGGGGGAGCGGCGGCGCCGTCGGCCATCGCCTGCGAGAGGTCGCGGCTCGCCTGCATGACGAGCAGCGTCGTGTACTGGCCGAAGACGGTGTGGCCGCCCTCGTAGTGCTGCTGGTTGTACTCCTCCGGCGTGGTGAAGTAGCCGACGTAGTCGTTCGCCAGGCCGACGACCGCCGCATCGACGACCCCGGCGGGTGCGCCCTCGAGCGCTGAGGCCGTGATCCTCCTGCCGGCCTCGGTGCTCGCCTCCCCGGCGACGGCGACGAGGAGCACGTCGCCGATGCGGACCAGCTGGAGCTCCGGATCGTTCCGCCATGGCGCGGGGCCTGCCACGATCTTGCGGCCCTGGACGGGATCGGCGAGTTCCTCGGGGCGCCGCTGGCCCTCGGTGCCGCCCTCGTAGAAGGGCGAGGGGCCGTTCTTCGCACCGCCGAGGAACGGCAGGCCCCACAGCGCCTGATCGGCGACTCGCTTGCCCGGCTCGACCTCCTGGCCGTCGAAGCCGATGCGCGTCCATCGGTGGTCGAGCACGATCGCGTCCGCGAGCGCGGCGCCGGCCTGGTCCCACAGCTCGCGCATCCTCGTCGCCAGTCGGATGCCCATGAGGTCGGCGCACGCGTGCGGGTTGTGGGACTCGTAGAGCGAGATCAGGTCGCCCTGGTTCCCGTTGGCCAGGATGCCCATCGGGATGCGCGACCCCGCCACCCGGGTGGCGCCGAGCGAGTCTGCGCCGGCCCGGAAGGAGGCCTCGAACCGACGCACGGCGAACCCCGACAGGTCGGCCGAGTACAGGGTGTTGGTGTTCGGGAAGTTCGTCGGGTGGACCGCGAAGAGCCCCCAGGCCGCCACGGGCGTGCCGTCGGGCCGATCGACGCGCAGGACCCGGAGGTTGAGGTCGCGGGGGTGGTCCGGGCCGTCCGGGTCCTCGGACAGCTCGCTGCCACCGGGCGGGTTGTCGATGCCGTGGTTGGCGAGATGGGCCGACAGCGAGCGGGTCTGGTTGACGCCGTCCACCTCGCCCCGCGCCCACGCGGCACGGGCCGGCGCGAGGTCCTCGTGGGCCTGTCGGATCGAGGCGGCGAGCTGGGCCTCGAGCCAGTCGGTCCACTCCTCGGGGCCTGCATGCGTGTGCGTGCAGGCAAGCACCACGTCGGCCATCCCGTAGCCCAGGTCGCTGACGAGGTCGACGACCGCGGCCTTGTCGAGCGACGCCCCGAGATCCGCGGTCACGATCGCGATCCGGCGGTCGTCGACCTCGAGCACGAGCGTCCGGGAGAAGAGGCGGACGGCGACGCCGTTGGCGGTGCGGTCCGGGCGCACGTAGCCGAAGAAGGTCCCGCCGTTGCCCGGGGTGATGTCGGTGACCGACGCCCCCGCGCGCAGGAGTCCGGGCGTCCCCGCTCCCAGGGTCGCCGCCAGGGCGGTGGCGGGCGGGAAGAGCACGGCCGCGGTGGCGCCGGCGCCCGCGGCGCCGGCGGCGCGCAGGAAGCCCCGGCGCGTCAGCGCATGGTGGTCCCCTCCCAAGCCGTCCCCTCCTCGGCGTGCATCCGGCGATCGTTCCAGTCCGGGGCGTTCGCTGGCAAGCCGGCCTCCGACGACCGCCGCGCGCCTACGCTCGGGGTGAGCGGGCCGGGGGAGGACGTGGCAGGACGCACCGCGGGGTTGTTGCGCCCGGGTGGATGGCCCTTCCGGGCCCTCGCCTCCGTGGCGATCGCGCTGCTGGTGACGCTCAACGCGGTGCTCTCGCTGAACGCGAACTTCCTCGAGGGGTACCGCGTCATCGCCACGGACCGGAACTTCCCGTCCGGGCCCACCAGCGAGGACATCGTCGTCGTCGAGTTCGACCCGAGCAGCGAGCCCGAGCTCGGCTGGCCGATCCCGCGGTCCGGCCATGCCGCCGTCGTGCGGAACCTCGCTGCGGCCGGGGCGACCGTCATCGGCTACGACATCACGTTCGACCTCCCGGCGGAGGGCGATGACGAGCTCGCGGCCGCCATCGCGGACGCCGGCAACGTCGTGCTGGCGTCGGCGGGCACGCTGCGGCCAGCCCCCGCGGGTCGGCTGTTCACGACGGACCCGACCGTCGACCCCGTCCCGGTGCTCGCCGAGGCTGCCCGCGAGATCGGCCACGCCAACGTCTTCGCCGACACGATCGACGGGGTCGTCCGCACGCTGCCGGCGGCCCTCGACCTCGGACCCCGGGCGCCGTTCCGGCCCGCGCTGAGTGTCGCGGCCGCCGCGATCCACGAGGGCCGTACGACGCTCGTGAGCCCGCGGCCCGACGGCGTCGACGTCGGCGGCCAGTTCCACCCCACCACGGGTCTCGGCCTGCTGATCGTCAGCTACACCGACCCGCTGACACCCGATCCGGACGACCCCCCGGACGACCCCGACCGCCCGCGGCTGTCCGCGGGGGACGTCATGCGAGGCACGTTCGACCCTTCGGCCGTCGACGGCAAGCTCGTGTTCGTCGGGGTCACGGATCGCCTGCTCGGCGACCACGTCGACGTGCCCCGTGCCAAGTCGGGGGGCACGCCCGGCGTCTACGTGCACGCCAACGCGGCCAACACGATCCTGACCGCCCGGTACAAGGGCGCGTTGCAGGACACGACGACGCTGGTCGTGGTCTTCGTCACCGGCCTGCTCGTGGCCCTGGGGTCGCTCGCGCTGCCCCTGCGGTGGTCCCCGCTGATCGTGCTGGCGGTGATCGCCGCCTTCCTGCTCCTGGCCGACGTGCGCTTCGAGGAGGGCGAGCCCCTCGACCAGCTCTACACCACGTTCGGTGTCCTGACCGCCTACCTCGTCGCGGTTGCGCTCCGCTACTTCACCGAGATCCGCGAGAAGCGGCGCGTCGCGGGCCTCTTCTCGCAGTACGTCCCGAAGAAGGTCGCCGAGAGCCTGATCGAGCAGGGCCGCGCGACCGCGTCGCTCGAGGGCGAGCGCCTCGAGATCTCGGTGTTCTTCTGCGACCTCCGCGGCTTCACGGCGACGGCCGCCGAACTGGAGCCGCGCGAGGTCCGCGACCTGCTCAACCGCTACTACGAGCACACGACGCGCATCATCCTCAAGCACGGCGGCACGGTGATGCAGTACGTCGGCGACGAGGTCTTCGCCATCTTCGGGGCGCCCGTCCTCCAGGACGACCACGCCCAGCGCGCCGTACGGGCGGCGATCGAGGTGCAGAACGACCTCCCGTCGATCAACGCCGACCTCGCCGAGCTCGGCATGCCGCCGATCGCGTTCGGCATCGGCCTCAACAGTGGGCCGGTCGTGGCCGCCCACGTCGGCGACTTCCACAAGCAGTACGCGGTCGTGGGCGACACGGTCAACGTGGGTGCCCGCCTGTGCTCGCTCGCCAAGGCCGACCAGATCACCATGACGGGCGCCCTGTCCGACCAGCTCGACGGGACCAT
Organism: Nitriliruptorales bacterium; assembly: GCA_041591915.1. GTDB lineage: Bacteria > Actinomycetota > Nitriliruptoria > Nitriliruptorales > Nitriliruptoraceae > JBFHRB01. Next base: position 30,543 of record JBFHRB010000006.1, read on the forward strand.
CGAGAGCGAGCCCTACGGCGAGGTGCAGCTGAAGGGTGTCAGCCGCGACCCGCGCGTGCAGTACGTGCTGACCCGCTGAGGCGCCTGGGACGGGCCTAGGACGCGTCCTCGACGATCTCGTGCATCGGCGTGTTGTCGAGCATCTTCCGCGACTCCGCCTGGATCTGCTCGATCTCGGGTCGGATCGCGATGAACTCCTCGACGATGTCGGGATCGAAGTGGGTGCCGCCGGAATCGACGATCTCCTGCAGTGCGTCGTCGTTGGTCCACGCCTTCTTGTACGGCCGCTCGGACGTCAGGGCGTCGAAGACGTCGGCGACGCAGCACAGGCGCGCCTCGACCGGGATCTCGTCGTGCTTGAGGCCCTGCGGGTAGCCGCGTCCGTCCCAGCGCTCGTGGTGGGTGAGCGCGATCTTGCGTGCGAGCTTGATGACCTTCGACCGCGAGCCGGCGAGCATGTTCGCGCCCATGATCGTGTGGGCCTTCATGATCTCCCACTCGTCCTCGTCGAGCTTGCCGGGCTTGAGCAGGACGCGGTCCGGCACGCCGATCTTGCCGACGTCGTGCATGGGCGCGGCGTTGAGCAGCGTCTCGGCGGAGTCGTCGTCGAACCCGATCCGGCGGGCGAGCGCGGCCGCGTAGTTCGACATCCGGAAGATGTGCGTGCCGGTGTCCTCGTCGCGGTACTCCGACGCCACGCCGAGACGGCGGATCACCTCGAGCTGGGTCTCGCGCACCTCCGCCGTGCGCTCCTTGACCTTCTGGTCGAGGAAGTTGTTGAAGTAGGTGAGCTGTTCCTTCTGGTCCGTGAGGTTGCGTGACATCACGCCGATCATCGACATCGCGGCCGTCGGGTTCTCCGTGATGATCGCCTGCAGGTGGTCACGGCCGACCTCGACGGCGACCGTCTCCTTGTCCGCACGCGCCGAGGCGGAGCGAGGGGCGGGGTCGAACAGCGCCAGCTCACCGAAGACCTCGCCGTGCCCGATCGCGGCCAGGTGGGTGCGCTTGCCGGTGGCGCTCTCGACGAAGATCTCGACGGTCCCGTCCAGCACGATGAACAGCGAGTCCCCCTGGGCGCCCTTGTCGAAGATCGGCTGGTCGGAGGACCACTGGTGCCGCACGGCGTGCTTGGCCAGCTCGTCCAGCGCGTCGTCAGGGAGCGCCGAGAGGAGCTCGCTGCGTTTCAGGTCCGCCGCATCGATCACCTGCAACCCCCTGGGATGTCCGAATCCCAGTGTAGGACTCAGATCTGGTCCAGCAGCCGTTGTTTCTTGGAGAGGAACTCGTCCTCGGTGATCACGCCCTCGTCGCGCAGCCTGGCCAGACGCTCCAACTGGGCGACCGGATCGGGCGCGACGTTGTTGCCGTGGATCGCCTTCGACCGCTCCTCGCGAGCCGCGTAGACCTGTGCCTGGAACGCCTCGGGGCGCGGGATGTCGTACAGGTGGCTCTGTCCACGCGTGCCGGCGGACTCGATGATGACGTCGCCGTAGCCCAGGAGGCGCTCGAGTGGCGTCTGCGAGAAGTGCACGTCGTTGACGTTCTCCAGCGGGATCTCGGTGCCCTTGCGGGAGATGATCCCGCCACGCACGATCATCCGCTCGTTGGTCAGCACGTACTGGGTGAACTGGCGACGGGCGACCGGCGGCAGGCTGATCGCGAGCCAGCCCAACACCAGCCCCGCGCTGATGGCGAGCCGGCCCGCTCGCGCGAGGTCGCCGACGGCCCAGACGACGACCAG
>JBFHRB010000007.1:0-31902 GCA_041591915.1 Nitriliruptorales bacterium
GCCGATGCCTCGGGCCGCGAGGTGGTCGGCCAGCCGATTCGCGCGCTCGTCGAGGTCCGCGTACGTGAGCCTGCGCTCCCCGACGACGAGCACCTCACGGTCGGGGACGGCGTCCACCACCGTCTCGAACAACGCGGCGAGGTTGAAGGAAGACATCGGTCGGCTGGGTCCCTCGGAGTCGGGTCGCTATCGTATCTGACGGGTCGTCAGAAACGGAGACGAACGCTTGGTTGCCTTCCGACTCATGCGCGTCCCGGCGCGTGTCATGGGCATCGCGACGTCCGCCGCGCTGCGACACCGACAGCCGCACGTGTATCCCGCGATACCACCCCCGCGCCCCACGCCGGCGCTCCTCGCCCAGGTCGCGTTGGACGAGACCGTCCTGGCCCTGATGAAGTCCCCGTCGAGGTTCCCGACGGGCGACGAGCTGGGCCGGGTGGCCGCCGAGCTCACCGCCGCGCGCGGCCAGTACGCCATGCGAGGATGGCTCGACCGCCCCCAGGGCTACCACCGGCCTCCGGACGTGCCGACGATGGTCGAGTCCCGCAGTCGCAGGCTGCGAGGTGTGAGGTACGAGCACCTGCGCTGGTGGTCCGGCTTCGAGCCGGGGCACCACGAGCCCGGGGCGGCGAGCTGGGCCGCGATCGAGTCGGTGTCCGAGGCGCACGCCTACGTCATCCGGCATCCCGAGCCGGATCGTCCCTGGGTCGTAGGCCTGCACGGGCTCGGCACCGGGCTGCCGATCGCCGACTTCCAGGCCTTCGACGTCCTGCACCTCCACCGGGACCTCGGCGTCAACGTCGCCCTCCCGGTCCTCCCCCTCCACGGTCCGCGCAAGGCGAACAAGCGCAAGCTCGACGAGTTCCTGACGTTCGACCTCCAGTCGACGATCCACGGCGTCGCCCACGCGGTGTGGGACGTGCGCGCGCTGATCGCGTGGATCCGACAGCAGGGAGGCACGCGCATCGGCCTGCACGGCGTCAGCCTCGGCGCGTACGTGGCCGGCCTCGTGGCGACGCTCGAGGAGGACCTGGACTTCGCGCTGGCGGGCGTGCCGTTGGCTGACGTGCCCGCCCTGTACGCCCATCACTGTCCACCGAGGATGCGGCGGCGCGCCGTCGAGGTCGGCCTGCTCGGCGAGGTCGTCCACGAGGCGCACCGCGTCATCTCGCCCCTCGCCGCCCCCGCGCTCCTCCCCCGCGCGCGCCTGGCCGTCTACGGGGGGCGCGGTGACCGGATGACCGGGCCCGACCAGGCGCGTCGGCTCTGGGACCACTGGCAGCAGCCGGAGGCCCTGTGGTTCAACGGCAACCACATGGCCTTCACCTTCAGCCGCAACGTGAAGCGATTCACGCGCGAGCGCCTGTCGGGCTGGCTGGAGGAGCCTCGCAGCCGTACCGAGGATGCGGCGGAGCGGGCCGCCAGCACCTGACCGGGCGCGGCCGCGGAGGCGGTGGGATACTGCTGCCGTAGTCGAACGGGGGCCGGACACACGTGGAGCGGTTGACGGGACTCGATGCCGGGTTCCTGTACATGGAGACCCCGACCCTCCACATGCACACGCTCAAGATCGGCATCATCGATCCGGCGGAGGCGCCCGGGGGCTACAGCTTCGACCGGTTCAAGGCCGTCCTCGCCGAGCGCCTGCACCTCCTCCCGCCGTTCCGCCGGCGGCTGGTGTGGGTCCCCATGCAGCTCCACCACCCCCTGTGGGTGGAGGACCGGGACTTCGACCTCGACTACCACGTCCGGCGCGTCGGCATCCCCCAGCCCGGGACCCAGGCCGAGATGGACGAGCTCATCGGCGACATCGCCAGCCGCCCGCTCGATCGGGCCAGGCCCCTCTGGCAGATCTGGGTGCTCGAGGGACTGGAGGGTGGTCGGGTCGCCTTCGCTGCCAAGATCCACCATGCGGCGGCCGACGGCGTCGCCGCAGGCGCGCTCCTCGCCAACGTGATGTCCCTGACGAGGGACGCACCCCCGCCGCCGGTCCCGGCCGAGCCATGGAGGGGCGAGCGGGTCCCCACCGGGCTCGAACTGCTGATCGACGCGTTCGCCGACCTCCTCAAGACGTTCCTCCGCCTCCCCCAGCTGCTGGGGACGACCGGCCGCGGCGTGAAGGACGTCCTGCGCCATCGGCAGGGGACCGACAGCCCACCCCCACGACCGATCGTCGACGTCCCGAAGGCGTCGTTCAACACGGCGCTGACACCACACCGGGTCTTCGCGTCGACATCGCTGCCACTCGGCCGCGTGCGCGCACTGAAGGACGCCGCGGGTGTGAAGCTCAACGACGTCGTGCTGGCCATCGTGTCCGGATCACTGCGCCACTACCTCGGCGAGAGGGGTGAGCTGCTCGACCGATCGCTCGTGGCCGGGATCCCCGTCGGGACGGACGCGCCGGACGCGGGACCGCGGCTGATCGGCAACCGCGTGTCCAACATGTTCACCTCGCTCGCCACCGACCGGGACGACCCGACGGACCGGCTCGAGGCGATCCACCGCATCACGATGGAGGCGAAGCAGGTCCAGCAGACGCTCGGGCTGGAGCTCATGCAGGACTGGGTCGAGTTCACGCCACCGCGCGCGCTGACGCTGTTCATGCGGGCCTACTCGCGCGCGAGGATGGCTCGCCACCACCGGCCGCCGATCAACCTGGTCGTGTCCAACGTCCCCGGACCGCGCGACCCCCTCTACATCGCCGGCGCCGAGCTCACCGACCTCTTCTCGGTCGGGCCGATCCTGGAGGGCGTGGGACTGAACGTGACCGTGTGGAGCTACACCGACCGACTGAACTTCTCGGCGATCGCCTGCCGGGAGAGCCTGCCGGAGCTACGCCGCGTGACCGACGGCTTCGAGGGTGCGCTCGCCGAGCTCGAGGAGGCGTACGGGCTCAGCGCCGCCAGAGATCCCGCGTGAAGAGCAGCAGCACCGGGAAGATCTCGAGCCGGCCCACGATCATGACCGTCGCCAGCAGCCACTTCGCTGCGCCGGGCAGGCCACTGTAATTCGAGGACGGACCGACGTCGCCGAGGCCCGGGCCGATGTTGCCCAGCGCCGAGGCGACGGCCGACGCCGACGTGACGAGGTCGAGCCCGTCGGCGGATCGCGACGCGACGACGCCGAGGAGGAACGTGGCCGTCATGAACACGAACATGAAGAACAGGAAGAACGCCTGCACGTGGCGCACGACCGTCGGCTGCACGGCGTGCCCGTCGACGCGGGTGATGAAGATGCCGCGCGGGTGCACGAGGCGACGGAGGTCGGCGATGGCCGCCTTCGAGAGCACCGCAACCCGGAAGGTCTTCATGCCACCAGCCGTGGAGCCGGACATCCCGCCAAGGAACATCAGGCCCACCACCAGGATCTGCAGGCCGGAGACCCAGGACCCGAAGTCGCTCGTCGCGAAGCCCGTCGTCGTCATGATGGTGACCGACGTGAAGGTGGCCGCCCGGATCGTCTCCTCGGCCGTCACGTCTCCCAGGTTGCGCTCGACGCCGGTGTCGATGAGGCCTCCGAGGATCAGGAGGATCGCCCCGAACGTCAGCAGGGCGTACACGCGGAACTCACTCGACCGGGCGTACGACCCCGGGCGACGGAGCGCCCGGAAGTGCAGCGCGAACGAGGTGCCGGCGAGGAACATGAACGCGATGACGACCCACTGGGTGTAGGCGCCGAAGGAGTCCAGCGAGTCGGCCTCGGTCCCGAATCCGCCCGTCGACATCGTCGTCAACGAGTGCGCGATGGCCTGGAATGGCGTCATCTCCCCGAGCATGAGCAGGACGGCCTCTATGAGCGTCAGGCCGACGTAGACCCACCACAGTCGCTGGGCCGTCTCGCGGAACCGCGGCGTGAGCCGATCGGGTGAGGGCCCCGGAGACTCCGCGCGCGCGAGCTCCACGCTGCCCGCGCCGATGAGCGGGAGGATGGCGATCGACAGGACGATGACGCCCATGCCGCCCAACCACTGCGTCGAGGCCCGCCAGATCAGGATCCCGTGTGACAGCGCCGACGGGTCCGGCACGACCGAGGAGCCCGTGGTCGTGTAGCCGGCGGCGGTCTCGAAGAACGCGTTGGTCAGGTTCGGGATGGACCCGGTGAGCAGGTACGGCAGGGTGCCGAAGAGCGACATGACGAACCAGCTGAGGCCGACCGCGGCGAAGCCCTCACGGGTGGTGAGCTCACCGCGCGCCCCCAGGAACTTCGCGGAGCCGACGCCGGCCAGCACGGTCAGGAGCGCCGCGGCGCCGATGCCCGCCGCCTGGTCCCATTCCCGGTAACCGACGGACACCAGGGCCGACGGCAGCATGGCGATGCCGCTCGTGGCGACCACCGCCCCGACGATGAACACCAGCCGCCGGATGAGGCGACGGCGAGCCCGTCGGAGGCTCACCCGCGAGATGCGGTCGAACGCAGTGGCCTTCACGTCGTGCACAGCGCTTCGACGTCGTGGATGGCCTCGGGCGGGACGAACACGATCAGCCGGTCGTTCGGCTCGATCTTCGTGGTCCCTCGCGGCACGAATGCCCGCCCGTTGCGCGCCACGCCGCCCACGACGGCGTTGCCCGGCAGGTCGATCTCCTGCAGGAGGTAGCCCGCAGCGCTCGAGCCGGGCTCGACCTCGATGTCCAACGCCTCGGCGCGCGTGTCCTTGAACGTCGCCACCGAGTGGATGCGTCCGCGGCGGACGAAACGCAGGATCGCGTTGGCCGCCGAGAGGCGGGGCGAGACGCTGGCGTCGATACCCGTACCGATGAGCAGGCCCACGTAGCTGAGCCGCTGGAAGCGCGCGACGGCCGTCGACGCGCCGAGCGCCTTGCCGACGAAGCAACCGGCCAGGTTCGCGTCGTCCCAGCCGGACAGCGCAGCGATGGCGTCCGTGTCGTCGAGTCCGAGGTTGGCGAGTACCGACGGGTCCGTCGTGTCACCGTTGATGACGAGGGCCCGCGGGTGGTGTTCGGCGAGGTAGCGGCAGCGCTCCTCGTCGGGGTCGATGAGCACGACCTCGATGCGTCGCGCAGCCAGCAGGTCCACGGTGCGCTCGGCGATCCGCGTGGACCCGAGCACGATCACCCGCTCGACCGAGACGTCGTCGAGGCCGAGCAGTCGGCGGGCGCCAGCCAGGTTGTCGCTGCCGACCATCACCAGCACGTGGTCGTTCTCGCGCACGGTCGTCGGCCCGCGCACGGGGATCGCGTCGCCCCCGCGCACGACGGCCGCCACGGCCCAGTCCCCGAGATCCTGGTTGAACGCCCGGAGATCGGCGATCGTGTGTCCCACGAGCGGGCTGCCACGGCGAGCGATGCCGCCGAGCAGCGTGAGCTGCCCGTCGGCGAACTCGATGATGTCGGAGACGCCGCTCTGGCCGACGAGGCCGACGACCTCCTGGGCGGCCATCTCGTCCGGGTCGATGATGACGTCCACACCGAGATCGGCGACGCCGGCGCGCAGGTCGCTGTCCGCGATGCGTGCCACGGTCCGCTCGACGCCGAGGTTGCGTGCCGTGTGGCAGGCGAGCGCGTTCACGCCGTCCGAGTCGGAGACGGCGATGAGCATGTCCGCGAGGCCGATGTCGCTCTGCTTGAGCGTGTTGGGGCTGGCGCCGTTGCCGACGACGACGAGGACATCGAGCTCCTCCTGGACCTCGGCCGCGCGCCGCTCGTCGCTCTCGATCACGACGACGTCCTGCCCCTCGCTCGAGAGGCGCATCGCGAGGTAGGACCCCACGGCACCCGCGCCGACGATCACGATCCGCACACACGTCTCCGTGTTCGGTCCGACGAGCGAGGCTACCGCCACCTCCTGCCGTCGACCCGGGAAGCAGCGCGCCATGGCGACTAGCGTGTCCGCCATGGAGCCCGTCTACCGCACCGTCGTAGCCGCCGCACTCAGTGTCATGCGTGCGCGCAAGTGGGACCTCTCGACCTCGGGCTGGGAACACGTCCCGGCCGAGGGCGGAGCCGTCATCGCCAGCAACCACGTCTCCTACATCGACTTCGTCTTCCTCGGCGCCGCTGCCCGCAACCAGGGAAAGCGGCTCGTCCGATTCATGGCGAAGAAGGAAGCGTTCGACCATCCCGTCTCCGGCCCGCTGATGCGCGCCATGCGGCACGTCGAGGTCGACCGGTTCGGCGACCCCAAGAAGGCCTTCGACGAGGCCGTCGAGAAGTGTCGGAGCGGCGAGCTCGTCGGGACGTTCCCGGAGGGCTCGATCTCGCGTTCCTTCACGCTGCTTCCGCTCAAGACCGGTGCGGCGCGCATCGCTCAGGCGGCGGGCGTCCCCCTCGTGCCGGTGGCCGTCTGGGGAACGCAGCGCCTACTGACGAAGGACCGGCCACGCGACCTTCGTCGCGACGTCCCCGTCACCGTGCGCTTCGGGGAGCCGATCCAGCCGGGCGACGACGACCCTGCCGAGGTCACCAAAGCGCTGGACGAGCGGCTGAGCGAGCTCGTCGACGCCGCCCAGCGCAGCTATCCCGTGCCTCCGCAGCCGGGCTACGACTGGTGGCAGCCCGCCCACCTGGGCGGCTCGGCACCCACGTACGAGGAGGCCATGCGCCTGCACGAGAAGGCCAAGCGCGAGCGGGCGGCGCGCCGTCAGGCGGAACTCGAGGGCTCCTGAGCCAGGCTCGCGCCTAGGGTCGGCGGGGGCTCCCGTCCGTCCGACGGCGCGGCGTCGAAGCCTCCCGACTGACCTGGGGCAGCAGACGTGCTCGACTTCATCGCGCGCTCGCTCGACGGCTTCGCGACGCACCGGCCGTGGACCGCCATCCTCCTCGTCGTGTTCGTCATCGGTGGCGTCTCGAGCCAGGGCCAGCCGGTGATCAGCAACGACAGCGACATCTTCGGGCCGGCCGACCCGGCGATCGAGGCGGCCACCCGGATCGGGGAGCTGTTCGCCGCCGACGCCTCGGTCGTCCCGATCCAGGTCGTCGCAACGGCCGCCGGTGGAGACGTCCTGACGCTCGATGGCTACGGGTCAGCCGTCGCCGCGGAGAACCTGCTGCGCTCGACCTCGACCGACGACCTCGCCTTCGCCGACATCCTGGTCCCCCAGCCGGGCACCGGCCCCATCGTGAGCTTCGCCACGCCCGTCCAGCAGGCGGTCGCCCAGGGCGCCCCTGCTCCGCAGAACGACTCGGACGTCGACGCGTACCTCGCTCGCTCGCTCGCCCAGTTGCCTCCCGAGGCCGCCGGCTTCGTGCAGGGCCTCTACCCGCCGAGCGCGGACCTCTCGGCGGGGACCTCGTCCGCCGGGCTCCTGATCGCCTTCGTCAGCGCTCCGCGCAACGCCGAGGAACGTGCGGCACTCGTGGCACTCGAGGGCGCGTTCCTCGACGAGCTCGACGCGGTTGCCGTCGGGGACGTCACCCTGACGGCGTTCTCCGAGGAGCTCATCCAGTACGTCGGCGATCGAGCCGGCCTGCAGATCCCGCTCCTGCTGCTCGCCGCCATCGGGATCATCGCCGTCCTCCTGCTGTTCGTGTACCTGCCACCGCGGGGCATGCGGCTCCACCGTCGCATCCGCCGCTCGGCCGCAGACACGCTCCTCACCCTGCTCGTCACGATCCTGGCCATCCAGTTCCAGAACGGGATGGCCGCGATACTCGGGCCGACGGGCTTCGACGTCATCGGGCCGGTCGGTGGCCCGGCGCAGATCGTGCCCATCCTGCTCGTCGGCCTCGGTGTGGACTTCGTCATCCACCTCAACGCTGCCTACCGCGACGGCCTGGGCTCCGATGCCGTCGAGGCAGCGATGGGACGGGCGATCAGGATCGTCGGCGGGGCGCTGGTGCTCACCTCGGCGACCACGATCCTCGGCTTCCTGACCAACCTCGCGTCCGGGATCCCGGTGCTGACGACCTTCGGGGTCCTCGCGACGCTGGGCATCGCCGCTGCCTTCGTGCTCTCGACCACGCTCTTCCCGGCCGCTCGTGTGCTGCTCGACCGTCGTCCACATCGAGAGGGCGCGCTCGACGCCGACGAGATCCACTCGCGGCACTCGGGTGTGATCGACCGGTTCGTGTACGCGACGCGGCACATCGCCCACCGGGCCCCGTGGGTGGCGGTGCTCTCCGCCGTGGCCCTCACCGTCGGCGGCCTCGCGGTCGCCTCACGGCTGGAGGCAGGCTTCTCGTTCCTCGACTTCGTGCCCGACGACTCAGCCGTGCGGACCGCCGCGGACACCCTCTTCGACGACTTCGGGGGCGGACTCGGCGAGACGACGCAGGTGCTCGTGGATGGCGACCTCACGGACGTCGACGTGTGGAACGGCGTCGCTGCCGGCATCTCGGACGCCGCGCGGCTCGATGCCGTGCTCACGACCGGTGGCCGGGCCCGAGCGACGGCGCCGCACGTGCTCGTCGCCGAGCTGGCGATGCCCGACGGCCCACGGTTCGCGCCCGAGGTCGCGGCGGCGGCGCAGGCCGCGGGGTTCGGTCCCGACCTGACCGTCGCGCTGGGCGCAGACCTCGGAGCGTTGGTGCGGGCCGTACGAGCGGCCGCGCCGGACGCCGCGTCGGGCGTGCTGCACGGCAGCGGTGACGCCGTGGACGCCGCTCTCGTGACGTTCAGCACGCAGGGCGGGGAGGACGGGGCCCTGCAACTCGCCGACGACCTCGAAGCGGCGTTCGTGCAGGCGGAGGCAGCCGGTGCGGACGTCATCGCGACGTCCACGCTGATCGCGAACGGCACGGTCATCATGATCCTGCAGGGAATCCAGACCCAGAGCCTCGTACTCGCGCTGCTGGCAGCCACGCTGCTGCTCTCGCTGAGCTTCTTCGTGTCCGATCGCCGCCCCGTCATGGGCGTCATCACCGTCGTGCCCGTAGGCATCGTCGTCGTGCTCCTCTTCGCGCTCATGGTCTTCGCCGGCATCCAGTTCGGGCCGGTGACGGCGACGCTGGCCGCCCTGGCCATCGGCGTCGGGGTCGACTACACGATCCACGTGACCCACCGCTTCCTCGACTTCCGGCGGGAGGGGCACGACATCCTCGACGCGGTCGACGAGACGCTGGCCACGACCGGGAGCGCCCTCGCGACCGCCGCGCTCACGACGGGGCTCGGGTTCTCCGTGCTCATGACCTCGACGCTCGCCCCGTTCCGGCAGTTCGGACTCCTCACGCTCGCGGCAGTCGTCTCGGCTGCGCTCGCCTCGGTGCTGCTGCTCCCCTCACTCCTCGTGCTCTGGGAACGCGCCCGAACCCGAGGCGCCCAGGACGCCCCAGCACTTGCCACGGCCGAGTAGGGTCCCTCCGTTCCCCGCCCAAGGCCCGCCGTGACGTCCGTCATCCACGCCCGGGGCCTCGTGAAGCGGTACGGCAACGTCACCGCACTCGACGGCCTCGACCTCGATGTGCCCCAGGGCACCGTGCTCGGGCTCCTCGGCCCCAACGGCGCGGGCAAGACCACCGCGGTCCGGATCCTCACCACGCTGCTGCGACCCGATGCAGGCACGGCGACCGTCGCCGGTGTGGACGTGCTCGCCGAGCCGCAACGCGTGAAGGAGCACATCGGGCTGTCCGGCCAGTACGCCGCCGTCGACGAGTACCTCACGGGCTTCGAGAACCTGGACATGGTCGGGCGCCTCTACGGACTGCCCGGGGCCGAGGCCACGCGCCGGGCCCGCGCCCTCCTGGAGCAGTTCGACCTCGTGGAGTCCGGCGACCGGCCGGTGAAGGGCTACTCGGGCGGCATGCGCCGGCGCCTCGACCTCGCCGGCGCCCTCGTCGCGCGACCAGAGGTCCTGTTCCTCGACGAGCCGACCACCGGCCTCGACCCCCGCAGCCGCGTCGAGCTCTGGGACGTCATCCGCACGCTGGTCGACGACGGGGCCACGCTCCTCTTGACCACGCAGTACCTGGAGGAGGCCGACAAGCTCGCCGACGAGATCGTGGTGATCGACCACGGCCGCGCCATCGCGCGAGGGACCGCGGACGAACTCAAGCGCCAGGTCGGGGGCGAGGTCCTCGAGATCGTCGTCGACACGGACGCGGCCATCCCGACCGCCTCCGCCGTCCTCGAGCAGGTCTCCGACGGGGACGTACAGGTCGACGAGCACACACGGCGCCTGACGGCTTCCGTCAGCGGCGGAGCCGACGCACTGGTCGACGTCGTGAGACGGCTCGACGGCCACGGGGTGAGACTGCTCGACGTCGGTCTGCGCCGGCCCACCCTCGACGACGTGTTCCTGACCCTCACCGGACACATCGCCACGACTGGCGAGGACGAGCAGGTTCCGGCATGACGGCGACCAAGGCATTCCGCGACGGCGCGATCGTGGCCAAGCGCAACCTGATCAAGATCAAGCGCGTGCCCGAGGTCCTCGTCTTCGTGCTGATCTCGCCGATCATGTTCGTGCTGCTGTTCGCGTACGTGTTCGGCGGTGCCATCGACATCCCGGGAGCGAGCTACCGAGAGTTCCTGATCGCCGGGATCTTCGCGCAGACCGTCATCTTCGGGGCGACCTTCACCGGCGCCGGGCTCGCGGAGGACATGCAGAAGGGCATCATCGATCGCTTCCGGTCACTGCCCATGTCCAACTCGGCCGTCCTCGTCGGCCGGACCGTGAGCGACATCGTCTACAACGTGCTGTCGATCCTCATCATGGGCATCACGGGCCTCATCGTCGGCTGGCGCATCCGCGGATCGGTGCTCGACGCGATCGGCGGCGTGCTCCTGCTCCTGCTGTTCGCGTACGCGTTCTCCTGGATCATGGCCTTCGTCGGCCTCGTGGTCCCGAGCGTCGAGGTCGTCAACAACGCCTCCTTCATCGTCATCTTCCCGCTGACCTTCATCGCGAACACCTTCGTCCCGAGCGAGACGCTGCCGGGTCCGTTGCGCGCCTTCGCCGACTGGAACCCCGTCTCCGCCATCACGCAGGCTGCGCGGGAACTCTTCGGCAACGTGCCGCCGGGCCTGCCAGAGCCACAGACCTGGGCCCTGCAGAACCCGGTCCTGTACAGCATCATCTGGGTGGTCATCATCATCGCGGTCTTCGCACCGCTGTCGGTGGCCCAGTACAAGCGAGCTGCCAGCCGCTGATCGAGGAGGACCCACTTGCGCCCGATGCCCCTGACGGATGCGGTGTTCCTGCTGGCCGAGGCACGCGAACGGCCGATGCACGTCGGCGGCATGCAGCTCTTCGAGCCGCCCGAGGATGCCGGGCCCGAGTACGTGGGCGACCTGTACCGCGAGGCCATCGAGCACCAGGACGTTCGGGCCCGCCTCGCGCGCCGGCCCGTCCGCACCGCGGCCGGCGCGGGGCCATGGGCCTGGCAACGCGAGGAACAGCTCGACATCGAGTACCACGTACGTCACTCGGCACTGCCCCACCCCGGGCGCGTCCGCGAGCTGCTGGCGCTCACGTCCCGCCTCCACGGGACACTGCTCGACCGGTCCCGACCCCTGTGGGAGAGCCACCTCATCGAGGGGCTCGCCGACGGCCGCTTCGCCACGTACATGAAGGTCCACCACGCCCTCGTGGACGGTGTCTCCGCGATGCGCATGCTCGAGCGCGCGCTCTCTGCGGACCCTGACGAGCGCGGCATGCCGCCGCCGTTCGGGACCCCGAAGGACGCGACGCCACGCAGCGAGCCCGTCCCGGACGTGGGCCGACTGAAGGGCGCTGCACAGGCGGTCTCCGGGGCCGTCGGGGGCGTCGTCGGCGGGACCGTCGAGGGCGTCCGTGGCGTGGTGGGCGCCGGCGACGCCGCCGTCAGGACGCTCGTGCGCTCCTTCATCGACCAGTCAGCGGCGATCCCCTACAAGGCGCCACGCTCACCCCTGAACGTGCCCATCACCGGGGCGAGGCGGTTCGCGGCGGACTCGTGGTCGCTGGATCGCATGAAGACGACCGGCAAGGCGCTCGGCGCGACGATCAACGACGTCGTGCTCGGCATGTGTGCGGGCGCGCTGCGCCGCTACCTGGTCGACCTCGACGGGCTGCCGGACAGGCCGCTCGTCGCGATGGTGCCCGTCTCGCTGCACGCCGACGACTTCGACGAGGACGGCGGGAACCAGGTCGGACTCATCCTCTGCAACCTCGGCACGCACCTCGAGGACCCCGAGGCACGGTTCGCGCTCATCCGTGACTCGATGCAGACCGGCAAGCTCCGGTTGCAGGGGCTCACGCAGACCGGCGTCCTGCTGCTCAGCGCCATCAGCTTCGCCGGCCTCGGGCTTGGGCCCCTCTATCGGTTCGAGGCGCTCCGCAAGCCGCCGTTCAACATCGTCATCAGCAACGTGCCCGGCCCCCGACAGGCCCTGTACTGGAACGGCGCCCGGCTGCAGGGCAACTATCCGCTGTCGATCCCGATCGACGGCCAGGCGATGAACATCACCGTGACGAGCTACGCGGACACGATGGGCTTCGGCCTCACCGGGTGCCGGACGTCCGCGCCCCACCTGCAGCGGCTCCTCGACCACCTCGAGGCCTCACTCGTGGAGCTCGAGGAACTGGCCGCCTAGCCGGTCGGCGCGAGGGTGCCGCCGAACACCTGCCACGCGAGCGCCGACTTCGCGGTCAGGCTCAGGGCGATGTAGACGCTCTCGCCGAAGACGTAGTCACGCCACTTCCCGACCTCGCGGTACTGCAGCACCATGTTGACCGCGAAGCTGTTGAAGAAGATGAAGAGCGAGATGAAGATCGCGTAGACGAACGCCGGCGGCTGCGCGTCGGAGCCGGGGCTGAGGACGTAGATCGCGATGGCGAGCCAGGGCACGGCGCCGGCGACGCACCCGAACCAGTAGCTCACCCAGTTGGGGCGCCCCGGGTCCTCGTAGTGCTCCATGAGCAGTCCGAAGAGGATCATCGCCGCGTTGGCACCGAAGATCGCGATCAACGCGGCCGCGTCGGTGATGCCGGGCAGCAGAGCGATCAGGACGACCATCAGGCTCGAGCTCGCGGCGTACTCGACCCATCGGGCGTAGTTCCGGCGCCGGCCCAGCTGGTCGATGTAGCGATCGAAGTACCACGGCGAGACGATCGTGAAGTGGGCCAGCGCCGAGAGGAACAGGAACCCGGCCACGCCCCAGGCGACACTGACGTCGAGGAGCGTCACCGTCTCGGTCAGGTCGGTCCCCGGCGGGCCCTGCAGGTACGTGGCGGTCACGGGCAGCGTGAAGTCGTTCGCCAGGGCAAGGACGGCCACGCCCTGCAGGAGGTGGAAGAGCCCCATCACGCCGTTGTAGAGGCGGAGGCGCCTGGCGCGCTCCGGCGGCAACGCGGTGCCGACGGGCGCGTGGGTGCTTGCAGCGGTCATGGCTGGTCCCCTTGGTCGTCGTTTCCCTTCGGAACCGTCACGCCCCCCGTACGGCTCGATTCCGACGCCACGTCGAGATCGTGGGGCCGAACGCGGATCGCACGGCCCAGCCGAGCACGAGGAGCACGATCAGCAGCCACACGGCTCCCCAGAACCGCCCGCCGAGGATGTTGACGTGATCACCGAACGCCGCGGCGTCGTTCAGGATCCCGCCGCTTGCCGTGCCAGTCGGCGTACGGATGACCGCCATCAGGTCGAGCACGGCCGACCAGCCCATCAGGAAGGCCACGACGTCCATCACGAGGACGGTCAGCGCGGTGGTGCCCTTCCACGCGAGGACGCCGAATCCCGCTGCTGCCAGCAACCCGGAGACGAGGGCCAGCAGGGATGACCAGCCGAAGAAGAGACCGATCACCCCGATCACCACGGCGAGCGCCCCGGCGACACGGCGCGGGCGGTTGGCCCGATGGGCGCCGACCAGCAGTACGGCAGCTGACAGGGCCGCCCCGACGTAACCCGCCGGCAGGACGACCCACCGCCAGCCACCCGCCGTCCACGCCACGCCGGACCCGTTGGCGTAGATCTCGAACCGCACGAAGTCGCCACCGGTCAGGATCGCCGCCAGGCCGTGACCGGCCTCGTGGGCGAACGTCACGAGCATCCGGAGCGGGAAGAGCAGGGGCCCGAGGAAGCTCACGTTCCAAAGCACGACGGCGAGCGCCGTGGACCCTGCGGCGATGCGCAGGCGGCTCGGGTCAGGCGCGGGGTGAACGGACGTCACCCCACCAAGGTAGGCCCTGCTACAGCCAGGAGACGTCCGCGACGACCTGGGCCGCGGCAAGCTCCACCGGATTGACCGTGATCCCTGACGGGACCTCGGTGGTGTCCCAGACCCAGAGTCCGGCCTGGTAGCCCGTGGGGGCTTCGAGCCCGGTGCCGTGGTGGCCGACGTAGACCGTCAACGTGCGCTCGGCCGCGCCGACGCCGTCCTCGATCGCGAGGCCATGGCCTTCGAGGCCCACGACGTCGCCGTTCTCATCGAGCAGCTCCTCGACCCAGCCGAGGCCGGTGATGCTGAACTCGTAGACCTCGGTCACGCCGTCGTTGGCGGCCTCGGGGATGACCTCGACCACCGCACAGCAGGCCGGAGTGGTGCCCTCGGGGAAGATCGGCACGCCGTCGACGAGCGCCCAGACCCGCAGTGACGCGGCGTCGCCCTGCCGCAGGTTGCCGAGCAGCATGTGGTGCAGCCGAACCGTGACGGCCTCGACGTTGCCAGTGATGGTCCCCTGGAACACCGCGTCGTAGGCCGGGTTGGTCGTGCCACCCCAGTCCGCTGCCGCGCATCCGGCTCCGTCCTCCACGGACTCCGCCGGCGCGGTCTCGTCCCATGGCGTGTAGCTCGACTCGGATCCGAGTTGGGCAATCCAGTTCGCCTGGTACAGCTTCGTCTCGCCCGTGCAGTGGAAGTAGTTGTCCACGGTCGCGAACGCCGCGTGGAACCCACCCTCGAGGTGGGCCGCCGAGACCGGCGTCGCGAGCGCGCCGATGAGGAGCATCGAAGCGGGCAGGACCATCAGGCGTCGCACGTGCATCTCCCCCGTTGTCGGATCGCTGCTTGCTTCGACGTGGTGGGCCGGGGTTCCTGCACGAGCAGAACAGCGGAGGCCCCCGCCGAAGCGGGGGCCTCCGAGGTGATGCGTGAGGTGCGACCTCAGCTGAGGCGCGACTCCTCGATCTTGAGGGTCACGATCTCGCCGCCGTTCTGGAACTCCCAGACCTCGTACGTACCGAAGGCCGGCTCACCAGCGTCGACGAGGTCGACGTTCGACGAGACACCGTCGTAGTCGATGTCCTCGCCGGCGTCGAGCAGCGCGACGCAGTCGGCGAACGTGGAGCACTTCTCGCCGTCCTTGGAGACGGTGATCATCGCGGCAGCGATGTCGGTGCCCTCGTCCGAGCCGGCAGCGATCGTCGCCAGCGCGATCAGGATCGTGCAGTCGTAGGCCTCAGCCGCGAAGAGGGTGTCCTCGGAACCGGACTCCGCCTTGAACCGCGTGATGAAGTCGTCGGACGCCTCGGACTGCGGGGCGGTGCCCTTCAGCCCGTCGATGACGCTGTTGTCGTTCGGGTCGACCTGGCTGGGCAGCTCGTTGCCGCGCATGCCGTCAGCGCCGTAGACCGGGAAGTCCTTCGGGCCCTTGCCGTTCTCGATCAGACCGGTGAGGATCTGCGCCGACTCGGCGAAGCCGATCACGATGATCGCGTCCGCACCGGAGTCGACTGCCTGGGAGACCTCGGCGTCGAAGTTCGCCGCCTCGGGGTCGTAGATGATCTCGGCCGCGACGGTCGCGCCGGACGCCTCGAGGGCGTTGGCGGTCGCCTCGGCGAGACCACGGCCGTAGTCGTCACCACGGGCCATGATGGCCGGGTTCGAGTTGCCGTCGTCGATGACCGCCTGCGCGAGCACCGGGCCCTGGAGGGCGTCGGTCGGCGCGGTGCGGAAGTACAGGCCGTTGTCGTTGTAGTTCGTGAACGTCGGCGACGTGTTGGACGGCGAGCACTGCAGGACGCCGTTGCCCGTCACCGCGTCGATGAACGACAGGGACATACCGGAGGACGCGGCGCCGATGATGGCGTCGACGCCCGTGCCGAGGAGGCGGGAGGCGGTCTGCGCCGCGATCGAGGCGTCACCGGCCTCGTCACCGGCCTCGAGCGTCACGTCGGAGCCCAGCACGCCACCAGCGGCGTTGATGTCCGCCACGGCGAGCTCGACACCACCGATCATCGGGGGCCCGAGGAAGGCGAGCTGCCCGGTCTCGGGAAGGATGTAGGCGAGCTGAAGGGCACCGTCGGTGGCGTCGGTGACGGACATCTCGTCGTCACCCTCGTCCATCTCGTCGTCGGTGCCTTCGTCGGTTCCCTCGTCGGTGCCGTCGGACGTGGTGTCCTCGGTGCCGGGGTCGGTCGTTTCCTCCTCAGTACCACCGCCACAGGCGGTAGCGAGGAGAGCTGCGGAAAGCAGTGCGGCGGTGTACCGCATCCAGCGCGTGCGTTGCATCGCGTGAGACTCCCAGTAGTTGGCGGGTTGTTGGGACTAGCGTTGGCAGGCTACAGACGGGTTGGCCAAGCAACAACTATCGGTGTAGTAGGAACGCGCACCCACCGCGCACGCTCCTGAGCCGGATCGGTCGAGAACCGGGCCCGGCTAGCCCTGCGCGAGCGTCCCGAGGTAGAGGTCGATGACCTTGGGGTCGTGGAGCAGCTCGAGCCCGTGACCGGTGTAGGCGTTCGCGCCCTGGTCGAGGACGTAGCCGCGGTGGCAGATCTGCAGGCACCGACGGGCGTTCTGCTCGACCATGATGATCGAGACGCCTGCCGCGTTGATGTCGCGGGTCTGCAGGAACACCTCGTCCTGCAGCGCGGGCGACAGACCGGCGGACGGCTCGTCGAGGAGGAGGACCGAGGGGTCCATCATGAGGGCGCGCCCCATGGCCACCATCTGGCGCTCGCCGCCGCTGAGCCCGCCCGCGCGCTGCTTCCGGCGGTCGCCGAGCAACGGGAAGATGCCGGCCACCTTGTCGAACCGCTCCTCGAACCGGTCCGGCTCGAGGTAGATCCCCATCTCGAGGTTCTCCTCGATGGTGAGGTTGGAGAAGATGTTGTTGGTCTGGGGCACGTACCCGACCCCGGCCTCGACCAACTCGTGTGCCGGCAGGTTCGTGATGTTCTGTCCGCGCAGGGTCACCGTGCCGGACCGGATGTTCACCAGGCCGAACAGCGCCTTGAGCATCGTCGACTTGCCCGCGCCGTTGGGGCCGATGATCCCGACGAGCTCACCCTCGTACAGGTGCAGTGTCGAGCCCGTGAGGATGTCGACCCCCGGCAGGTAGCCAGCGATGAGGTCGTCCGCGACCAGGAGCGGCTCCTCCCCCGGGAACTGGCTCGTGATCTCCGCGACGTTGTCGGTGACGGTCATGCGCCGACCTCCGATCGGCGGACACGCTCGGCTGGGCCGAGGTCGTACGCGCTCTTGTCGTCGTGGTGTGCGCCGAGGTAGGCGTCGATGACGGCGGGGTCCTTGGAGACGACCTGCGGCGGCCCCTCCGAGATGATGCGACCCTCGGCCATGACGATGACCCAGTCGCTGATGTCCATGACCACGTCCATGTCGTGCTCGACGAACAGCACGGTCATGCCGTAGTTCGGCAGGTCCTTGACGTGGCCGAGCAGGGATTCGGTCAGTGCGGGGTTCACGCCGGCCATGGGCTCGTCGAGCATGACGAGCTCCGGCTCCACCATCAGCGCGCGTGCCATCTCCAGCAGCTTGCGCTGGCCGCCGGAGAGCGTGCCGGCGAACTCCTCGCGCATGTGGTCGAGCTTGAAGCGGTGGAGCAGGTCGTCGGCCTGCTCGACGATCGAGTGCTCGGCCTCGCGCCAGATGTTGGGCAGGAGCGCCGCCCGGAGCTTCTCGCCCGGCTGGGTGTGCGCGCCGAGCTTCATGTTCTCGAGGACCGTGAGGCGCGTCAGCGCCTTGGTCAGCTGGAAGGTCCGGACCATGCCCATGCCGGCGACCTTGTGCGGCGCGATGCCCTCCAGGCTCGTGCCGTTGAACTCCCGGGTGCCGGTGTCGGGGGTGTCGAAGTTCGAGAGCAGGTTGAAGAACGTCGTCTTGCCGGCTCCGTTGGGCCCGATGAGCGCGGTGATCGTGCCTCGCTGCACCTCTAGGTGGTCGACGTCGACCGCCACGAGGCCGCCGAAGCTGCGACGGACGTGGTCCACCCGCAGGATCGGGTCCGGCTTCGGGACGCCGGGGCGCGGCTCGATCTCGGCGAGGAGCTTCGCGCGCTCCCCACGGGCGGCGATCGCCTCCGCGGTCCCGGACTCGGTGGGGCGCTCGACCGGCTGGTCGGGGGTCGGCGTGTCAGGCATCGAGCATCATCTCCTGCTTGTCGCCGAGGATGCCCTGCGGCCGGAAGATCATCAGCAGCATCAGCGTGAGCCCGACGAGGGCGAGTCGGATGGCACCCGCCGATCCGCTCGGCAGGGATTCCATGCCGCGCAGGACGGAGTCGGAGCCCGCGATGAGGAACCAGAAGATGATCGACCCGACCACCGGCCCCCACGTCGAGGCCGTACCTCCGAGGATCAGCACGACGTAGGCGAAGAAGGTCACCTGCGGCAGGAAGACGCCCGGGCTCACCGACGCCTGCTGCAGCACGAGGAGGACGCCGGCCAGTCCACCCATCGCCCCACCGATCATGAGGCTCTGCATCTTGTAGGCGAAGACGTTCTTGCCGAGCGCCCGGGCTGCGTCCTCGTCCTCACGGATCGACTTGATCACGAGCCCCCAGGGGCTGCGCATGAGCGCCCACAGGAATGCCGAGGCGAGCAGGACGAGCGACCACGCCACGAACATGACCCACGTGTCGCGTCCCTGGAAGCTGACGATGCCCAGGTTCAGCGCGAAGTCGCCGAACGGGTTCAGCGAGTTGAACGTGTCGGTGAACCCGCGGCCCTCGCTGATCTGGCTCGGGATGCCGAAGACGCCCGCCGTGACGTCCGTCGCCGGACGGGAGTTCGTGACCAGTCGGAGGATCTCGCCCGCCGCGATGGTGGTGATGGCGAGGTAGTCGGCGCGCAGCCGCAGGGTGGGAACGCCCAGAAGCAGCGACAGGACCAGGGTCAGGCCGAGCGCGAAGAGCAGGGCGAGCCAGAGTGGCCACTGCCAGATGGCCACGCTCACGGCGACGCCGTAGGCGCCGACCAGCATGAAGCCGACCTGGCCGAAGTTGAGCAGCCCGGTGTACCCGAAGTGCATGTTGAGCCCGAGCGCGGCCATGGCATAGATCGCGGCCGTCGGGCCGAGGGCCGCGCGGAGACCGTCAGCGATGACGTCCATCAGCCGAACCTCTCTTTCTGCCCGAGGATCCCCTGCGGTCTGACGAGCAGGATCAGGATCAGCACGCCGAGCGCCCAGCTGACCTTGAGCTCCGGCGAGAACACGAGGGTCGACCACTCGACGATCAGCCCGATCACGATCGATCCCACGAGGGCGCCGTACGCGGTGCCCAGGCCACCGAGGATGACGCCGGCGAACATGAGGAGCAGGAGCCGGAAGCCGAGCAGGAACGTCACGTTCTCGTCAGCGGCCGACAGCACGCCGCCGAGGCCGGCGAGGCCGCCACCCAACACCCAGACGAACAGCACGACGCGCTGCACGTCGATGCCCGACGACTCGGCGAGGTCCCGGTTGTTCGCGACCGCGCGCATGGCCTTGCCGATGCGGGTGCGCTGCAACAGCAGCGCGACGCTGACGAGCGAGACGAGCGACACGATGATGATCGTGAGGTCCTTGGGCGTCAGCCCGAGTGCACCGAACGCATCGATCTGCGGCTGGATCGTGTACTGGTCGTACTTCTGGGGGTTGCCGCCGAACCACATCTGCAGCCCGTTCCGCATCGCGAGCGACAGGCCGATCGAGATCACCAGCATCGTGATGAGGCCGGTCCGGCGCTGACGCAGCGGCCGCCAGAGGCCGCGGTCCAGGCCGGCGCCGACACCCGCGGTGATCAGCACGCCGAGCAGGGCCGCGGGGATGAGGTGGATGTTGCCGGGGACGAAGGTCAGGAACGCCCACGCCGCGATCCAGCCACCCGCGAGGGCGACGATCCGCGACGGGTTGAAGCCCTCGCTCCGTAGCTTCCGGGGATCGGACACGCGGTCCTGCACGACGAGGCCGAGCGGCGCCAGGAACAGGCCGAAGACGGCCGCGGCGAACCAGCCGATCGCGCCCTCCACCTGGCCGCTGTTCAGGAACCAGGTCATGATCGCGCCGAACGTGACCAGCTCGCCGTGCGCGAAGTTCACGAGGCCCGTCGTGCCGAAGATGAGTGACAGCCCGATCGCCGTCATCGCGATGATGAGCCCGAACTGCAGCCCCTGCATGGTGGCGCCGAGGAAGCGCTCGGTGAAGCCGGTACGGGTGCCCGCGTCGCCGAACGGGAAGATGACGCTGCGAGCCTGCCCCGTGCGGATCTCGAGATCGCCGAGCACCGTCTTGTCCGGGTCGCGGAGGACGTTGTCCCCGAGGGTGTCCGGATCGATCTCGACCTCGTACATGCCGGGGCTCGGCACCGGCACCAGCCACTCGCCGTTCTCGTCGGACGTGGCCGTCCCGACCTCCGAACCCTCAGCGGTACGCACGGTCAGGACCGCGCCGACCACGGGGACGTTGCCGTCCTCGCCCGGCGCCTGGAGGCGGCCGCCGATGGACTCCCCGTCCTGCGCGTGGGCTGGCGGGGCGACGGTGAGGAGTGCGACCACTGCCGCCAGGGCAAGGACGATCCCACTCACCATCGACCGCAGCGCGCGCGGT
Organism: Nitriliruptorales bacterium; assembly: GCA_041591915.1. Lineage (GTDB taxonomy): Bacteria > Actinomycetota > Nitriliruptoria > Nitriliruptorales > Nitriliruptoraceae > JBFHRB01. The sequence continues at coordinate 20,641 of JBFHRB010000007.1, forward strand.
GGCATGGCACTGGACACGCGGTGTCTCCCCACACTCGAGCGGGTGCCGATGCTAGAGGCCCGATCGCTCCGGCGCGTCCCCCTGAGGCCCGGTTCGTCCTGCCGCGCATCCCGTTGTCGCGGTCACCGCACGTTCGGGGACCCGTGCGGCGCCCCGGCTTGCGACGCGAGTCAGCCTCGTCTACGCGATCGCAGCGCCGCGGCGGCCGCGATGGCGATGGCCGAGGCCGCGAAGCCACCGCCGGTCGCCGGCAGCTGCGGGACGGCCCCGTCGGATGCAGCGGCCTGGGGAGGCGGCGTCGGCTGGGGTGCCGGGGGCGAGATCTGCCCGCCGGTCGCGGCCACACCGACGCGCTGCGTCCGCCAGGGCCCGGTCACCTCGTAGGTGATGCCGAGGCCGTTCCCGAAGATCGGCGCTTCACCGGTCGGGTCGTCCGTCCCAGCGGGTGACGGGCTCGAACGCTGCGACGAGAAGTACAGCCGTGACCCGTCGGGGCTGAAGCACGGGCCGCAGATCTCCGAGCCGCCGTGCTGGCTGCCCTCCAACCGCATCACGGCCGCGACCTCGCGCGTGTCCGCCGTGATCATCACGATCTCGAGGTTGCCCCCGTCCTCGGCCACGAAGAGATCGCCGGACGGAGACACGGTCACGTTGTCGACGCTCGTGTCGTCGGGGGTCGCCGGCCCGAGCGGGGTCTCGGCGTGGTCGGCAGCGTCGTAGAGGATCGAGATGGTCTGCGTCGCGATGTCGTGGACCCAGACGCGGTGGTCGTTCTTCGTCGTGAAGTAGACGAAGCCCTCGTCGTACCAGATGCCCTCACCACCATCGAAGCGCGTCGTGCCGTCGACCTGGTCGGCGGTGCGCACGGTCTCGGCCGACGGATCGGGCACGTCATGCCAGACGACCCGGCCGTCCGGGCCGACGTCGGCCACCTGCAGGGTCCCCGCCGAGAGGTCGGGGTACGCCGCGGGGATGAACCGGTAGAAGGCGCCGTCGCTCTCGTCCTCGGTCAGGAACGCGTGGCCGTTCACGGGGTCGATCGCGACCCCCTCGTGCTTGAACAGGCCCATGGCCGGCAGCGGCACGCCCTCGCCCGGCTGGTAGGGATCGCACTCGAAGCAGAGGCCGCGCGCATGGGTCCGCTGGAACTCGGGCTCGACCTGTGGCTCCTCGCACGAGATCCAGGTCCCCCAGGGCGTCTTGCCCCCGGCGCAGTTGCCGTCGGTGCCGGTGAGGATCGACCAGGCGTCCACCACGTTGCCGTCGGCGTCGAACTGCAGCGACGAGCAGCCACCGGTCTGGAAGTCCGCCGGCACGCCGAGCCCGGCCCGCAGGATCGACGACCGCGGGACCTCCGAGTTGCACGCGAGGACCCAGCCGCCATCGGGTGTCGCGTAGGTCGCTGCGCCGTCCGGGAACGGGGGCCAGACGTACTCGATCGGTCGCTGGTGCACGGCGCCGACGGGCTGGCCGGCGATCGCCACGATCCGGGCCGTGAACCCCTCGGGGACACGCACGCCGTCGGCGTTGGGCGGCCCGAGCGGGCCGTAGGGCCCCGGGCCGGGCGCGGCCGGCGCGGCGAGCGCCGCCTGCCAGAAGGACGGGCCGAAGCCCGCGACGGCGCCACCTGCGGCAGCGCTGCCACGGAGGAAGGTGCGGCGATCCATGAGGTGAGTTCCCCTGCGTCGTGGTTCCCACTACTTCCCCGCCCGGTCGGCCGACCCCTGCCAGCGATGCAGGACTTCGCATGACCGCTCTCCGGGAACCGAACGGTGTAAAGGACCCTTGACGGTAAAGGTCGCTTTACGTATCGTGAAGTTCCCTTGACACCCGCGGAGAACGACGATGCCGGAGCTCGACACCTCCCCTGCCCCCCGCATGACCGTACTGGAGGTCCTGAAGTCCCAGTGCTCCTCCCCACAGGATCGACGCAACCAGTTCCGCTTCGTGTGGTGGACGCTGGGCTGGGCGGTGAGCTTCGTCGCCGCGACCTTCCTCCTCGTCGAGGAGGTGGTGACCGGCCCCACGCGCTGGGTCGTCGTGGCGCTGCCCGCTCTGGTGCTCGTCCAGACGGTCCGGACCTACATCCGGTTCCTGCGGGAGACGGACGAGCTGACGCGGCGCATCCAGCTCGATGCGCTGGCGACGGCCTTCGGGATCACCGTCGTCGGCCTCATGGGCTACAGCCTCGTGACCGTCGCGGGCGGGCCCGAGCTGGGCGTCGACGGGCTCATAACCGCGCCGATGGTGATCTGGGCCCTCTCGCAGTTCGTGGCGTCACTGCGCTACCGATGAAGAACCGCCTCCGCGTACTGCGGGCCGAGCGCGACTGGTCCCAGGCCACGCTGGCCCAGCACCTCAAGGTGTCGCGCCAGACCGTCCATGCCATCGAGAGCGGCAAGTACGACCCGAGCCTGCCGCTCGCCTTCCGCATCGCCAGGTTGTTCGGCGAGCGGATCGAGGACATCTTCGACCCCGACGCCTGACGAGCCGGGGCGAGGCCGACCGCTCAGGCAGCCGCCGGGCTCGAGGGCGACTTGGGCTCGATCGGGTGCTTCTTGGTCCGACCCCAGGCGATCACGAGCGAGAGAACGATCCAGAGCACGTTGCTGCCGATGCTCTGGTACTCGCCGCGCGTCGCGTGGAAAACGACGGCGCCGGCCATGACCAACGCCAGCCCCACGGCCGCGAGCGGCACGAGCTGCGGCTGGATCCGCGTCACGGCAGGGACGATCAGACCGATCCCGCCGAGGAGCTCCGCCGTGCCGCTGATCAGGTGCAATGGCGTCGACAGGTCGTACATCCAGCTGAACGGGTCCGGCAGCCCTTCGGGCACCACGAAGTGCATGATCCCCATGTAGATGAAGAACAGCCCGACGACGATCTGCAGTGCCCACAGCACCTTGTTCACGCGTGGCTCCGATGGTTCGCGTCGCAATCACACTGGCACGACTCGGCCCGGCCCACAAGCACGCGTGACGACAGCCACTGCGTGGCCGTAGAGTGGCCGGAGAGCATTCCGGGCAACGCGGGGGTTGCTGATGGTCGACGAACCTGTTCCCGAGCCCGACCCGACGCCCGGCAACGAGGCGGACCCGCCCCCGGCGGAGGCCGAGGGAGCGAGCGAGACCGGGGGCGCCCATGGGGCCCGCGCGGCCTTCGACGGCGCGATCACCTGGGCGCGTGGTTCGGGGCGCGAGACCGTCATCACCATGCTCATCGCGTTCGGCGTCGCGTGGATCGCGAACATCTACATCATCGCGGTCCGCTACGAAGGGACCTACACGGAGCCCGGCGGCGCCGCGACCGTGCGGGACAACTGGTTCGCCGGGGCACTGTTCTGGCTGGTGCTCTCGACCCTCGTCCTGACCGTGATCACGTACGCCCGCAAGGTCGGTCCGCAGCGCCTGACGTCGGAGCTGTCGGTCCTGCCGTCGAACCTCCTCTCCGCGTTCCGGGCGAGTCCTGCCCCCTGGGCGTCCTTCGCCTGGGGAGCCGCGCTGAGCCTCATCGTCGCGACCGTCTTCGGGCACGCGATGGCCGGCATCTCCGGCCTGCTCCTGCTGGTGCTGGCCGCCTCCCCCCTGGTCGGTTGGATCGCCAAGGGCATCCGCCGCGTCGGCCACGCCCTGTTCCGGCTCGTGCTGCGCGACCGCGCCGAGCCCCTGGCATCCGGGGGTGCGGTCGCCTCCACGCTCGGCCTGGCGGTCGGCATGGCCGTCGCCTGGCAGCTCCGCAGCGACATCCCGAAGCTGGTCCTCGCGGCCATCGCGCTGGTCGTCGTCTTCGTGCTGCTCCAGCGCAGGCCGGCCGCTCCGCCGGCCGTGACGGGCCTGCTGGTGCTCGTCACGGGCCTCCTCCTCGTGAACGAACTGCGTGAACTCCTCGGCGCCGTGGCCTTCGCCGATGACGGCGGGTGGCAGGAAGGCGGAGGCACGCTCACGTCCTGGCTGGGGTCCCAGGGTTCCGGCCGGGTGATCGCGAGCGGCACCGTCGGGGGCGCGACGTCGGCGGGTGGCAGTGTGCTGGGGACGTTCGCCGGCAACACGCTCGGCCAGAGCGCTTCCAGCAGCGGGCTCGGGGGCCTCAGCGGCGAGTGGGGTGCCGCGACCGATGGCGCCCAGGTCTCCACACCCAGCCAGGCGTTCGCCGCGGCCGCACCGCCACCATCCACCGGCACCGACGCTGACGCCTCGGCGGCGGAGGACGTCGCGTCGGGCAGCGCCGCCGAGGCCGGCACGACCAGCGCCGGAGAGGGCACGACCGGACCCGGCGAGGGCACGAAACCTTCGGGTGAGACCGCCGGGACGGGGGGACTCAGCGGCGAGTGGACCGGTGGCGCGGACGGGCCGCCGGACGTCGCGGGTCGTGGGGCACCGCCCCCGGCCGCTCCCCCGCCCCCGCCCGACGAGGACCCGGCGTGACCCCCCGCCGCTGGGCGCTCGCCCTCGCCGCGGCGGGGGGCCTGTCGAGCTGCGGCGGCGGGACGACCGCATCCGAGGACGTGGCCACGCTCACGCTCGTGGACACGGTCGTCGACGTCCGCGATGCCGGCGCCGACGACTTCGTCGCGGCCGCAGGCGGGGAGGCACTGTCGCTCGGCGACGACGTGCGGACCGACCCGACCGGGTTCGGGGAGATCGTCTACTCGGACGGCTCGGTGACCCGCGTGTCCGAGAACGCCGTGTTCCGGGTCGCCGAGCTGGCCGGCGCAGAGGACGTGCCGAGCATCGAGGTCGAACTCGACGCCGGCCGCGCCTGGAATCGCGTGCGCGACGTCGCCGCGGTCGAGGACCGGTTCAGCGTGAGCACGAGCGTCGGCGTGGCGACCGTGCGCGGCACGGGCTTCGACCTGAACTGCACCGCGGACGGCTGCATCCTCACGGTGGTCGAGGGGTCCGTCTCGCTGACGTCGATCACGGGCGACACGGCCGACGTGCAGGCGCTCACCGCGATCGAGGTGGCAGCCGACGGCACGCTCGGACCACCGTTGGAGCTGCGCGCCCCGTTCGACCCGTGGATCCAGCGCAACCTCCAGCTGGACGTCGAGGACGGGTTCGCGGCCGTCGACGCCCCGGCCGACCCCAACGTCGCAGGCATCGGTGGGGGCTGGGAGGTGACCTTCACCGTGACGGAGTCGAACGACCCCAACGCTCCGCGGGGCGCGTCGAACGAGAACACCTGGGACATCCGCATGGACTGTGCGTCGGGGCCATGCGACGGGACCATCACGGCACAGGACGTGCCGCTGGCGCCGTTCTCCTTCGCCGGCGGCCGTTTCACCATCGACGAGGCCGGCGAGCAGGGCACCGAGGCATGCAACGCCGCCGGGGTCATCGCCTACGACCGCGTTTCGACAGGACAGCTGATCGTCACCCACGCGCTGGCCGCGGACCCGACGAGTGCCGTGAGGTTCGCCGGCAACCTCCGCGAGGTGCTGACGCCACGCGCGGACGCGGTCGCGTCGGGCTGCGTGGAGGACGTCGTTATCACCCGCGACACGCGGCTGGTCGGCATCCTCGCCTGAGCGCCGTCAGGAGCCCGTGACGCGCATACGGACGAGCGACCGCCGTAGCAGCCGGGCCATGAGCGCGATGTAGCCCGCCCCCAGCAGCGTGCCGAGGACGTGGACCGCCCACGCGTCGGGTCCGATGACCACGCGCGCACGATCGCGCTCAACGGCATCGAGGATCCTGCGCGCGGCGCGAGCGGGCGACGTCGCCGCGCCCGCCTCGAACAGCCTCGCGACCCGGTCGGCGTCGTATCCCACGTAGCGGGCGTTGCGCGCGATCGGGGTCCGCACGCCACCGGGGTGCACGCACGTGACGCCCACCGGCACACGCGCGGCCCGCAGGTCGATCGCCAGCGCCTCGGTGTACCCGCGAACGCCGAACTTGGCCGCCGAGTAGGCGCTCTGCCCGGGAAAGCCCACGAGCCCGGCCGCAGACGAGATGTTGACCACGTGGCCCTCGCCAGACGCAACGAGGTGTGGGAGGAAGGCCTGGGTGCCGTTCACGACGCCGTGCAGGTTCACGGCCAGCACGGCGTCCACGTCGTCGATCGTCTGGTCCAGCGCGCTCGCCGCCAGGCCGATCCCCGCGTTGTTCACGACGACGTGCACGGCACCGAAGTCCGCCGCCACGGCGGCAGCGTGCGCGATGCAGGCCACCGCGTCGGTGACGTCGAGGACGTAGGCGCGAGCCTCGGCCCCGAGATCACGGCAGGCATCGGCCGTCGCATCCGCCGCGGCACCATCGAGATCGCTCACGGCCAGCCGCGCCCCCCGCCGGGCCGCCTCGGTGGCGATCGCGCGGCCGATCCCCGAGCCCGCGCCCGTGACCGCGACGACCCGACCACGAAGACTGGACAAACAGGACACTCCCCACGGACGGTGGCGCGACCCTAGGCTGCTCCCCTGGCCAGCGTGACAGGACCTGTGTGGACGTCGCACTGACCCTGAGCATCTTCATCGTCATGGGCACCCTCCTTGTCCGCGGCACCGTTGCCCCTGCCATCGCGATGGTCGGTGCGGCCGTCGCGCTGACGCTGGTGGGCGTCGTCTCCCCTGCCCAGGCCTTCGCCGGCCTGTCGTCACCAGCGGTCATCGCGCTCGCCGGGCTCTTCGTCGTGGCCCGGGCGCTGCAGCTGTACGGCGGCACCGACCGTGCGTTCAAGCGACTCGCGGATCGCGACACCGGCTATCGGCGCGCGCTGACCCGGCTCACCATCCCGGTCGCCGCCGCATCCACCATCCTCGCGAACACCCCGCTGGTCGCGGCGCTCGCGCCCCAGGTCCGCGACTGGGCCGAGCAGGCCGGCCGGTCGCCGTCGCGCTTCCTCATGCCCTTGTCGTTCGCCGCCATGCTCGGCGGGACCGTCACCACGATCGGGACGTCCACGACGCTCGCCTCGTCGGCCATCTTCGCCCAGACGGGGGGCGAGCCGTTCGGCCTACTCGAGGTCACACCGCTCGGCGTGCCCGTCGCGATCGTCGGCCTGGTCGTCATGCTCCTCCTCGCGCCGAGCACCGTGCCCGATCGAACGACCGTCAGCGAAGCCGTCACCACGGCCGACGGCGAGCGTCGGTACGCCATCACCGTGAAGGTCGACTGGGGCGGTCTCCTCGACGGGAGCACCCTCGAGACGGCCCCCAACCTCGGCCGGATCTACGCGACGCGCCTCGACCGCGCAGGCGAGCACCCCATCTCCCCCGTACCCCCGCACACCGTGCTGCGGCCCGGCGATCGACTCACCTTCATGGGGCCGCCGGAGTTCCTGACCAACATCGACGGGACGACCGTGGCCGAGCGGCAGGTCCGCCTGCTCGAGGAGACGGGCGGCCACTACGAGGTCGTCATCGGGGCGTCGAGCCCGCTCGTCGGCCGCACGCCCAAGCAGGCGGCCTTCCGCGGCCGGTACGGCGCCGCCATCCTCGCGGCACACCGTGGTGTCGGCCCGCTCGAAGGCCCGATCGCCACGACGCGGCTCCACGCCGGCGACACCCTGCTCGTGGCGGCCGAGCCCGAGCTGGTCGAGCGGTGGCAGGGGCGACCAGACTTCGCCGTCATCGCGCCACTGGAGCCGGTCGCCGCGACCGAGCGGGCGGGATGGCGGCGCCCGTTCACGCTCGCGGTGTCCGCGGCGATGGTCGGCGTGACGGCCGCCGGTTGGACGCCGATCGTCACGGCGGTCCTCGCCGCCGTCGCGCTGCTCGTGCTGAGCCGCACCATCACCGTCGAGCAGGCGCGGGGTTCCCTCGACATGGACGTGCTCCTGATGATCGCCTCGGCGGGAGGCCTCGCGGCCGCACTGCAGGAATCCGGCATCGCCGCGTTCGCCGGTGAGATCGTCGGCGCGGTCGCGAACGTCGCGGGGCCGGTCGCGGCGGTCGCGGCGATCGTCACCGGCGCACTGCTCCTGACGGAGGGCATCACCAACGTCGCCGCTGCGGCCATGCTCATCCCCATCGCGGAGGACGTCGCGATGCGCATCGGCTACGAGCCCGTCGGTCTCGCGGTGGCCGTCGCCGTCGCCTGCTCGGCGTCGTTCCTCACGCCGATCGGGTACCAGACGAACACCATCGTGTTCGGTCTCGGTGGCTACCGGTTCGGCGACTTCTGGCGTCTCGGCCTCCCCCTGAATCTCGTCGTGGTCGGGGTCTCGGCGGTCGTCGTCCCGATGGTCTGGGGGCCTGCCGGCTGACAACGGGTGTGCGCTGGGCTCGGGACGCCCGCACCTAGAGTCGGCCTCATGGATCTTGGCATCCCGGGGCTCTCCGATGCCGAAGCGCTGGGCAGTGGCGGCTTCGGCACGGTCTACCGTGCCCGACAGGACCGCCTGAACCGCACGGTGGCCGTGAAGATCCTCCCCCGCACGACGGGAGACGAGACCGCGGAGCTGCGGTTCCAGCGCGAGGCGGCGGCGCTCGGGACGCTCGCCACCCACCCCAACATCGTGACCGTCTACGACTCGGGGCTGACCGAGCGGGGCGAGCCGTACCTGATCATGGAGCTCGTCGAGCGCGGCTCCCTGGCCGACGTCATCAACGCCGACGGGCCGGTGCCGTGGAGCCGCGTCCTCGAGATCGGCGTCGGGCTCGCGAGCGCGCTCGCATCGGCCCACCACGCGGGCATCCTGCACCGCGACATCAAGCCCGAGAACGTGCTCCTCAGCGACTTCGACGAGGCGATGCTGGCGGACTTCGGCATCGCCCGGATGGCCGGTCAGGCGCAGACCGCCTCGGCGACGATCACCGGGTCCGCGGCCCACCTCGCACCCGAGTTGCTCCACGGTGAGCCGCCGAGCGTCAAGAGCGATCTCTACGCCCTCGGGTCCACCCTCTTCCACGCGTTGGCCGGCACCCCGGCCTTCGTGCGATCGACCGACCAGACCATCGCTGCCGCGTACCAGCGGATCCTCACCGCCCCGGTGCCGGACCTCCGTCCGCGCGACGTGCCCGACGAGATCTGCTCCTTCCTCGAACGACTCCTGTCGAAGGACCCGGACGGGCGGCACAACAACGCCGAGGGCGTGGGCGAGAACATCCGTCGCCTGCAGCGCGCGGCCGGCCTCGACCCGACACCCCTGCTCGTGCGGCGCGACGTGACGTCCGTGGACGAGGACGTCGCGGCCGAGGCCATGCCGCCGCGCTCGGTCGTCACCTCCGACGACGCGACGACCGACCACTCGCTGCAACGCCACCAGCCGCGGCCGCTCATGGACACCGGGACGGACGCCGAGGGACGTCTCCCCGTGCCGCCGGCACCGGCCGCACAGCCCGCGACGCCTGCGCCTGCCATGCCGCCACCCGCCATGCCGCCGCCGGCCATGCCCCCGCCAACGGTCCCGGCCGGGCGCGCTGGCGCTTCGGGGCCCGTCTCGGACCCGGCGATCGAGGATCGGACGCCGAAGAAGCCCAAGCGGCGCGTCCGCCGTTGGCTGATCGGCATCGCGGTTGCCCTGCTCCTGCTCGTGATCGCCGGCACGCTCACGGATCAGGCGAGGAGGCAGGGAGGCGGGCTCGCCGGCCCGGCCGACGTGAGCGACCCCATCACCGGCGAGGCCGACATCACCCCAACCCAGATCACCGACGCCCCGGTGGCCGCGGGGCTGGGCCCGTGCGACCTCGTCGTGGCGCCGAACGCCGGCAGCGACGGGGACGGCAGCCCGGGCGCACCCTTCGGATCCATCGCCGAGCTGCTCGACAACCTGTCGTCCGGTGACGTCGGCTGCCTCGCCGGCGGCATCTACGACGAGAACGTGACCATCGACGGTTTCGTCTCCGGTGCGAGCGGCAACCCGATCAACCTCGCGGCGATAGCAGGACACGACGTTCGGCTGACCGGCCGGATCAAGGTCGAGGACGACGGGGCGCACGTGCGCATCTCGAACCTCACCCTGATCGGCAACGGCGCCCTCCCGCCGTTGCGCGTCAACGCACCGTCGGTCGAGCTCCTCTACCTCACGCTCACCAACCCGGGCGGCACGTGCCTCGACGTCGGTGCGCCCGAGGAGGACCGCGAAGCGCCCGTGTCGGTGATCGGGACGGTGTTCCGGCGTTGCGGTACGCCGAGGGCCGCCGGGGTGGTCGTGCGCAACAGCGCCAGCCTCCTCATGACCTCCTCGGTGTTCCACACCGACAGCGACGGGCCCGGACCCGCGGTCGCGTTCGAGGACGCCAGCTTCCTGTCCCTGCAGAGTGTCACGTTCATCGCGCACGCCACCGCCCTGCGCGTGACCTCGAACAGCGCCGCCACCGACCGAGCCGTCAACTTCAGCCAGAACCTGATCGTGGGTCCGTCGGGGCCCCTGGCGGTCAACGACGACGGTGCGGAGACGCCGGGCTTCTTCAACTTCGGCGAGAACTGCGTGTCGCCGGCCCGCCTCGGTGGCGACCGGGAGCTGCCGCGCCTCGAGGTCAGCGACTGGCCAGCGACCATCAGCCACACCGAGGAACGAGTGGAGTTCGCCCAGCTGACGGCGCCTGCGGACGGCGACTACACCCTCGGCCGCGACTCGGGCTGCCAGGGCTTCGGGGCAGCGCCCAGCGTGCTCAGCATCCGGGACGAGCTGTGACCGACACCAGCCGGTTCGAGCGGGCCGTCGGGGCCTGTCGCAGCGCCTTCTCGACCCGCGACTGGCAGGACGCCATCACCTGGCACGAGGCCGCCTGGCACGCCTGGGAGGTCGACCTCCAGCCCGCGGTGGCCGGCGGCCAGCTCGGCGGCCTGCTGGCGGACCGGCTCCGCAACGACGTCGAGGAGTCGATGTCGCTGGCGGCGCGCGCGCGACTGGCCTCGACCCGACAGGCGCCGGACGACCTGCCCGACTGCATCGACCACCTCCGCGCCATGATCGTCCGCGCGCCCCAGCGCGAGGAGCTTCGGCGGCTCCTCATGGTCGCGCTGGTGCGTGCCGGCCGGCCCGAGGAGGCCCTCACCGCCTACGAGGAGGCGGCGTCCCACGCCGAGGAGAGCACCGGACTCGAGCCGTCGGCGGCACTTCGGAGCATCCGCGACCGCGTCGCTGCGGGCGAGCCACTGCCCCCCGAGGAGGAGGACCTGCCCTTCGTCGTCCTCAGCGCCCCCGGGCAGGAGCAGCGGGTCATCGTGCTCAGGGCCGATGAGACGACCACCGTCGGCCGGGCCGACGACCGCGACATCCCGATCACGTGGGACGGCGCGGTGTCACGCCAGCACGCCGATTTCCGCCCCGACGGCACGCGGCACGTCCTGGAGGACATCGGCTCCAGCAACGGCACGC
>JBFHRB010000008.1:0-30444 GCA_041591915.1 Nitriliruptorales bacterium
CTCGTCGAGGCACAGGTTCGCGGCGTGCATGACCATGTTGATCATGCGTTCGTCGTGGGCCATGCGGACGAACTCGGCGAGCTCCGGGACCCGCTCAGCGCCCGGCTCGCCCTTCTGGATGCCCTTGAACGCCTTGCGGAGTTCGCGGATCCGTTGGTCGGGGTTGACCGGCTTGTAGGGGTTGCGCATGCGTCTCTTCGAGGGGGTCGGGTAGTGGAGAGGCTAGTGCTCGCCCTCGCCCTGCGTCCCGCCGGCCGTTGTGTCATCCGGCTGACATTCGTGGACGGCCGTCGGTGGCGGGCCCGTTCACCCACTCGGAGCCACCGGTGAGCGGTGGCCGGAGGAGGATGACATGTCACGAGACATCGACTGGATCAAGCGTCCGGGACGCGGAGCCGACCTGCGCACGGGCCTACGAGAACGCAGCATCGGCTTGGCCCTGGGCGCGGCCGGGGTGCTCACGGTGGCCGTCGCAACCATCGGCAACCTGACGGCGGGTGGCAACCCGGCGCGGGCGGTCTGGACGTTCGGCGCAACGACGGCGGGCCTGGGCCTCGTCAAGACAGGGATCGCGATCGTGCTGGTTGGGATCGTCCTTCGGCTCTGGCTACGCGTCGACAGCGTGAAGGAGTCGCTCGCCCGAATGAAGGGACGGACGCCGCCAGGCGGCGTGCGTACCGGCGACGTCGAGACGCCGTTCGGGCCGGCGACGTCGGCCGCGACATCCCCGGACCCCCTCCCGATCCACAGGATGGCCAGGGCGATGTGGCTCCCGGCGCTCGTCATGGGTGTCATGGCCGTGGCCGTGGGCTTCGTCTTCTCGCTGGCCGCCTCCGCGCAGGACCCGACGATCGTCGCGTTCCGCCGATGGAGTGCGCTGTCGCAGGGCACGATGTTCCTGGGGGAGACGTTCCTCCTGGCGGGCATCTCGTTCCTGCTCGGGACCATCCTGTCCGGGCTCCGTGAAGGTGGCGGGGAAGTCCAGGAGGAACTCGGCGTCGCCGTCAAAACCCTCAGGATGCCCACGAGCGCCAAGGCGTTCATCGCGCTGATGGCGACGGGCATGATGATCGGCATCGCGCAGTTCGTGCTCTACCTCGTCGGCGCAGCCAACGCTGGTGACCCCGGGTTCGTGACGACCGCCGCCTGGCTCGGGCCCCTCCGTGAGGTGGGCCTCGGCGTGATGCTCGCCGGGATCGTCCTCGCCCTGCACACCATCGCCGGGGCGCTGGGGTTCCAGTTCAGCCGCATCCGTGAACTCATCGCCACCGGCGCCTGAGAGGAGATCGACATGGCAACGCTCGCACGCAACGAGTTCGACGTCCCGACCACCCCGATCGACCGCGACGACGACTTCCTCGTCGTCGTCAGCGATCGAAGCCTCGGCCGCAACACCCCCCAACGGGTGGCGTCCCGGCTGTGGGCCCCCATGCTGGCGATGGCCCTCATCGCCTTCCCAGCGGCCTTCGTCCTCGCCCTCGTGCGGAGCTCGCTCATCGGTGACGGAGCCACGGACGTCGTGGCGATCGCCCAGTTGCAGCACCTGACCGCAGCCGTCATGTTCACGGGGTTCCTGGCCGTCCTCAGCGCGATCACCTTCGCGGTGGCGCGGATCCTCGGTGAGTTCCGCTCAGGCGGCGGGCTCGTCCAGGAGTCCGCGGGCGTACGCGTCCAGACGCTGCGGATGCCAGCGCCCGCCAAGGGCATGCTCGCCCTGATGATGGCCGGGATGATGGCCGTGCTGATCCCCGTCGTCCTCCACGTCGTGGCCGCCGCGGCGATCGTCGGCCCAGCCGAGGCGGACCTGCTCCGTTCGGAGCGCTGGTTCGAGGTGCTCGAGGGCATCAGGCGCCTCGGGGTCGCGGCCTTCCTGCTCGGCATCTCCCTCGGGCTCGGCACGATCGTCCACGTCCTGAGGTTCCAGGCCACACACATCCGCGAGGTCGCGGACGAGGTCGGGTCCAGCAGGTGAACCCGAACGACGGCAACGCCCCGCGGGAACACGGTGCCCCGCGGGGCGTTGGCCCTGGGACGACCACTGGAGCCCCGCATGCAGGCCGCAGAACGACACGCTGCCTGGATCGCGCGCTGCCCGGGGCGTGGCGACCTCGCGCTCTTCTCGGAGGGCGACCTCGCGGAGCTGCGCCGCATCGTCGGTGAGGAGACGCTGCCGGCAGGCACGCCGCTCATGTCGGAGGGTGAACCGGTCTCCAGCGTCGGCGTCATCCACGCCGGGACCGTGGAGCTCTACCGTCGGTCGGGTCGGCGCCGCGTCGTTCTCCACCTGCTGCGAGCGGGTGACGTGTACGGCGACATCCCGGTGCTGTGCGAGATGTCGGCTCCGTTCTCGGCCCGGGTCCTGTCGACCGCGACGGTGACGCGCATGGTGCCCGGCACGTTGTGGGAGGTGCTCGAAGCGGAGCCCCAGCGCTGCCGCCGCTTCCTGTACAGCGTCGCCTCGCGGCTCGAACGGTCGCAGCGCCGCCTGCTCGAGCTGACGGCTGGCGACCTCCGGTCCCAGGTCGCGACGCTCCTGCTCGACGAGACGGCGGGGGTGGGAGGCGAGGTCCGCCTGACCCAGACGACGATCGCGGGGCTCCTGGGTGCGTCACGCCAAGCGGTGAACGGCGTCCTGAAGGACCTCGAACGCGAGGGGGCGCTGGAGATCGGCTACCGGCGCGTCGCCGTCATCGACCCTGTCCAGCTCGCCGACGGGCTCAGCTGACCGACCCCGCCCCATCGGCGTCGGGCGGCGTCTCGGCCGCCGGGACCGGACGACCTGGGTCCGGCTGCGGCGCACCGTCCGCATCGCTCGGTGCTGGCTCCGCGTCCGCGTCCTCGCCAAGGTCGTCGCCGGTGATGCCCGCGCCCTCTGGCCCCGCTTCACCGGAAGGCGACGGGGCAACCTCGAGCCCGAGCTCGCCACGGAGCTCGTCGAGGAGATCGTTGGCGTTCTCCCGCTCGAGGTCGGCGCTGGCCTCCTCGAAGCTCGGTAGTCGGGGCGAGGCTGTGGTAACGGGAGCCACCTCGGAGACGCGCCCGACGAGCGCCCGGATGAAGTCGATCGTCGACTGGCCCATCCCCGTGCCGTCGTGCGCCCTCGCCAGCGCGAACAGCACGGTCCGCAGCGTGGTGAGGTCGTCGGGGAGGGAGCCGTCCGTCGCCCAGCTGTCGTGCGCGTCCTTCGCGATGCCCGTCACCCGCGAGACCGAGCCGGCGACCTTGTAGGCGTGGAACGAATGAGCGAACGCCACCAGCTCCGCCAGTGGTGCCTCGGCCGACGGCACGTCGCCCTTCGCGAGCTGCTCGTTCGGTACGTGGGGATGCGTGGCCATCAGCTCAGCTCCGAGATGGGGCGTCGTCCGGCGAACCCCTGGTCGACGGCATGGAACCACTCGAGGTCGCGGTCGCCCTCGAGCCAGCACAGGAACACGTCCCCGGCCGCCGTCCGCATGGGGAAGTCGAACAGCAGCGGGGCGTGTCCCTTCACGTGGATGTCGCGCTCGGTGAACCAGTCCAGTTCTTCACTGAGGCGGGCCTCGAGTGCCTTCACCTCCGGGACGGGGACCGGTTCGCCACGACGTTGCCCCGCGAGCAGCGACGCGAGCTCCGCCCGGATCGGCACGATCCGATCAGCGCGCTCGACGAGCTCGGGGATGAGGGCCTTGGCCTCGTCCAGGGTGAAGTAGCGGTCCATCGCGCCGAGCGTAGGGGCGGTCGGCGCGGTCGGCGCTCAGCTGGTCGGGTCGCAGTTGTCGCGTGCGTGGTCCTCGACCGCGGCGGCGGCGGTGCGGAACTCCTCGGACTGCAGGACGGACGGGTCCTGCGTGTCCCTCGCCTGCTTCGCACGCTCGAGGACGGTCCGCGCCTCGTCGACGATCTCGTCCGGGGCCTCGACGACGAGGGTCTCGCCGGCGGCGATCGCCGCGTCGATGTCCCGCTCGTTGGCAGCGGCAGCAACCCGTGCGGCTGCGCTGCAGTACTCGACGAGCTCGCGCGTCTCCTCGACCTGCTGCTGGACCTGCTCGACGGCCTGCTCGGCCGCGGCGCAGCCCGACAGGACGAGGCCGGTCACGACGGCGGCGACGAAGGTGGTGCGCATGCGTGGTTCCTGTGTCGACGGACGTCCCGACCGTACGGAGGCCGCTGGCGCTGCGGTCGGGCCCGGCCCGGCCGCCCGTCGGTGGCCGCCTCGCTCGCGTACGGTCGCCACTGGCCGACAGGACAGTGCATGGAGCGCAGAACGCCCTTCCGCGAGGGGCCGGGCCGGCTTCCCGGCGCCCCGCTCCGTACGCCCTCCTTCGACGAGGCGCTGGAGCGACTCGTGGCCGGAGACCTCGACATGGGCCGGTACCTGCGGAACCGGCTGACCGGCCGTCTGGCGCCCCTGCTCGGTGCGCTGCGGCGCGACTCGGTCGGCAACCACGCGCCCACGAGCACGGCCATCACGATCGCGATCCACCGCGTCGAGGAGGACCCCGCTGGCGCGGCCACGCGGCTCGACGGGGGTTGGACCCCCATCGAGTTCGCGGCGTACGCGGTGCTCGAGGGCCTCCGTGCGATCGACCGTCCCATCGTGTGGCCGCGAACGCTGCCCCTGACCCCTGCACAGGCGCTGTGCGTCGTCCTGCTCACGATGGACGGCCTCGACGCCGGTGCCGTGTGCCGCCTCCTCGATGTCGACGAGGAAGACGTCGGTGCGGCCCATCGCGGCGGGCTCGTCGCGTTCGACCTCGGCAACCCGGTGCAGGTCGTCTGCCCGACGTGGCCGGTGGTCGCCCGGATGGAGTCGAGTGAGGGCGAGGACCACGGGGACGGACTCGTGCACGCGACACGATGCGAGCTGTGTGCCAGCGGACGCGACCGCCTGGCGCTGCGCCGCGCCGCGATCGCATTGGAGGCCCCCGGCCTCGCCGGGACCGGCCTCGGCCGCGCGGCCCTCTGGGCTCGCCGCTACGCCTGACCGGCCGGGTCGGCCTGCCACGCGCACGGCCACAGGGCCCGCTGTAGCCTCGACGCGACCCGAGCCGGGAGCCCGACGTTGTCCCAGGAGATGCGTGAACAGCAGGTCTACGCAGACCAGCCGATCATCCTCGACGGCATCCCCGACCAGTACGTCGACGTCGACGGCCTCGAGACGGCGGAGTGGCTGGATTCGTTCGACGCCGTCGTCGACGAGCGCGGCAAGTCGCGCGGTCGGTTCCTGCTGCTGAAGCTCCTCGAGCGCGCCCGGCAGCAGAACATCGGCATCCCGGCGCTGACCTCGACCGACTACATCAACACGATCCCGCCCGAGCGCGAGCCCCGCTTCCCGGGCGACGAGTACATCGAACGCCGGATCCGCAGCTACATCCGCTGGAACGCGGCGGTGATGGTCCACCGGGCGAACCTGAAGTACGGGGTCGGCGGGCACATCGGTACCTACGCGTCGGCGGCGTCGCTGTACGAGGTCGGCTTCAACCACTTCTTCCGGGGCAAGGACCACCCGGGTGGCGGCGACCAGATCTTCTTCCAGGGGCACGCGTCGCCCGGTATCTACGCGCGGGCGTACCTCGAGGGCCGACTCGACGAGGAGCGACTCGACCGCTTCCGGCGCGAGGTCGACCCGGGGGGGCTGTCGAGCTACCCGCACCCGCGACTCATGCCCGACTTCTGGGAGTTCCCGACCGTCTCGATGGGGCTCGGGCCACTGCACGCGATCTACCAGGCGCGCTTCAACCGCTACCTGCACAACCGCGGGATCAAGGACACCTCGCAGCAGCGCGTGTGGTTCTTCGGAGGGGACGGTGAGACCGCCGAGCCCGAGACCCTCGGTGCGCTCACGGTCGCGAGCCGCGACACGCTCGACAACCTCATCTTCGTCATCAACTGCAACCTGCAGCAGCTCGACGGGCCGGTGCGCGGCAACGGCAAGATCATCCAGGAGCTCGAGGCCGTCTTCCGTGGGGCCGGCTGGAACGTCATCAAGGTCGTGTGGGGCACGCCGTGGGACGACCTGCTCGCGCGCGACGCCGACGGCGTCCTCATCAGCCGCATGAACGAGGTGCCCGACGGGCAGTTCCAGACCTACACGGTCAAGCCCGGCGCCTACATCCGCGACCACTTCTTCGGTGCGGACCCGCGCCTGCGCCAGCTCGTCGAGCACCTCAGCGACGAGGAGCTCGAGAAGCTCCCACGCGGTGGCCACGACTACCACAAGGTCTACGCGGCGTTCCGGGCGGCGGTCGAGCACCACGGTTCACCCACCGTGATCCTCGCCCAGACCATCAAGGGCTGGACGCTCGGCCCGGACTTCGAGGCGCGCAACGCCGTTCACCAGATGAAGAAGCTCAGCGCCGATGCCCTGAAGAGCTTCCGCGACCGGCTGTTCCTCGACCTCACGGACGAGCAGCTCGAGGGCGACCTTCCCCCGTACGTGCACCCCGGCGAGGACTCGGCAGAGATCGAGTACCTCCGCGAGCGGCGCCGTGAGCTCGGCGGCTCCATCCCGGAGCGGCGCTCCGCCCACACCCCGATCAGCGTGCCCGGGGACGAGAAGTTCACCGCGCTGGACGACGGGTCGGGCAACCAGGAGGTCGCCACGACGATGGCGTTCGTCCGGCTCCTCAAGGACCTGTTCCGCGCGAAGGGGTTCGGCGAGCGGATCATCCCGATCATCCCGGACGAGGCACGCACGTTCGGCATGGACTCACTGTTCCCGACGCTCAAGCTCTACGACCCGCACGGCCAGACGTACGAGCCCGTGGACAGCGACCTGCTGCTGTCCTACAAGCAGTCGGAGAAGGGCCAGATCCTCCACGAGGGCATCACCGAGGCGGGCTCCATGGGCTCGTTCTCGGCGGCCGGCTCGAGCTACGCCACGCACGGCGAGCCGACCATCCCGATCTACATCTTCTACTCCATGTTCGGGTTCCAGCGGACGGCCGACTCGATCTGGTCGGCCGCCGACCAGCGCTGCCGGGGCTTCCTGATCGGCGCCACCGCCGGTGGGACCACCCTCAACGGCGAGGGCCTGCAGCACCAGGATCGGGCGAGCCACATGTACGCCCTCGCGAACCCGGCGGTGGTCGCGTACGACCCGAGCTTCGCCTTCGAGATCTCGGCCATCGTCAAGGACGGTCTGCGCCGGATGTTCCCGGAGGATCCCGCTCAGGCCGAGGACCTCATCTACTACCTGACGGTCTACAACGAGCCGGCGATCCAGCCCGCTCGCCCCGAGCACGTCACGGACGAGGACATCGTTCGCGGCATCTACCGGTTCAAGCAGGCCGAGGGCGGCACGCACGTCGCCCAGATCCTGTCCTCGGGGACGCTCGTCAACGAGGCGCTCAGGGCGCAGGCGATGCTCGCCGAGCAGTGGGACGTCGCGGCCGACCTGTGGTCGGTGCCGGGCTGGAACCAGCTCCTGCGCGACGGCATCACCTGCGACACGCACAACCGCCTCAACGGGCCGGACGACCAGCTCACGCCGCTCGTGAGCCAGGTGCTCGACGGGGTGCCCGGGCCGTTCGTCGCCGTGAGCGACTGGATGAAGACGACGCCCGGCGGGATCGTCGACTGGATCCCCGGCCCCTATGCGGTGCTGGGCACCGACGGGTTCGGCCGTTCCGACACGCGCGAGCAGCTGCGGCGCTACCACCGGATGGACGCCGAGTCGGTCTGCGTCGCCGTCCTCGCCATGCTCTCCAAGGAGGGCAAGATCGACCGTGAGGTCGTCGACAAGGCGATCGCCGACTACGGCCTGCCGAAGGACCCGCCACCGATCGCTGAGTAGGCGACGACTCAGCCGCGCGTGACGAGGTCCGACGTGATGTCGGCCACGGTCGGCGTGCCCGCGAGCGTCATGGCGCGGGCCAGCTCCTCGCTGAGGCCGCCCAGGACGGCGGCGACACCGGGCGCCCCGTGGGTCGCGAGCCCCCACAGGACCGGTCGGCCGACCAGCACGGCCTGCGCCCCGAGCGCCAGTGCCTTGAAGACGTCGACGCCCCTGCGGATCCCGCCGTCCACGTAGACCTCGGCCTGCCCGGCGACGGCCTCGACCACCTCCGGCAGCGCCAGCGCGGTCGGGATGGCCCCGTCGAGCTGGCGCCCGCCGTGGTTGCTGACCACCACCGCGTCGGCCCCGGCATCGACGCAGCGTGCCGCGTCATCGCCCCGGTGAAGGCCCTTGACCACGAGTGGCAGCTCGGTCTCGGCCCGGATCCACGCGAGGTCGTCAGGCGTGAGCCGCTTGTCATGCGAGCTGAAGAAGGCCTCGAGCCCGGACCCCGACGTCTCCGGGAGGTCGGCCGGCAGGTTCGCCATGCCGAGGCCGTCCGGCAACGTGAAGCCGTTGCGTGCGTCTCGGGGACGGTGCCCGAGTATCGGTGCGTCGACGGTCAGCACGATGGCGCCGTAGCCCGCCGCCTTCGCCCGTGCCAGCAGTGACCGCGCGAACCCGCGGTCCTCGAAGATGTAGAGCTGGAACCAGCGCGGCGCGCCCGGCGCGGCCGCCGCGACGTCCTCGAGCGACGTCGTGGCCAGCGTCGAGACGACCATGAGGGTGCCGGCGGACGCAGCCCCTCGCGCCGTTGCCGCCTCGCCCTCCGCGTCGGCCATCCGCTGGTAGGCCGTCGGCGCGACGAGGACGGGCGTGCCGACCGGGGTGCCCAACACGGTCGTCGCGGTGGACACCGACGCGACGTCGCGCAGCACGTGCGGCCGGATCCACCAGCGGTCCCAGGCCGTGCGGTTGCCACGGAGCGTGGCCTCCTGCTCGGCGCCGCCGGCGTAGTAGTCGTAGACCATCGAAGGCAGCGCCTCGCGCGCGGCCGCCTCGAGCGCGTCGAGGTCGAGCACGGTGACCTCCAGGGAGCCCGGCTGGGCGGGCGACGCTACTCCTCGGCGAGCATGTCGAGGACAACGGCAGCGGACCAGGACTGGTCGCGGGCTCCCAGCGGCGCACCGGTCGTCGCATGCACGTACTCGGCGAATCCGGCGTCGCGAGTGAGCGCCAGCGTCGCCTGTCGGAGCTGGGTCGCGGGCAGGCGGTCATGGCAGCGGCGCAACGCCCGCCAGAACAGCCAGGTGGTCACCGGCCAGATGGGGCCCCGCCAGTAGTTGCCGGGATCGAAGGAAGCGTCGCTTGGGCTGGTGCTGGGTGGGAGGTCGAACGCGAGGCCCTCGGCGCCCACGAAGAGGCGTCCGCCGAGCAGCGCCAGCTGGCGACTCCGCAGCGCGCCGTGGACGTGTCCGGCGACCAGCGGCGCCAGCCCCGCGAGCGTCGTGGCCTCGAGTGCGCGGTCGGTGACGAGATCGTGGTCGAGGCACAGGCCGGTGCGGGGGTCCATGGCGCGTTCGAGCCCACGGACGGCCCGGTCGCGCCACGCGAGGATCGTGCTCAGCGTCGTCGTGTCGGCCGCCGCCCGCTGGCCGAGCGCGAACAGCGCGTCGCCGGCGGCCGCGAAGATCGCCGTCCCGAGCACGTCGGTCACCCGGAACGGGTGCTCCGCGTGGAGGCGGGCGTCCTCGTAGCCCGCCGAGCGCAGGTCGTCGAGGAGCCGCACGAAGCGGTCGTAGTCGATGGTGGTCGGTCGCTGCGCCGGGTCGGCGACGTGCCCGAGATCCGCGCGCGCGTACGGCTGGACCGGCCCGTCGATCTGCGCGAGCGCAGGGTCCCAGCGCGGGCTGTTGTCGAGGCCGGATTCCCACGGGTGGAAGATCGTGAGCAGGCCGGACCCCGTCGGGTCGCGGCACTCGGCGAGGTAGCGGTGCCAACGCAGCAGCGGCGCGAACAGCTCATGGGCGAACGCCGTGCCCTCGCCGGGCTCGCCGTGGGCGTCGGCGCGTTCCACGATCGTCCGCGCCGCGAGCGCGTGGAGCGCCGGCTGGACGATCCCGCTCGTCGGCACGTCCGGCGGCGCAGACCGGATCGAGCCGCTGTCCCAGCGCGCCGCGTCGGGGAAGTAGCCGTCGCCGCCGCGGTAGGCGATGTGGGGGATGCGCCCGTCCCTCCACTGCGCGGCCAGCAGGCTCCGCAGCTCGTCCTTGGCGCGCTCGAGGTCGAACGTCGACCACCCGATGGCGACCAGCGCCGAGTCCCAGCTCCACTGGTGGGGGTACAGCCCGGACGCCGGTTGCGTGTACGACCCGTCGACGTCATTGGCCACCAGCACCGCCCGCGCGGCGCTGGCCAGGGGGTCCGCCCGGTCCGACGTCATGCGGCAGTGTTCCGCATGGCTGCGTCCCCACTCCGCAGGCTCGGTACCGTCCAGCGCATCATGGACCCAGCACAGCGCAGACTCCTGACCGTCGTCGGTGGCATCGTCGCCGTCACCGTGCTCGCACTCCTGCTCCTGTGGCCAGAGCCCGTCGCGCTCCCGGCCATCGCCGATCGGGCGGAGCTCGTCGACGGGCGCGTCACGTCCGTCGAGTTCTTCGAGGAGGAGCCGGACGAGTTCCTCGGCCTGAGCGGCGAGATGGTCCGCCTCGACATCGAGGTGCTCGAGGGCGACGACGCCGGCACGGTGACCCGGATCGAGTCCCCGGTCGAGGGCTACCCGACGTTCCGCGAGGGCGATCGGGTCAAGCTCTCGCCCGGTGGGGTGCCGGGGGAGGAGACCCAGTACTTCGTCTCCGACTTCCGTCGCACGGTCCCGCTGTGGACGCTCGGCATCATCTTCGTCCTTGCCGTGGTCGGCATCGGCGGCTGGCACGGCCTGCGGTCGCTGACGGGCCTGGCCATCAGCCTCTTCGTCGTCGTGCGCTTCGTCGTGCCGGGCATCATCACCGGCCAGAACCCGGTCCTGATCGGGCTCGTGGGCGCCGTCGCCGTCATGATCGTCACGCTGTACCTGGCGCATGGCGTGAACGCGATGACGACGGCTGCCGTGGTCGGCACCAGCGCCGCCCTGGTCGTCACGGTCCTCCTGGGGGCGGTCTTCGTCGAGGTCGGCAAGCTCACCGGCTTCTCCTCCGAGGAGGCCACGCTCGCGCGCTTCGTCGTCGAGGGGCTCGACCTCCAGGGCCTCGTGCTCGCGGGCCTGATCATCGCCGCGCTGGGTGTGCTCGATGACGTCACCGTCACGCAGGCTTCCACCGTGTTCGCCCTCCGCGACGCCGACCCGGGCATGGGCGTCACCGAGCTCTTCCGGCGGGCCATGGTCGTCGGTCGCGATCACATCGCCTCCACCGTCAACACGCTGTTCCTGGCGTACACGGGTGCCTCGCTGGCGCTGATGGTCCTCTTCTCGACGGGTGGGCTGCCGGTCGCGGAGATCCTCAACTCCGAGGTCGTCGCCGAGGAGCTCATCAAGACGCTCGTCGGCTCCATCGGCCTGATCTCGGCCGTGCCGATCACGACGTTCCTGTCGGCGACCGTCGCCGTCGGGGGCCAGCTCGGCACGGGCGGGGCGCACGTGCACGCGCACCCGCACCCCGTGGTGTCGGGCGAGGCGCCACCGGCGACCGAGGACGAGGCGGCCTACGCCGCGTGGGTGAAGTTCCTGCGTGAGGGACCGCCCGACCTCGGTGACACGCCGCCGTCCCCGGACGGCGACGAAGGCCCGTAGTCGCTACCTGACCGCGCCCGAGCCGTGCGGTACAACGTCGGGGACGGACCAGGGGACCGAGTTGGGATCGCTCCGCTTCTTCTACGGGACGATGAACTGCGGCAAGTCGACGCTCGCGCTGCAGATCGACCACAACAACGCCGGCGCCGGCAAGCGTGGGCTGCGCCTGACGATGCACGACCGCGAGGGGGCGGCGATCTCCTCGCGGATCGGCCTTTCACGGGAGGCGATCGTCCTCGACGCCCACACCGACATCGAGCGCCTGGTCCGTGGCCGGCTCGGGGCCGGCGAGGCCCTCGACTACCTGATCTGTGACGAGGCCCAGTTCTACACGCCGGCGCAGGTCGAGCAGCTCGCCCTGATCGCGGACGAGCTCGACATCGACGTGGACGCCTTCGGGCTGCTCAGCGACTTCGCGACCCAGCTCTTCCCCGGGTCGAAGCGGTTGATGGAACTCGCAGACGAGCGGACGGAGCTGCAGGTCCGCGCGAGGTGCTGGTGCGGCGCGCCGGCCACCCACAACGCCCGCACGATCGACGGCCGGATCACCTACGAGGGCGAGCAGATCGTCGTCGGCGACATCGACGGTGGTCGCGTCGCGTACGAGGTGCTGTGTCGGAGGCACTACCGCCAGGGCGTGACGGGTGCCACGGCCGACGCCGTGGGCGATCCGGAGCCGATGCGCTCCGACCGCTGACCCCCGAGACGACGAAGGCCCCGGCGAGACGCCGGGGCCGTCGCAGGTCGCCGTGCGCTACTTCACGAAACGGAACGTCAGCGGGTAGCGGTAGTGCTCGCCGTTGCTCGCCTTGATCGCGGCGATGATGGGCAGGACGAACGCCATGATCCCGAAGACGATGAAGCCGAGGAGTCCGATGATCACCAGCGTCAGGATCCCGGAGATCAGGAAGTAGATGAAGATCGAGATCTGGAAGTTCAGGGCCTCCTTGGCCTCGATCTCGATGAACTGCGACTCCTCCTTCTTGATCAGCCAGATGATCAGCGGGCCGATCACGCCGAGCACGAAGATCGCCAGGTGCGCGAGGACCGACCACAGGGTGTCGTCGGAGGAGTTCGACGGTGCCGAACCACCCGCGACGGGCCAGTTCGAGGGACTGCTCGCCGGCTGGCCGGGCGCGGTCTGCTCGGTCCACTGGGCTCCGTCCCAGTAGCGCTGCTGGCTGGGCATCGAGGGGTCGGCGTACCAACCCGCGGGAGGCGCGGCTCCGCCGCCGCCGGGTGTGCCCGGGTCGTCCATCGGCGTCCCGAGATCGTCGCTGCTCATCCTGCCGTCCCCTTGTCGCGTCGCGTGACGATACGAACATACTCGTCCACCGGCAGCGGCTGGTCAGGCACCGCGACGACCCACGTCCCCGTCATCCTGTCGTGCCAGGTCCGACGCTCGGCGTCCCAGAGCATCCAGAGGAAGCCGAGGCCGAACACGAGCGCCGACAGCAGCTTGGCGAACAGGCGGCCCCACGCCTTGCCCCAGCCGATCGGCTGGCCCCGGTCGTCCACGATCCGGATCCGTAGCCAGTGCTTGCCCGGGGTCTGGGAGAGGCGCGTCGACTCGCAGACGACCGGCCACGCGACCAGCGGGATGTAGGCGATCACGTAGGACACGATCGCGACGATGATGCCGCCGCGCTCGCCGCCCAGGGCGAACCCGATGAGCGACGCGATGCCGATCACGAGCACGGCGCCGAACCCGAGCACGGCGGCGACGCCGTAGTCGATGAAGTAGGCGCCGAGACGGGTCCCGAAGTCCGCGGTCACGAGGCCGCGGGGCCCGAGCGGGCCGGCAACGACATGGTGGCCAGGCGGGGCCGGCGGCTGCCAGTGCTCGGTCCATCGACCCCCGTCCCACCAGCGGTGTCCCGGCCCGGTGGGGTCCGGGTACCAGCCGGCCGGCGGTGGCGGTGCTCCCTCCACGCTCAGGAGTGGAGCCAGAGGAGTGGCTCGACGGGGATGTTGCGCAGGACCCAGAACAGCGAGACGCCGATGCCGACACCCAGCATCCATCGAGCGGACGGCTCGAAGCGGCGGTCGGTCCGTCCGAGCGACCGGCCCAGCCACAACAACCACGCCACGAGCAGGAACGGCAGTGCGGTCACGGTCAGGACGTTGAACCCGGCGGCGGCGACAACGTCGCCCCGCAACAGCGCGTGCACGCACCGGAGCGTCCCGCACCCGGGGCACTCGAGACCCGTCACGAGCTTGAAGGGGCACGTCGGGTACGCACCGGGCTGGTTGGGGTCGACGACCGCGAGGACCGCGCAGGCCGCCAGCCCGACCGCGCCGACCGCGGCGGGTGGCGTCCACGCGGGGAGCCGGGTGACGGCCCCGTGCAGTGCGGTGTCGACGGTGCTCATCAGAAGTTGCCGCCCCCGAGGCCGACCGCGAGTGCGAACACGAAGTAGAGGACGGCGAAGACGAGACCGACGCCGGCCGAGATCAAGGTCCACATGCGTGCCTTGTCGGCGGCCTCGCGGGCGGCGGTGGCGTCACCGCGGTTGATCGCCTCCTTGGCCCGAGCCGAGAACACGATCCCGGCGATCCCGGCGGGCAGGCAGCACAGGATCGTGGCAGCGATCGACTGCCAGAACCACGGATCGATCCCCGTCACCGGGCCCGTGCTCGTGACGCCGTAGCCGCCGCCAGCGTCCCAGCCCTGGCCCACCTGCGACTGCTGCTGCAGCGGCGCGCTGTGCTCGGTCCACTTCTCGCCGTCCCAGTACCGCTGCGTGCCGGGCTGGGTCGGGTCGGGGTACCAGCCCGGTGCCGGGTTCTGGTTCGGAGGGTTCTGGTCCATGCGTTGCCCCTGTCGTTCCGTCGTCGCGGACTCTAGGCCAGCCCGCCGACCGCGGGCGGTCGAGCAGGAACCGCGCCTGGCCCTGTCGAATCACTCACCACGGACGCGCGTGCCCGCCGTCCGTCGCCCACGCCTGGAGCACACCATGCGCCGCTTCGTCCACCTCCTCGTCGCCGCGATGGCAGCCGTCAGCCTCCTCGCTGCCGGGACCACGCCCGCCTACGAGCCCACCACCGAGAACCTCTTCACCCACAACCCCAACGCGGGCTGTGCGGACCGGAGCGGCCACGTGCTCATCCGTGAGCAGCTCGCGGGCTCGAACTGCGGCTACATCTACGGCGCCCCCATCGGCCAGATCGAGGAGGAGACCGAGTCCGGCGTGTTCGAGAACGCGCGCGAGTACACGACCACCGAGGGCGAACTCTTCCGCCTGGACGGCAGCCGCGACATCGAGGGCGTCGTCGTCGTCGCCTCGCGCGAGAGCTTCTGCGCGTCGCCGGCCCCCGTTCCGTGCGTCCCGCACGGCGGCCAGGGCTCCGGGCTCGGCGAGATCGTCGTCGACCTGAAGGTCACCGGCGTCCTCGCGGGCGACCAGTTCGCGTTCCGGACGCTCGGCACGACCACCGTCTCGGGGGTCGTCCTCCCCGGCCAGACCAAGATCGAGCTCCCCTACACGATCGCGATCCCGTCCGACTTCGACGGCGCGGAGTTCGGCTCGCTGACCTTCTCCGTCGACGTCAAGGGCTGGCACGTCAACTCCGGCTACGCCAACGCGAGTGGTGCGACGACCGTCAACGTCCCGACGCTGACCGAGGTCGTCGCGAGCTGACGTCCCTGTGGCAACGACCAGGGCCGCGCCAGCTGGCGCGGCCCTGGTCGTTGCCACAGGGACGTCAGCTCGCGACGACCTCGGTCAGCGTCGGGACGTTGACGGTCGTCGCACCACTCGCGTTGGCGTAGCCGGAGTTGACGTGCCAGCCCTTGACGTCGACGGAGAAGGTCAGCGAGCCGAACTCCGCGCCGTCGAAGTCGGACGGGATCGCGATCGTGTAGGGGAGCTCGATCTTGGTCTGGCCGGGGAGGACGACCCCCGAGACGGTGGTCGTGCCGAGCGTCCGGAACGCGAACTGGTCGCCCGCGAGGACGCCGGTGACCTTCAGGTCGACGACGATCTCGCCGAGCCCGGAGCCCTGGCCGCCGTGCGGGACGCACGGAACGGGGGCCGGCGACGCGCAGAAGCTCTCGCGCGAGGCGACGACGACGACGCCCTCGATGTCGCGGCTGCCGTCCAGGCGGAAGAGTTCGCCCTCGGTGGTCGTGTACTCGCGCGCGTTCTCGAACACGCCGGACTCGGTCTCCTCCTCGATCTGGCCGATGGGGGCGCCGTAGATGTAGCCGCAGTTCGAGCCCGCGAGCTGCTCACGGATGAGCACGTGGCCGCTCCGGTCCGCACAGCCCGCGTTGGGGTTGTGGGTGAAGAGGTTCTCGGTGGTGGGCTCGTAGGCGGGCGTGGTCCCGGCAGCGAGGAGGCTGACGGCTGCCATCGCGGCGACGAGGAGGTGGACGAAGCGGCGCATGGTGTGCTCCAGGCGTGGGCGACGGACGGCGGGCACGCGCGTCCGTGGTGAGTGATTCGACAGGGCCAGGCGCGGTTCCTGCTCGACCGCCCGCGGTCGGCGGGCTGGCCTAGAGTCCGCGACGACGGAACGACAGGGGCAACGCATGGACCAGAACCCTCCGAACCAGAACCCGGCACCGGGCTGGTACCCCGACCCGACCCAGCCCGGCACGCAGCGGTACTGGGACGGCGAGAAGTGGACCGAGCACAGCGCGCCGCTGCAGCAGCAGTCGCAGGTGGGCCAGGGCTGGGACGCTGGCGGCGGCTACGGCGTCACGAGCACGGGCCCGGTGACGGGGATCGATCCGTGGTTCTGGCAGTCGATCGCTGCCACGATCCTGTGCTGCCTGCCCGCCGGGATCGCCGGGATCGTGTTCTCGGCTCGGGCCAAGGAGGCGATCAACCGCGGTGACGCCACCGCCGCCCGCGAGGCCGCCGACAAGGCACGCATGTGGACCTTGATCTCGGCCGGCGTCGGTCTCGTCTTCGCCGTCCTCTACTTCGTGTTCGCACTCGCGGTCGGCCTCGGGGGCGGCAACTTCTGATGAGCACCGTCGACACCGCACTGCACGGGGCCGTCACCCGGCTCCCCGCGTGGACGCCACCCGCCGCGGTCGGCGCGGTCGGGCTGGCGGCCTGCGCGGTCCTCGCGGTCGTCGACCCCAACCAGCCCGGTGCGTACCCGACGTGCCCCTTCAAGCTCGTGACGGGTCTCGAGTGCCCCGGGTGCGGGACGCTCCGGTGCGTGCACGCGCTGTTGCGGGGCGACGTTGTCGCCGCCGCCGGGTTCAACGTCCTGACCGTGACCGCACTGCCGTTCCTGCTCGTGGCGTGGTTGTTGTGGCTGGGCCGGTCGCTCGGACGGACCGACCGCCGCTTCGAGCCGTCCGCTCGATGGATGCTGGGTGTCGGCATCGGCGTCTCGCTGTTCTGGGTCCTGCGCAACATCCCCGTCGAGCCACTCCTCTGGCTCCACTCCTGAGCGTGGAGGGAGCACCGCCACCGCCGGCCGGCTGGTACCCGGACCCCACCGGGCCGGGACACCGCTGGTGGGACGGGGGTCGATGGACCGAGCACTGGCAGCCGCCGGCCCCGCCTGGCCACCATGTCGTTGCCGGCCCGCTCGGGCCCCGCGGCCTCGTGACCGCGGACTTCGGGACCCGTCTCGGCGCCTACTTCATCGACTACGGCGTCGCCGCCGTGCTCGGGTTCGGCGCCGTGCTCGTGATCGGCATCGCGTCGCTCATCGGGTTCGCCCTGGGCGGCGAGCGCGGCGGCATCATCGTCGCGATCGTGTCCTACGTGATCGCCTACATCCCGCTGGTCGCGTGGCCGGTCGTCTGCGAGTCGACGCGCCTCTCCCAGACCCCGGGCAAGCACTGGCTACGGATCCGGATCGTGGACGACCGGGGCCAGCCGATCGGCTGGGGCAAGGCGTGGGGCCGCCTGTTCGCCAAGCTGCTGTCGGCGCTCGTGTTCGGCCTCGGCTTCCTCTGGATGCTCTGGGACGCCGAGCGTCGGACCTGGCACGACAGGATGACGGGGACGTGGGTCGTCGCGGTGCCTGACCAGCCGCTGCCGGTGGACGAGTATGTTCGTATCGTCACGCGACGCGACAAGGGGACGGCAGGATGAGCAGCGACGATCTCGGGACGCCGATGGACGACCCGGGCACACCCGGCGGCGGCGGAGCCGCGCCTCCCGCGGGTTGGTACGCCGACCCCTCGATGCCCAGCCAGCAGCGCTACTGGGACGGAGCCCAGTGGACCGAGCAGACCGCGCCCGGCCAGCCGGCGAGCAGTCCCTCGAACTGGCCCGTCGCGGGTGGTTCGGCACCGTCGAACTCCTCCGACGACACCCTGTGGTCGGTCCTCGCGCACCTGGCGATCTTCGTGCTCGGCGTGATCGGCCCGCTGATCATCTGGCTGATCAAGAAGGAGGAGTCGCAGTTCATCGAGATCGAGGCCAAGGAGGCCCTGAACTTCCAGATCTCGATCTTCATCTACTTCCTGATCTCCGGGATCCTGACGCTGGTGATCATCGGACTCCTCGGCTTCATCGTCTTCGGGATCATGGCGTTCGTCCTGCCCATCATCGCCGCGATCAAGGCGAGCAACGGCGAGCACTACCGCTACCCGCTGACGTTCCGTTTCGTGAAGTAGCGCACGGCGACCTGCGACGGCCCCGGCGTCTCGCCGGGGCCTTCGTCGTCTCGGGGGTCAGCGGTCGGAGCGCATCGGCTCCGGATCGCCCACGGCGTCGGCCGTGGCACCCGTCACGCCCTGGCGGTAGTGCCTCCGACACAGCACCTCGTACGCGACGCGACCACCGTCGATGTCGCCGACGACGATCTGCTCGCCCTCGTAGGTGATCCGGCCGTCGATCGTGCGGGCGTTGTGGGTGGCCGGCGCGCCGCACCAGCACCTCGCGCGGACCTGCAGCTCCGTCCGCTCGTCTGCGAGTTCCATCAACCGCTTCGACCCGGGGAAGAGCTGGGTCGCGAAGTCGCTGAGCAGCCCGAAGGCGTCCACGTCGATGTCGAGCTCGTCCGCGATCAGGGCGAGCTGCTCGACCTGCGCCGGCGTGTAGAACTGGGCCTCGTCACAGATCAGGTAGTCGAGGGCCTCGCCGGCCCCGAGCCGGCCACGGACCAGGCGCTCGATGTCGGTGTGGGCGTCGAGGACGATCGCCTCCCGTGAAAGGCCGATCCGCGAGGAGATCGCCGCCCCCTCGCGGTCGTGCATCGTCAGGCGCAGCCCACGCTTGCCGGCGCCGGCGTTGTTGTGGTCGATCTGCAGCGCGAGCGTCGACTTGCCGCAGTTCATCGTCCCGTAGAAGAAGCGGAGCGATCCCAACTCGGTCCCCTGGTCCGTCCCCGACGTTGTACCGCACGGCTCGGGCGCGGTCAGGTAGCGACTACGGGCCTTCGTCGCCGTCCGGGGACGGCGGCGTGTCACCGAGGTCGGGCGGTCCCTCACGCAGGAACTTCACCCACGCGGCGTAGGCCGCCTCGTCCTCGGTCGCCGGTGGCGCCTCGCCCGACACCACGGGGTGCGGGTGCGCGTGCACGTGCGCCCCGCCCGTGCCGAGCTGGCCCCCGACGGCGACGGTCGCCGACAGGAACGTCGTGATCGGCACGGCCGAGATCAGGCCGATGGAGCCGACGAGCGTCTTGATGAGCTCCTCGGCGACGACCTCGGAGTTGAGGATCTCCGCGACCGGCAGCCCACCCGTCGAGAAGAGGACCATCAGCGCCAGCGAGGCACCCGTGTACGCCAGGAACAGCGTGTTGACGGTGGAGGCGATGTGATCGCGACCGACGACCATGGCCCGCCGGAAGAGCTCGGTGACGCCCATGCCCGGGTCGGCGTCGCGGAGGGCGAACACGGTGGAAGCCTGCGTGACGGTGACGTCATCGAGCACACCCAGCGCGGCGATGATCAGGCCCGCGAGCACGAGGCCCTGGAGGTCGAGCCCCTCGACGACGAAGCGCGCGAGCGTGGCCTCCTCGGAGGAGAAGCCGGTGAGCTTGCCGACCTCGACGAAGACCGCCCCCAGGAGGACCGTGACGACCAGGGCGGCGCTGGTGCCGACCACGGCAGCCGTCGTCATCGCGTTCACGCCATGCGCCAGGTACAGCGTGACGATCATGACGGCGACGGCGCCCACGAGCCCGATCAGGACCGGGTTCTGGCCGGTGATGATGCCCGGCACGACGAAGCGCACGACGACGAAGAGGCTGATGGCCAGGCCCGTCAGCGACCGCAGGCCGTGCCAGCCGCCGATGCCGACCACGGCAAGGACGAAGATGATGCCGAGCGTCCACAGCGGGACCGTGCGACGGAAGTCGGAGACGAAGTACTGGGTCTCCTCCCCCGGCACCCCACCGGGCGAGAGCTTGACCCGATCGCCCTCGCGGAACGTCGGGTAGCCCTCGACCGGGGACTCGATCCGGGTCACCGTGCCGGCGTCGTCGCCCTCGAGCACCTCGATGTCGAGGCGGACCATCTCGCCGCTCAGGCCGAGGAACTCGTCCGGCTCCTCCTCGAAGAACTCGACGGACGTGACGCGCCCGTCGACGAGCTCCGCCCGATCGGCGATGGCCGGGAGCGCGACGGGCTCTGGCCACAGGAGCAGGAGTGCGAGCACGGTGACGGCGACGATGCCACCGACGACGGTCAGGAGTCTGCGCTGTGCTGGGTCCATGATGCGCTGGACGGTACCGAGCCTGCGGAGTGGGGACGCAGCCATGCGGAACACTGCCGCATGACGTCGGACCGGGCGGACCCCCTGGCCAGCGCCGCGCGGGCGGTGCTGGTGGCCAATGACGTCGACGGGTCGTACACGCAACCGGCGTCCGGGCTGTACCCCCACCAGTGGAGCTGGGACTCGGCGCTGGTCGCCATCGGGTGGTCGACGTTCGACCTCGAGCGCGCCAAGGACGAGCTGCGGAGCCTGCTGGCCGCGCAGTGGAGGGACGGGCGCATCCCCCACATCGCCTACCGCGGCGGCGACGGCTACTTCCCCGACGCGGCGCGCTGGGACAGCGGCTCGATCCGGTCTGCGCCGCCGGACGTGCCGACGAGCGGGATCGTCCAGCCGGCGCTCCACGCGCTCGCGGCGCGGACGATCGTGGAACGCGCCGACGCCCACGGCGAGCCCGGCGAGGGCACGGCGTTCGCCCATGAGCTGTTCGCGCCGCTGCTGCGTTGGCACCGCTACCTCGCCGAGTGCCGCGACCCGACGGGGTCCGGCCTGCTCACGATCTTCCACCCGTGGGAATCCGGCCTCGACAACAGCCCGCGCTGGGACCCTGCGCTCGCGCAGATCGACGGGCCGGTCCAGCCGTACGCGCGCGCGGATCTCGGGCACGTCGCCGACCCGGCGCAGCGACCGACCACCATCGACTACGACCGCTTCGTGCGGCTCCTCGACGACCTGCGCTCGGCGGGCTACGAGGACGCCCGCCTCCACGCGGAGCACCCGTTCCGGGTGACCGACGTGCTCGGGACGGCGATCTTCGCGGCCGCCGGCGACGCGCTGTTCGCGCTCGGCCAGCGGGCGGCGGCCGACACGACGACGCTGAGCACGATCCTCGCGTGGCGCGACCGGGCCGTCCGTGGGCTCGAACGCGCCATGGACCCCCGCACCGGCCTGTGCCTCGACCACGATCTCGTCACCGACCGCGCACTCGAGGCCACGACGCTCGCGGGGCTGGCGCCGCTGGTCGCCGGACACGTCCACGGCGCGCTGCGGAGTCGCCAGCTGGCGCTGCTCGGCGGACGCCTCTTCGTGGGCGCCGAGGGCCTCGCGTTCGACCTCCCACCCAGCACCAGCCCAAGCGACGCTTCCTTCGATCCCGGCAACTACTGGCGGGGCCCCATCTGGCCGGTGACCACCTGGCTGTTCTGGCGGGCGTTGCGCCGCTGCCATGACCGCCTGCCCGCGACCCAGCTCCGACAGGCGACGCTGGCGCTCACTCGCGACGCCGGATTCGCCGAGTACGTGCATGCGACGACCGGTGCGCCGCTGGGAGCCCGCGACCAGTCCTGGTCCGCTGCCGTTGTCCTCGACATGCTCGCCGAGGAGTAGCGTCGCCCGCCCAGCCGGGCTCCCTGGAGGTCACCGTGCTCGACCTCGACGCGCTCGAGGCGGCCGCGCGCGAGGCGCTGCCTTCGATGGTCTACGACTACTACGCCGGCGGCGCCGAGCAGGAGGCCACGCTCCGTGGCAACCGCACGGCCTGGGACCGCTGGTGGATCCGGCCGCACGTGCTGCGCGACGTCGCGTCGGTGTCCACCGCGACGACCGTGTTGGGCACCCCGGTCGGCACGCCCGTCCTCGTCGCGCCGACGGCCTACCAGCGGATGGCCGACGCGGAGGGCGAGGCGGCAACGGCGCGAGGGGCTGCGTCCGCCGGCACCCTCATGGTCGTCTCGACGCTGGCCACGACGTCGCTCGAGGACGTCGCGGCGGCCGCGCCGGGCGCGCCGCGCTGGTTCCAGCTCTACATCTTCGAGGACCGCGGGTTCGCGCGGTCACTGCTGGCACGGGCGAAGGCGGCGGGCTACGGCGCCATCGTGCTGACCGTCGACGCACCGATACTCGGGCACCGTCCCCGAGACGCACGCAACGGCTTCACGTTGCCGGACGGCCTCGGCATGGCGAACCTGCCGGCCGACCTCCCGGAGACGTCGGGGTCCGGGCTCGAGGCCTTCTTCAGCTCGCATGACAAGCGGCTCACGCCTGACGACCTCGCGTGGATCCGGGCCGAGACCGAGCTGCCACTCGTGGTCAAGGGCCTTCACCGGGGCGATGACGCGGCACGCTGCGTCGATGCCGGGGCCGACGCGGTGGTGGTCAGCAACCACGGCGGGCGCCAGCTCGACGGGGCCATCCCGACCGCGCTGGCGCTGCCGGAGGTGGTCGAGGCCGTCGCCGGGCAGGCCGAGGTCTACGTGGACGGCGGGATCCGCAGGGGCGTCGACGTCTTCAAGGCACTGGCGCTCGGGGCGCAGGCCGTGCTGGTCGGCCGACCGGTCCTGTGGGGGCTCGCGACCCACGGGGCGCCCGGTGTCGCCGCCGTCCTGGGCGGCCTCAGCGAGGAGCTGGCCCGCGCCATGACGCTCGCGGGCACGCCGACCGTGGCCGACATCACGTCGGACCTCGTCACGCGCGGCTGAGTCGTCGCCTACTCAGCGATCGGTGGCGGGTCCTTCGGCAGGCCGTAGTCGGCGATCGCCTTGTCGACGACCTCACGGTCGATCTTGCCCTCCTTGGAGAGCATGGCGAGGACGGCGACGCAGACCGACTCGGCGTCCATCCGGTGGTAGCGCCGCAGCTGCTCGCGCGTGTCGGAACGGCCGAACCCGTCGGTGCCCAGCACCGCATAGGGGCCGGGGATCCAGTCGACGATCCCGCCGGGCGTCGTCTTCATCCAGTCGCTCACGGCGACGAACGGCCCGGGCACCCCGTCGAGCACCTGGCTCACGAGCGGCGTGAGCTGGTCGTCCGGCCCGTTGAGGCGGTTGTGCGTGTCGCAGGTGATGCCGTCGCGCAGGAGCTGGTTCCAGCCCGGCACCGACCACAGGTCGGCCGCGACGTCCCACTGCTCGGCGAGCATCGCCTGCGCCCTGAGCGCCTCGTTGACGAGCGTCCCCGAGGACAGGATCTGGGCGACGTGCGTGCCGCCCTCGGCCTGCTTGAACCGGTAGATGCCGCGAACGATGTCCTCGTCCGTGACGTGCTCGGGGCGAGCGGGCTGGATCGCCGGCTCGTTGTAGACCGTCAGGTAGTAGATGAGGTCCTCGGCCTGAGCGGGATCCTCCGGGAACATCCGGCGCAGACCGTCCTTGACGATGGCCGAGATCTCGAAGGCGAAGCTCGGGTCGTACGCGACCACCGCCGGGTTCGCGAGGGCGTACATGTGGCTCGCCCGATCCTGGTGCTGCAGGCCCTCGCCGTTGAGGGTGGTCCCACCGGCGGTGGCGCCGATCAGGAAGCCCCGGCAGCGCTGGTCGGCGGCCGACCAGATCGAGTCGGCCGTCCGCTGGAACCCGAACATGGAGTAGAAGATGTAGATCGGGATGGTCGGCTCGCCGTGCGTGGCGTAGCTCGAGCCGGCCGCCGAGAACGAGCCCATGGAGCCCGCCTCGGTGATGCCCTCGTGGAGGATCTGGCCCTTCTCCGACTGCTTGTAGGACAGCAGCAGGTCGCTGTCCACGGGCTCGTACGTCTGGCCGTGCGGGTCGTAGAGCTTGAGCGTCGGGAACAGTGAGTCCATGCCGAACGTGCGTGCCTCGTCCGGGATGATCGGGATGATCCGCTCGCCGAACCCCTTCGCGCGGAACAGGTCCTTGAGGAGCCGGACGAACGCCATCGTCGTGGCGACCTCCTGGTTGCCCGACCCGTCGTCCAGCGCGGTGAACTTCTCGTCCCCGGGCACGCTGATCGGGGTGTGGGCGGAGCGCCGCTCCGGGATGGAGCCGCCGAGCTCACGGCGCCGCTCGCGGAGGTACTCGATCTCTGCCGAGTCCTCGCCGGGGTGCACGTACGGGGGAAGGTCGCCCTCGAGCTGCTCGTCCGTGAGGTCGAGGAACAGCCGGTCGCGGAAGCTCTTCAGGGCATCGGCGCTGAGCTTCTTCATCTGGTGAACGGCGTTGCGCGCCTCGAAGTCCGGGCCGAGCGTCCAGCCCTTGATGGTCTGGGCGAGGATCACGGTGGGTGAACCGTGGTGCTCGACCGCCGCCCGGAACGCCGCGTAGACCTTGTGGTAGTCGTGGCCACCGCGTGGGAGCTTCTCGAGCTCCTCGTCGCTGAGGTGCTCGACGAGCTGGCGCAGGCGCGGGTCCGCACCGAAGAAGTGGTCGCGGATGTAGGCGCCGGGCTTGACCGTGTAGGTCTGGAACTGCCCGTCGGGCACCTCGTTCATGCGGCTGATGAGGACGCCGTCGGCGTCGCGCGCGAGCAGGTCGTCCCACGGCGTGCCCCACACGACCTTGATGACGTTCCAGCCGGCCCCACGGAAGACGGCCTCGAGCTCCTGGATGATCTTGCCGTTGCCGCGCACCGGCCCGTCGAGCTGCTGCAGGTTGCAGTTGATGACGAAGATGAGGTTGTCGAGCGTGTCGCGGCTCGCGACCGTGAGCGCACCGAGGGTCTCGGGCTCGGCGGTCTCACCGTCCCCTCCGAAGAACCACACGCGCTGCTGCGAGGTGTCCTTGATCCCGCGGTTGTGCAGGTAGCGGTTGAAGCGCGCCTGGTAGATCGCGTGCAGTGGCCCGAGCCCCATCGAGACGGTCGGGAACTCCCAGAAGTCGGGCATGAGTCGCGGGTGCGGGTAGCTCGACAGCCCCCCCGGGTCGACCTCGCGCCGGAAGCGGTCGAGTCGCTCCTCGTCGAGTCGGCCCTCGAGGTACGCCCGCGCGTAGATACCGGGCGACGCGTGCCCCTGGAAGAAGATCTGGTCGCCGCCACCCGGGTGGTCCTTGCCCCGGAAGAAGTGGTTGAAGCCGACCTCGTACAGCGACGCCGCCGACGCGTAGGTACCGATGTGCCCGCCGACCCCGTACTTCAGGTTCGCCCGGTGGACCATCACCGCCGCGTTCCAGCGGATGTAGCTGCGGATCCGGCGTTCGATGTACTCGTCGCCCGGGAAGCGGGGCTCGCGCTCGGGCGGGATCGTGTTGATGTAGTCGGTCGAGGTCAGCGCCGGGATGCCGATGTTCTGCTGCCGGGCGCGCTCGAGGAGCTTCAGCAGCAGGAACCGACCGCGCGACTTGCCGCGCTCGTCGACGACGGCGTCGAACGAATCCAGCCACTCCGCCGTCTCGAGGCCGTCGACGTCGACGTACTGGTCGGGGATGCCGTCGAGGATGATCGGCTGGTCTGCGTAGACCTGCTGTTCACGCATCTCCTGGGACAACGTCGGGCTCCCGGCTCGGGTCGCGTCGAGGCTACAGCGGGCCCTGTGGCCGTGCGCGTGGCAGGCCGACCCGGCCGGTCAGGCGTAGCGGCGAGCCCAGAGGGCCGCGCGGCCGAGGCCGGTCCCGGCGAGGCCGGGGGCCTCCAATGCGATCGCGGCGCGGCGCAGCGCCAGGCGGTCGCGTCCGCTGGCACACAGCTCGCATCGTGTCGCGTGCACGAGTCCGTCCCCGTGGTCCTCGCCCTCACTCGACTCCATCCGGGCGACCACCGGCCACGTCGGGCAGACGACCTGCACCGGGTTGCCGAGGTCGAACGCGACGAGCCCGCCGCGATGGGCCGCACCGACGTCTTCCTCGTCGACATCGAGGAGGCGGCACACGGCACCGGCGTCGAGGCCGTCCATCGTGAGCAGGACGACGCACAGCGCCTGTGCAGGGGTCAGGGGCAGCGTTCGCGGCCACACGATGGGACGGTCGATCGCACGGAGGCCCTCGAGCACCGCGTACGCCGCGAACTCGATGGGGGTCCAACCCCCGTCGAGCCGCGTGGCCGCGCCAGCGGGGTCCTCCTCGACGCGGTGGATCGCGATCGTGATGGCCGTGCTCGTGGGCGCGTGGTTGCCGACCGAGTCGCGCCGCAGCGCACCGAGCAGGGGCGCCAGACGGCCGGTCAGCCGGTTCCGCAGGTACCGGCCCATGTCGAGGTCTCCGGCCACGAGTCGCTCCAGCGCCTCGTCGAAGGAGGGCGTACGGAGCGGGGCGCCGGGAAGCCGGCCCGGCCCCTCGCGGAAGGGCGTTCTGCGCTCCATGCACTGTCCTGTCGGCCAGTGGCGACCGTACGCGAGCGAGGCGGCCACCGACGGGCGGCCGGGCCGGGCCCGACCGCAGCGCCAGCGGCCTCCGTACGGTCGGGACGTCCGTCGACACAGGAACCACGCATGCGCACCACCTTCGTCGCCGCCGTCGTGACCGGCCTCGTCCTGTCGGGCTGCGCCGCGGCCGAGCAGGCCGTCGAGCAGGTCCAGCAGCAGGTCGAGGAGACGCGCGAGCTCGTCGAGTACTGCAGCGCAGCCGCACGGGTTGCTGCCGCTGCCAACGAGCGGGACATCGACGCGGCGATCGCCGCCGGCGAGACCCTCGTCGTCGAGGCCCCGGACGAGATCGTCGACGAGGCGCGGACCGTCCTCGAGCGTGCGAAGCAGGCGAGGGACACGCAGGACCCGTCCGTCCTGCAGTCCGAGGAGTTCCGCACCGCCGCCGCCGCGGTCGAGGACCACGCACGCGACAACTGCGACCCGACCAGCTGAGCGCCGACCGCGCCGACCGCCCCTACGCTCGGCGCGATGGACCGCTACTTCACCCTGGACGAGGCCAAGGCCCTCATCCCCGAGCTCGTCGAGCGCGCTGATCGGATCGTGCCGATCCGGGCGGAGCTCGCGTCGCTGCTCGCGGGGCAACGTCGTGGCGAACCGGTCCCCGTCCCGGAGGTGAAGGCACTCGAGGCCCGCCTCAGTGAAGAACTGGACTGGTTCACCGAGCGCGACATCCACGTGAAGGGACACGCCCCGCTGCTGTTCGACTTCCCCATGCGGACGGCGGCCGGGGACGTGTTCCTGTGCTGGCTCGAGGGCGACCGCGACCTCGAGTGGTTCCATGCCGTCGACCAGGGGTTCGCCGGACGACGCCCCATCTCGGAGCTGAGCTGATGGCCACGCATCCCCACGTACCGAACGAGCAGCTCGCGAAGGGCGACGTGCCGTCGGCCGAGGCACCACTGGCGGAGCTGGTGGCGTTCGCTCATTCGTTCCACGCCTACAAGGTCGCCGGCTCGGTCTCGCGGGTGACGGGCATCGCGAAGGACGCGCACGACAGCTGGGCGACGGACGGCTCCCTCCCCGACGACCTCACCACGCTGCGGACCGTGCTGTTCGCGCTGGCGAGGGCGCACGACGGCACGGGGATGGGCCAGTCGACGATCGACTTCATCCGGGCGCTCGTCGGGCGCGTCTCCGAGGTGGCTCCCGTTACCACAGCCTCGCCCCGACTACCGAGCTTCGAGGAGGCCAGCGCCGACCTCGAGCGGGAGAACGCCAACGATCTCCTCGACGAGCTCCGTGGCGAGCTCGGGCTCGAGGTTGCCCCGTCGCCTTCCGGTGAAGCGGGGCCAGAGGGCGCGGGCATCACCGGCGACGACCTTGGCGAGGACGCGGACGCGGAGCCAGCACCGAGCGATGCGGACGGTGCGCCGCAGCCGGACCCAGGTCGTCCGGTCCCGGCGGCCGAGACGCCGCCCGACGCCGATGGGGCGGGGTCGGTCAGCTGAGCCCGTCGGCGAGCTGGACAGGGTCGATGACGGCGACGCGCCGGTAGCCGATCTCCAGCGCCCCCTCGCGTTCGAGGTCCTTCAGGACGCCGTTCACCGCTTGGCGTGACGCACCCAGGAGCCCCGCGATCGTCGTCTGGGTCAGGCGGACCTCGCCTCCCACCCCCGCCGTCTCGTCGAGCAGGAGCGTCGCGACCTGGGACCGGAGGTCGCCAGCCGTCAGCTCGAGCAGGCGGCGCTGCGACCGTTCGAGCCGCGAGGCGACGCTGTACAGGAAGCGGCGGCAGCGCTGGGGCTCCGCTTCGAGCACCTCCCACAACGTGCCGGGCACCATGCGCGTCACCGTCGCGGTCGACAGGACCCGGGCCGAGAACGGAGCCGACATCTCGCACAGCACCGGGATGTCGCCGTACACGTCACCCGCTCGCAGCAGGTGGAGAACGACGCGGCGCCGACCCGACCGACGGTAGAGCTCCACGGTCCCGGCGTGGATGACGCCGACGCTGGAGACCGGTTCACCCTCCGACATGAGCGGCGTGCCTGCCGGCAGCGTCTCCTCACCGACGATGCGGCGCAGCTCCGCGAGGTCGCCCTCCGAGAAGAGCGCGAGGTCGCCACGCCCCGGGCAGCGCGCGATCCAGGCAGCGTGTCGTTCTGCGGCCTGCATGCGGGGCTCCAGTGGTCGTCCCAGGGCCAACGCCCCGCGGGGCACCGTGTTCCCGCGGGGCGTTGCCGTCGTTCGGGTTCACCTGCTGGACCCGACCTCGTCCGCGACCTCGCGGATGTGTGTGGCCTGGAACCTCAGGACGTGGACGATCGTGCCGAGCCCGAGGGAGATGCCGAGCAGGAAGGCCGCGACCCCGAGGCGCCTGATGCCCTCGAGCACCTCGAACCAGCGCTCCGAACGGAGCAGGTCCGCCTCGGCTGGGCCGACGATCGCCGCGGCGGCCACGACGTGGAGGACGACGGGGATCAGCACGGCCATCATCCCGGCCATCATCAGGGCGAGCATGCCCTTGGCGGGCGCTGGCATCCGCAGCGTCTGGACGCGTACGCCCGCGGACTCCTGGACGAGCCCGCCGCCTGAGCGGAACTCACCGAGGATCCGCGCCACCGCGAAGGTGATCGCGCTGAGGACGGCCAGGAACCCCGTGAACATGACGGCTGCGGTCAGGTGCTGCAACTGGGCGATCGCCACGACGTCCGTGGCTCCGTCACCGATGAGCGAGCTCCGCACGAGGGCGAGGACGAAGGCCGCTGGGAAGGCGATGAGGGCCATCGCCAGCATGGGGGCCCACAGCCGGGACGCCACCCGTTGGGGGGTGTTGCGGCCGAGGCTTCGATCGCTGACGACGACGAGGAAGTCGTCGTCGCGGTCGATCGGG
This sequence comes from Nitriliruptorales bacterium, assembly GCA_041591915.1. Classification (GTDB taxonomy): domain Bacteria; phylum Actinomycetota; class Nitriliruptoria; order Nitriliruptorales; family Nitriliruptoraceae; genus JBFHRB01. The sequence goes on from JBFHRB010000008.1 coordinate 29,113, forward strand.
GTGGTCGGGACGTCGAACTCGTTGCGTGCGAGCGTTGCCATGTCGATCTCCTCTCAGGCGCCGGTGGCGATGAGTTCACGGATGCGGCTGAACTGGAACCCCAGCGCCCCGGCGATGGTGTGCAGGGCGAGGACGATCCCGGCGAGCATCACGCCGAGGCCCACCTCACGGAGGGGCCCGAGCCAGGCGGCGGTCGTCACGAACCCGGGGTCACCAGCGTTGGCTGCGCCGACGAGGTAGAGCACGAACTGCGCGATGCCGATCATCATGCCCGTCGCCATCAGCGCGATGAACGCCTTGGCGCTCGTGGGCATCCTGAGGGTTTTGACGGCGACGCCGAGTTCCTCCTGGACTTCCCCGCCACCTTCACGGAGCCCGGACAGGATGGTCCCGAGCAGGAACGAGATGCCCGCCAGGAGGAACGTCTCCCCCAGGAACATCGTGCCCTGCGACAGCGCACTCCATCGGCGGAACGCGACGATCGTCGGGTCCTGCGCGGAGGCGGCCAGCGAGAAGACGAAGCCCACGGCCACGGCCATGACACCCATGACGAGCGCCGGGAGCCACATCGCCCTGGCCATCCTGTGGATCGGGAGGGGGTCCGGGGATGTCGCGGCCGACGTCGCCGGCCCGAACGGCGTCTCGACGTCGCCGGTACGCACGCCGCCTGGCGGCGTCCGTCCCTTCATTCGGGCGAGCGACTCCTTCACGCTGTCGACGCGTAGCCAGAGCCGAAGGACGATCCCAACCAGCACGATCGCGATCCCTGTCTTGACGAGGCCCAGGCCCGCCGTCGTTGCGCCGAACGTCCAGACCGCCCGCGCCGGGTTGCCACCCGCCGTCAGGTTGCCGATGGTTGCGACGGCCACCGTGAGCACCCCGGCCGCGCCCAGGGCCAAGCCGATGCTGCGTTCTCGTAGGCCCGTGCGCAGGTCGGCTCCGCGTCCCGGACGCTTGATCCAGTCGATGTCTCGTGACATGTCATCCTCCTCCGGCCACCGCTCACCGGTGGCTCCGAGTGGGTGAACGGGCCCGCCACCGACGGCCGTCCACGAATGTCAGCCGGATGACACAACGGCCGGCGGGACGCAGGGCGAGGGCGAGCACTAGCCTCTCCACTACCCGACCCCCTCGAAGAGACGCATGCGCAACCCCTACAAGCCGGTCAACCCCGACCAACGGATCCGCGAACTCCGCAAGGCGTTCAAGGGCATCCAGAAGGGCGAGCCGGGCGCTGAGCGGGTCCCGGAGCTCGCCGAGTTCGTCCGCATGGCCCACGACGAACGCATGATCAACATGGTCATGCACGCCGCGAACCTGTGCCTCGACGAG